>JALEMI010000106.1 GCA_022768325.1 Bacteroidales bacterium
ACCGACACCTTTCAAGACGGGCTTCTTGCCGCCCCAATCTACACTCGCCCAGCCGAGTATAACGGATGGAAGGTCCCAGACATCCTCCTCTCGGGCCATGAGGCCAATATCGAGAAATGGCGTGAAGAGCAAGCTCTTGAACGCACACGCACCCTTCGCCCGGACCTCTACGCCAAATTGGCGCCAACAACCGACAAATCAAAGAAATAGCCATGTCCCACACAATTGCGAGCAACGAGGCCATAGCTGAAAGCAAGTCCCTCATCGGTTTTGTCGCAAACTCCCCCTCCGCATTCCATGTTGTCGATAATCTTAAGCGCAAACTTATTGACAACGGATTCGAGCAGCTCGACCTCCGCAACGCTTGGAATGTCAAGACGGGCGGGCGATACTTTCTCACGTTCAACGGCACTTCCCTCGTCGCCTTACATCTCGGCGACGACTTACGCGGCGGAAATGGCTTCCGCATGATTGCGTCCCACTCCGATTCCCCTACGTTCCGCATCAAGCCCAACAATACGTCGCGCGTCGCAAATGACACACGCCTCAGCGTCGAGACGTATGGCGGGGCAATCCTTTACTCTTGGCTCGACCGACCCATCTCGTTGGCCGGAAGGGTCATCCTGAGGAGTGACGACCCAATGCGCCCCGAGTCCAAACTCGTAGATTTCAAGAGACCCATTGGCGTAATCCCAAGCGTCGCAATTCATTTCAACCGAAACGTTAACGACGGCTTCGCATTCAACAAACAAGTTGATATGCAAATACTTGCCCAAGCGTCGTCCTCGCTCCAGCAATTGGCCGTTACCGATTACCTCAGCCAACTTCTTGACATCGAATCCGACAGTGTCCTCGATTTCGACCTCTACGCCTACGATACCACCCCAGGCAGCATAGCCGGCTTCGACAACTCGCTCCTTATCTGCCCGAAGCAAGACAATCTCACAATGGCCTATGAGTCTTTCCTTGCTTTCGTCGACACTCTCGATTCCAATGTCTCCAAGATGCTCATTGTCCTTGACAATGAGGAGGTCGGAAGCGGAACTAAGCAAGGTGCGGCATCCCCATTGGTGAAAAATGTCCTGGAGCGGATTTGCTCAAAGCTGTGCCTCGATGTCGAGACTTCCCAACGCGTCGTCTACAATTCGTTCCTCGTCTCAGCCGACATGGCGCACGCCATTCATCCCAACCACCCCGAGCTGTCAGACCCCGCAAATTACCCGGTTCTCAATGGCGGCCCTGTCATCAAGTACAACGCCAACCAAAAATACATGACCGACGCCGACGGAGCCGCGGTATTCAAACTTGCGTGTCAAAAAGCAAACGTTCCTTGCCAATCTTTCGTAAACAGAAGTGACATTCCAGGAGGCTCTACCCTCGGCAACATCATGACAAGCCAACTCCCCCTCCGCGGTGTCGATGTCGGAAACCCAATGCTCGCCATGCACTCCTGCTGCGAGACGGGCGGGACGCAAGACCCCCTATTTCTTAGGTTAGCCCTACGACAATTCATGTCTCAAAACTAATATCCCCCTCATTTATAGAAAAATAGTCATTGAATGACAAATTAACTCCCTAATTTTGTCACACGTAACCCACAACTAACGCTACACTTTCACATGGATAAGAAGAATGTCGCCCTCATCACGGGTGTAACAGGCCAAGACGGTTCATACTTAGCTGAGTTCCTGCTCGACAAGGGCTATGAAGTCCATGGCACCATACGCCGTTCGTCCGTCGATTTCCGCGAGAGAATCGCCCACATCGAGGGCAAACCCAACTTCCACCTCCACTACGCCGACCTCGGCGACTCCATGAGCATCATGCAGGTCATGAGCAAAGTCCGCCCGACAGAGGTGTACAATCTTGCAGCGCAAAGCCACGTGCAGGTGAGTTTCGACTCTCCCGAGTTCACTTGCGACGTCGACGCGACGGGCGTCCTCAGAATCCTTGAGGCCATCCGCCTTTGCGGGTTGACCAAGACCTGCCGAATGTACCAAGCCTCCACGTCCGAGCTCTACGGCAAGGTCGAGGAGGTCCCTCAGAACGAGAATACGCCCTTCCATCCATACTCCCCTTACGCCGTGGCCAAGCAATACGGCTTCTGGATTGTCAAGGAGTACCGCGAGGCATACGATATGTTCTGCTGCTCAGGCATCCTCTTCAACCACGAGAGCGAGCGACGCGGCGAGACTTTCGTAACTCGCAAAATCACCCTCGCCGCCGCCCGAATCAAACAAGGCAAACAAGAGAAACTCTTCCTCGGAAATCTCGGCTCTCTTCGCGACTGGGGCTACGCCAAGGACTATGTCGAGTGTATGTGGCTCATCCTCCAGCACAAGACCCCCGAAGATTTCGTCATCGCTACGGGTGTCCAGCACAGTGTCAGAGAGTTCTGCTACTACGCCTTCAAGCACGTCGGCATCGAGCTTGAGTTTGTCGGCGAAGGGCTTGACGAAAAAGGCATCGACAAGGCCACAGGCAAAGTCCTCATCGAGGTGTCGCCCGACTTCTTCCGCCCGACTGATGTCGTCAACCTTTGGGGAGATCCCACAAAGGCAAAAGCCGAGCTTGGATGGGACCCCAACAAGACCTCTTTCGAGCAACTTGTCAAAATCATGGTCGACAGCGACATGGCGAAGGTGGCCGCAGAAGATGCCGGACAACGCGTCCGCACAAACCTCGCCGAGTACCTGGAGAAAGGAATCGTTAAGTAGTTTACACTCAGATAGATTTCAACGTGCTTAGCAAAGATTCAAAGATATACGTGGCAGGGCATCGCGGCCTCGTCGGCTCTGCCATTTGGGAGAACCTCAAAAAACGCGGCTACAACAATCTTGTAGGTCGTACTCATAAGGAACTCGACCTCACAGATCAATATGCCGTCCAAAAATTCTTTGACGACGAACGCCCCGACGCTGTAGTCCTTGCCGCCGCCTTTGTTGGCGGAATCATGGCCAATACGCTCTATCGTGCCGACTTCATCATGCAAAACATGAAGATGCAGTGCAACGTCATAAGCAATGCTTACAGCCATGGCGTGAAAAAGCTCCTCTTCCTCGGCAGCACGTGCATCTACCCCAAGAACGCACCGCAGCCCATGACCGAAGATGCACTCCTCACATCCCCTCTTGAATACACAAACGAGGAGTACGCAATTGCCAAAATTGCAGGGCTTAAGATGTGCGAGAGCTACAACCTCCAATACGGCACGAACTACATCGCGGTCATGCCCACTAACCTCTACGGGCCTAACGACAATTTCCACCTCGAAAACAGCCACGTCATGCCGGCCATGATGCGCAAAGTCTACCTCGCCAAGTTGATTAACGACGGCGACTGGAACGCCATACGCACCGACATGAATAAGCGCCCCATCAACCCCAACGAGAAGCTCAAACAGCTTATCGGCGAAGGCAATGTCGATGGCTCAAACTCAGAAGAGAGAATCCTCAAAGCCCTTGAGTTCTACGGAATTTTCAACAATAAGGTGGTCCTTTGGGGAACAGGCACACCCCTCCGCGAGTTCCTTTGGAGCGAAGACATGGCCGATGCCAGCGTCCACGTGCTTCTGAATGTCGACTTCAAAGACATAATCGGCATTGAGAAATACAGCTCCGTATTCTACGGCGCAAAAGCCGATGGAACGGTAGACCGTAATAATAGCGAAGGACGCGGTGGCGCAATTCCTTCTCTTGGCGAAATCCGAAATTGCCATATTAACGTCGGAACGGGCAAAGAGCTCACCATCAAGCAATTGTCTGAACTCGTTGTCAAAGCCGTCGGATTCAAAGGAACTGTGGAGTTCGATGCCTCAAAGCCCGATGGCACCATGAGAAAACTCATCGACGTAAGCAAACTCCACTCCCTCGGTTGGACACATAGTGTCGAAATTGAGGACGGTGTCCAAAAGCTTTTCAACTGGTATCAAGACAGCTTGAAATAGACGTACTAACACGAGAGAATAATGAGCATCTCAAACGCAAAAATTTCTGTAGCAGGAACAGGCTATGTTGGTCTCAGCATAGCCACCCTCCTCTCACAGCACCATCAGGTCAAAGCTGTTGACGTCATCCCTGAGAAGGTAGACAAAATCAACAACCACATCTCCCCCATCCAAGACGAGTACATCGAGAAATACCTGGCCGAGAAACAACTCAACCTCGTCGCCACACTCGATGCCAAAGACGCATACAAAGATGCTGACTTCGTAGTCATAGCCGCCCCAACGAACTACGACTCCGTAAAGAATTATTTTGACACGTCACACGTCGAAGAGGTTATCGACCTCGTCCTCGAGGTTAACCCAAAGGCCGTGATGATTATCAAAAGCACGATTCCTGTCGGATACTGCGCCTCGCTATACAAAAAGTACGGCAAAGACATCCGCCTACTTTTCTCACCCGAGTTCCTTCGCGAGAGTAAGGCTCTTTACGACAACCTCTATCCCAGCCGAATAATTGTCGGATGCCCCGACGAAAAGCTCAGCTCTGACCCTGAGGGATTGGCTTCCGCAGCCCGCGACTTCGCAAGTCTGCTCCACGAGGGCGCAATTAAAGAGGATATCGAGACCCTTTTCATGGGTCTCACTGAGGCCGAAGCTGTCAAGTTGTTCGCCAACACGTACTTAGCCCTCCGCGTTAGCTATTTCAATGAGTTGGACACCTACGCCGAAATCAAAGGTCTCGACACGCAAAGTATCATTAAAGGCGTGAGCCTCGACCCCCGCATCGGCGACCACTACAACAACCCCTCCTTTGGCTACGGCGGCTATTGCCTCCCAAAGGACACCAAACAGCTCCTCGCCAACTACGAGAACGTCCCCGAGAATCTCATCGAGGCAATCGTAGAGAGCAACCGCACACGCAAGGACTTTATCGCTGACCGAGTTCTCCACAAGGCCGGATATTACGACTATTACAACCGCGGCGACTTCGACCCATCGTCTGAGAAGGCTTGCGTTGTTGGTGTGTACCGCCTCACAATGAAGTCAAACTCCGACAACTTCCGCCAAAGCAGCATTCAAGGTGTCATGAAAAGGATTAAGGCCAAAGGTGCCGAGGTCATAATCTATGAGCCTACCCTCCAAGACGGAAGCACATTCTTTGGCAGCAGGGTCGTCAACGATCTCGATGCATTCAAGGCTCAAAGTCAAGCCATTATCGCCAATCGTTACGACAAGTGTCTCGACGACGTCAAGGACAAAATATATACCCGAGACATCTTCCGCAGAGACTAACCCATCGTGCCAACAATATCCGCACAAAGCTGACGCAAGAGTCAGAAGCCTCACCTCGCGTGGCGGCTTCTGACTTATTCTTTGCCACATAAACACACTCGCCCGCGCCTATGTCCATCGTAAAAACATGGCTCGAAGCATTTCGGCTGCGAACTCTACCCCTGTCTTTCGCACTCGTCCTGACGGGTTCCGCAATTGCCCTCCAGAACGATTGCTTCTCCACAACAATCTTCGCACTCGAACTCACAACAACGCTCTTCCTCCAAATCCTCTCCAACCTTAGCAACGACTACGGTGACACGGTCCACGGTGTCGACAATGCCCAGCGCAAAGGTCCCACACGTGCCGTGCAAAGTGGAGCAATATCTCCCGTTGCGATGCAGCGTGCAATATTAGTTTTCAGCCTTTTATCTCTTGTGGCAGGAATCTCGCTTCTCGTGGTAAGTCTCCCAATAATCGGGATGTACGGACTGGCGACCCTTTTCGTCATCGGCCTCCTTTGCATAGCCGCGGCCATCACATATACTTGCGGCAAACACGCCTACGGCTACGTAGGCCTTGGCGACTTGAGTGTCTTCATCTTTTTCGGGATTGTCGGGGTTTGCGGATGCCTTTACCTGCATTCAGGAACACTTCTACCACAATCTTTCCTCCTCGCCTCAGCCATTGGACTGCTCTCTGTTGGCGTCCTTAACATGAATAACATACGCGACATGGAGAGTGACCTCGTGGCCGGGAAACGCTCCATCCCCATCATTATCGGTCGTAAATGCGCCAAAATATACCACTCCATCGTCATCGTCTCCGCCATTACCCTAATATCCATCTACATTGCCATTTGGGGGTCGTCAATTCAATCGATCTCCCTACTCGCCACAACACCCTTGATAATCAACGCCATACGCACACACACTAACGACACCCACTCTTTTTTCGACTCTCAACTCAAGATTATCAGCATCTCAACTTTCCTCTTCTCAACACTCTTCATCCTCACAAGCAGATAATTTTCACCTCATTAAACGCTCGCATAACCTCAAAAAACCAACGCAATTCCATATTTTTGCAAAATGCTAAGTGCGCAAAACATTAATCCATGAGCTTCCCGATGAAATACGGTCAAAAAAGAATAATGCTCCTTACGGCTTGCATTGCAATCGTTCTAACGATATCGTCGTGCATTCCGCAGAAACAAATCGTGCTCGTACAAGACGCAATACCCGAAGAATCAACATTCCAAACTCCCAAAGAGGTAACCGAGCAGTACGTCCTCAAACCCAATGACTACCTCTTCATCAACGTAACCACGCCAAACACGGATCTCTCCTCCTTTTACAATCCTCAATCTGCTCAAAAAGGTCAAGGCGGCAATTTACGGCAAGAATTTTATTATTATGGGCTTGACGACAGCTGTTGCATCGATTTTCCTGTCACAGGTCGTATCGACTTAAAAGGGTGCAACCTCCGTGAGGCCAAACAAAGAATCCACGAAGCCATCTCGCATACGCTGAATGGATTCACTCTGATTGTCAGACTTGCGACAAACACATTTTCTATAATGGGAGAGGTCAACCACCAAGGTCAATTCACCATGTCCCGTGACCAAATTACGATCTTCGATGCCGTCTCAATGGCAGGCGGTTTTACTTCATACGCAAAACGCAAGGAAGTGAAAATATTGAGAAGGGACGAGAATGGAGAAGTTTCCGTGCACGTACTCGACCTCACGAAGGGCAATTTCATGGAGTCCGACTATTACTATGTCTACCCCAACGATGTTATTTACGTCAGGCCTCTATGGTTTAAGATGTTCGGCTTCGGAGAGACCCTGTCGCTTACGCTCGTCTCTTCGCTCGTAACCCTTTACCTCCTTTTCCTCCAGCTTTAAAATAACCGACTGAACGAATGGATAACAAGAACTACGTACAGCAAGAGAGCGAAGAAGACAGCATAATCTCTTTCATTGACCCGAAAAAGCTACTTTCCGATGTCATACGTTTTTGGTGGCTTTTCGTCATATCCGTTGCCGTCGTCTTAGTCGGACTTAAGATATACCACCGGTACTCCCCTGTCGTATACTCAGCCGAGGCAACTGTAATCATCGATATGGCCGGTAAAGATAGTCGCTCCACTGACCTAACGCAAGGCGTCATGCTCGGCAAGGGCATGAGGAACTTCGACAACCAGTTAGCAATACTCGGTTCGAGAAGTCTAATAACAAATGCGGTGAACGACATGGGTATCTTCATCTCGTATTACCGCGAAGGCCGCCTCAGAGTTCACGAACTGTATGGGCAGAAAGATTTCATGATAATCATGGACTCCACGCACGTACAGCCGGTAAACGCCAAGATAAACATCATCCCTAAAGACAAATCTTCTTTCTCCATTAGCGTAAATGCCGAGAATGTTATTCTGTACAACTATCACGAGAGAAATGTTGTTGGGAGAATCGAAAGCATAAACTACACAGACACGTTCCTCTACGGGCAACCCATCATCACCCCATGGTGCGCTTTCACCATTGTCTGCCAAAAACCTCTCGAAAGCGCAGCCTATGCCGTCTTCAACAATCCGGACAACATCGTCAACAGATTCGCTTCCTCACTTTCCATTAATAAAGACAAAAAATCAGAGTCATCAGTAGTCACGCTAAGTGTAACGGGCAAGAATGCCCAAGAGAATGTCGACTTCCTTAATACGATAATCCGTTGGTACATCAACGACAATCTCCACCAAAAAAATGAGATGTCCGAGAACACCATCAGCTTCATTGAATCGCAACTCTCTGTCCTGCAAGACACGCTGAGCCGCGTCGAAGCCGAACTTAGCATTTTCCGCTCGCAGAACGGCATCCAAGACGACCTCTCGAAAAAAGGTACAGAACTCGCAGCTGAGATAAAAGAGTACGATAGGGAGCTAAAACAGCTGCTGTTAGAGAACGTCTACTACGAATATCTCGAAAAATACTTCAGCAACGACTCCGTAATGAAGGGCAATATTGCTCCCGCCACTTTTGAAACGCAACGCCCCGTCATTACCAAACTCCTTGACGAGATTCTCTCCCTCAACGCCAAAAAGCAAATTTACCGCGACACATACGGTAAAGACGGCAACCCCATGTATGATGCCATCAACGCCGAGCTCAACATCGCTCGCAACACCCTCTTGACCAGCATCAAGAGCCACAAGAAGATGGTACAAGACAACATCGCCGAAGCTCAAAGCAAAATAAAGAACTTCAACTACGAAGTCGCTCAGCTACCAGAAAAGGAGAGACGCCTGCTCGGAATCGACCGCAAGTTCACTCTCAACAACGACGTCTTCAACTACCTCATGCGCAAACGCGCCGAGGCTCAAATACAACGTGCGTCAAACACTTCCGACCACAAAGTCCTCGACGCAGCACAGACCAAAGGAATTGTTAGTCCTCAAGTCAAACGCGACCAAACGATTGGTCTCGCCGCTGCCATTGCCATCCCTCTTTTGTTCATCCTCCTGCGTCAATTCCTCGACAATAAAGTGCGCACCGTCAACGATTTGAGCAAGATTACGACGTTCCCAATCATTGGCGAAATTCCCAATAGCCAAAAGGAAACATCCGCCGTCGTTCTCGAATACCCTCGCTCCGGCATTTCTGAGGAATTCCGACGAATCCGCACAAAGCTCGACTTCATGTCGAAGGGCAAACACTCTTCAACGTTCTGCATCACTTCTTCTATGCCAGGCGACGGCAAGACATTCTGCGCTTTTAACATCGCATCCGTCTTCGCCATTGCCAATAAAAAGACAATCCTGCTTGGCTTCGACCTTCGCCGTCCTGGCCTTGCAAAGCTTCTCGACATTGCCGACCACGTAGGCATAACCGACTACCTCATCGGCAATTGCACCCTCGATGAGGCTATTACCCACCACAATAGTCTCGACGTCTTAGGCTCAGGTACAATCCCTCCCAACCCGTCCGAGCTGATTATCAGTGACAATTGCGAAAAGATGATGGAGGAGCTTAAAGAGAAATACGACATCATCATCATCGACACCCCGCCTATCGGCTCTGTTTCCGATGCCTTCCTTCTCATGAAATGGTCCGATGCCAATGTCATCATTGTCCGTCAAGACTACACCATAAAAGACGTCCTCAAACAGTCGCTTAAAACCGTTAACGACAACGAGATAAGCAATGTCGCCGTCATAATTAACGACATCAACAACCGCAATACCCGATATGGCTATGGCTACGGATATGGTGGCTACGGTCGCTACGGCAAATATGGTCATTACGGCAAGTACGGTTACGGGAAATATGGGTACGGCGACGACACCTACGGTTCATACGAAGAGAAATAATTTCGAAATGATGTCCACAAGACGAGCATTCCTGACTCTCACCACGATAGTCGCCACAGGTCTCTTAGCCTCATGCGGCTCGGGAAGCAAAATATCAAAGAATACGTTCGCTGAGGCTAACGCCCTTACTGCGCAAGGCAGGTATGCCGAGGCATACAACGAATATATCACCAACGCAACAGCAGCCACCTGGGATAGCACCGCATGGCGATATGCCACAATTGCGGCAAGCAAAACCTCGCACGACAGCATCGCTTGCGTATGGGGCATGATGACATCCTCAACGGCCGACACAGTCAAGCTGCGAGCTCTCGACAAAAGCCTCTCACGGCTCGGACGCGGAACAGAACGCACCACTCTCGTCCTCGCCAATAAGCCCGTCTTTACACACATCCTTGGCAAAAGTACAGTCGCAGACATCGAGGCAAAATACTATGCCACGACTGCCGACGACCGTATCGTAGAGGTCTACCCCACCCTCACAAACAATACCGTCAAAGCCGAAGTCTTCGACGTTTTCATGAAAAAGGCTCAAAACAGCCTTGAACCTAAGGAAATCGAGAAGTTCTGTGTAGACGTCCTTAAATCGTCGCCCGAGCAACAAACGGCACTCCGATACATGGGCCAGGCAAAGTACAAGGCCGCAGAAGAAAAGTATGCCAAGGCTATGAACGAATACAACAAGAAAAAGAGCCAAGCCGCATACGCCTACCTTACCCGCGACCTCAAAAAATATGTGACCCCTCTCTACAAAGAGAGCCGCACATATTTCGAAAAAGTACACAAGGCCGACCCGTCTGACAAGACCGTCATAAAGTACCTGATTAACATCAACGACAGGCTCAG
>JALEMI010000115.1 GCA_022768325.1 Bacteroidales bacterium
CCTCTCCCCGCATCACTACCACGCCACTCCCCACCGCTTGCCCCCACTGTGAAGGACGGTCTCCCGACCGTCCATCATCGTCACACTCCCCGCGTCACACCACGCCACTCCTCTCCCCACGTCTCACCCCACCTCTCCCCGCGCCTCTCCCCGCATCACTACCACGCCACTCCCCACCGCTTGCCCCCACTGGGAAGGACGGTCTCCCGACCGTCCATCATCATCGTCACACTCCCCGCGTCACACCCCCGCCACGCCTCTCACCACTCCACTCCTCACGTCTCACCCCACCTCTCCCCGCGTCACTACCACGCCGCGTCACACCCCCGCCACGCCTCTCACCACGCCACACCCCACCCCACTCCCGCGTCACCCACCCCGCCACCACCCCCCTCCCGCCCCCAACCCCCGCCTGGCCCGTAGGACCATTCCTCACTAACCTGCTACACACGCGCAGCGGGTGTGCCAGGCCGAAAGCGCTGCAGCGGATACCGGACCGTAGAGCGCACCGGGTGTGCCATCATCACACCACCGCGCCCCTCCCACTCTCCGCCCCACACCCACGTCACTCGCCATCCGCCCCACACCCCCAACCATAATCCCCCCCAAAAAACCACATTCCTCCCCAAAATTTTCCCTACCTTTAAAACAAAAATCCATGTCCCCACACCCACTCCTATCCATATTCTCCCAATTCCGCTCCCCTGCCATCGACCAACGTACCAAGGGCGCCCTCTTCGAGAAGCTCATCGCGCGATGGCTCACCACCGACCCCACCTATGCCGCTCGCTTCGACAAGGTGTGGCTCTGGGCCGACTTCGCCAATCTCCACGGCCTCAACCCGCAGGATCTCGGCATCGACCTCGTCGCCCAACAGCGTGATTCTGGCCTCTTCACCGCCATTCAGTGCAAGTTCTACGCCGAGGACACCACCATCAACAAGTCCGCCGTCGACTCGTTCATAACCGCCATGTCCGGCATCTACCACCCCAACAACGGCGACAGCGACCCCCTCACCTTCGCCGACGGCATCTGGGTCTCCACGTCCGATGTCTTCGGCCCTAACGCCCGAGAGAGCCTCGCCACGCACCACCAGAACATCGTCGTCGTCAACCTCGGCACCCTCATGCAGAGCCCCGTCGACTGGAAGGCCCTCGCCGAGGGTCACGCTCCAGCCCCGCGCAAGCCCGCCACGCCCTTCGACTATCAGGAGCAGATCGTCGCCAAGGCCCGCGCCCATTTCGCCGCCCACGACCGAGGCACTCTCGTCATGGCCTGCGGCACGGGCAAGACCCTCACGTCGCTCTTCATCGCCCAAGACCTCCTCGCCGCGTCGCCCTCTCGCGTCGTCCTCTTCCTCGCGCCCTCCATCGCTCTCGTGGCTCAGACGCTCCGCAGCTGGATGGCCTCAGCGCGTCTCCCCATCCGCGCCGCCTGCGTCTGCTCCGATACGTCCGCCGCATCGACGACCACGCCCAATGAGGACGACGATACCATCACAGAGAGCCTCCTCGATCTCCCCATCCCCTCGTGCACCCGCCCCGAAGCCGCCGCCGCCATTCTCTCCGATGCCCCGCTCCACGACGGCATGACGGTCATCTTCTCCACCTACCAAAGCATCGATGTCGTCCACGAGGCCCAACAACTCGCCCACACGCCCTTCGATCTCGTCATCTGCGACGAGGCGCACCGCACGGCCGCCTCAATCCTCGGCACCGACAAGAAGAGCGACGAGAAGAAGCCAAGCCCCTTCGCCCGCGTCCACGATGCCGACTTCATCCATGCCGCCCGACGGCTCTACATGACGGCCACGCCAAAGGTCTACGCCCAGTCCGAGAAGCAGCACGCCAAGGAGGCCGACGACACCCTTTTCAGCATGGACGATGAGACCGTCTTCGGACCCCGTTTCCATACCCTCAGCTTCGGCACGGCCGTCGAGAAGGGGCTCCTGACGGATTATAAGGTGCTGGTCCTCACTGTCGACCCCATGATGCTCTCCAATGAGCTTTTAGAGCGTCTCCGCAAGCAGGGCGAGGCTCTCGCCGATGGTTCCGAGTCTTCCCTCCGCTTCGTTGTCCCTGAGATGGCGGCCCGCATGGTCGGTGCCGTGGCGGCCATGAGTAAGCTCGTGACGGACAATGCCTCCGGCGAGGCCAATCCCTTCGCCGATGAGGATGAGGCAACCCAACACACGCCACTCCAGACGGCCATCGCTTTCTGCGATGTGGTCAACCGCACCAAGAGGACCAAGGGCGGCAGTTTCGTGGCCCGCGAGACAAGCGAGGCTCTCAAGGTCGTGACGGATTCGTTCCGCGAGGAGCTGTGCCATAAGCTGGCCACGTCCCCCAATGACAAGGCCCAATATTACGCTTCCCATTTGGCCGATGTCCGCTCTTCACACGTCACGGGTGCCATGGCCACCAATGAGCGCGAGCGCAATCTCGCCATCGTCCGCTCTCCCCAAAAGGGTGTCGCCAATATCGTCTGCAATGTCAATTGCCTCAGCGAGGGCGTCGATGTCCCGGCTCTCGATGCCGTCATCTTCCTCGCAGCCAAGAAGAGCCCCATCACGCTCGTCCAGAGTGTCGGCCGTGTCATGCGTCGCTTCGCCGGCAAACGCTACGGATATGTCATAATCCCCATCATCTGCGATTTCAACGCCAACCCCGAGGATGCCATCGAGCGTAGCGAGTATTCACGTGTGTGGGACATCCTCCAAGCCATGCGAAGCCACGATGAGCGCATAGCAGCCGAGCTTTCCAGCCATACCTATCAGCACGTCCGCGTGGTGCATCTCAACCACCCGCACCCCAAGTCAGGACCTCGCACGTCTCATCACAATTCATCAGACTACCCCGTCCTCCCCTTCTCCTGGCCGCCCATCGAGACCACCGACCTCCTCTACACCAAGATGGTCGAGCGTTGCGGCGACCGCCTCTATTGGCCTCTTTGGAGCAGCAAGGCCGGACGCATAGCCCAAAATTTCATCTCCCGCATCGGCGCTCTGCTCGACGAGGGGCGCTATGTGGCGGAGATGGATTGTTTCGTGGCCCAGCTCCGCGAGTGTCTCAATCCCTCCGTCACTCGCGCCCAGGCCGTGGAGTTCCTCGCGCAGCATCTCGTCTCCCGTCCCGTCTTCGATGCCATCTTCGCCGCCTACGATATTGCCCACAATAACCCCGTCTCTCGCGCCATGGAGCAGATGCTCCAAATCCTCGAGGACCAGGCTTTCGCCCAAGACCGCGAGATGCTCTCCGATTTCCAGGACAATGTCCGGCAGGTCACCCACGGCCTGAATTCCACCGCCAAGCGGCAGGAGATGATCAAGACGCTCTACGAGAATTTCTTCAAGGCCGCTTTCCCACGCGTGGCGGAGCAGCTCGGCATCGTCTATACGCCCGTCGAGTGCGTCGATTTCATCGTCCGCAGTGTGGACCATCTCTTGCGACGCGATTTCCATTCGTCCATCGCCACGCCGGGTGTCCGCCTCCTCGACCCCTTCGCGGGCACGGGCACGTTCACGGCCCGCGCCCTCGCCTTTATCGACGAGTGCCAAGACGCTTCCGACGAGGCCCTGGAGCTTAAGTATGCCAACGATCTCTTCTGCAACGAGATTGTCCCCCTCTCCTACTATGTCGCCGATGTCAATATCGAGACCGTCTTCAACGGTTTGCCTCGCCGCGCGAATCGCCCCTATATCCCCTTCAACGGCATCAGTCTCACCGACACTTTCGAACTCGCTGAGCCACACGCCCAGCAGCTCCTCTTCCCCGACGAGACGCTGACCTCCAACACCGAGGCCGCCCGCGCCCTCATGGACCCCGCCCGTGGCCCCATCACCGTCATCTACGGCAACCCGCCCTACTCCGTCGGACAACGCTCCGCCAACGATAAAGCGAAAAACCAATCCTACCCCGACCTCGAAAAACGTATCGCCAATACTTACGCCGCAACTGGAGACGCAACAAGCAAAAAAGCCCTCTACGACAGCTACATCAAGGCTTTCCGTTGGGCCTCCGACCGCATTGCCGCCAATGGCGATGCGGGAGGAATCGTGGCGTTCATCTCCAATGGCGCATGGATCGACGGCAACAGCCAAGCCGGCCTCCGCGCCTGCTTCGCCCGCGAGTTCCACAATGCTTACGTTATCAATCTGAGGGGCAACTGTCGCACAAGTGGCGAGCTTCGCAGACAAGAGGGCGATAACGTCTTCGAACTCGGCTCCCGCACCCCCATAGCCATCACCATCCTCGAACGCCTCCCTGGCGAGGCTCCCTCTGTGTGCAACATCCACTACCACGACATCGGCGACTACCTCTCGCGCGAAGAAAAACTCGCACGCCTCTCCGACTTCGCCTCAATAGCCAATGTCCCCTTCACCTCTATAACGCCCAACGACCGCCACGACTGGATTAACCAACGAGACGGTACGTTTGAACTGCTCACGCCACTCGCACCCATGAAAAAATACGACCTCGGGGCGAAAAGCTGGTTTGTGACGCATTCTCTGGGAATAGCGACCGCCAAAGACCCGTTCCTTTACAATTTTTCCAAAAAAACGCTGTGCGAGAACGTCAAGCGAATGATTGACTTCTACAACGAGGAGAGGCTTCGCTACACAGCTTCTGATAAGAGTGTCACCCCGCAGGATTTTGTAAATCGAGACGACACAAAGATTTCATGGGCAGCCAATTTCTTTGACTACTTGTGTAGAAATACGGCTTTTGAATATAAAGAAGCGGCCATTACTGAATCGTTGTATAGACCTTTCGATGTTGAAAACTTCTGTTACGATAAGCCTTTAATACAGAGGACTTATCAGATGACCTCCCTCTTCCCCACCCCAACCTCCCAAAACCTCGTAATCTGCGTAAGCGGCATAGGCGATAATTATTTCTCGTGTCTGATAACTGACCGCATCCCCGACCTTCACGCCGTTGGCTCGTGCCAATGCTTCCCCCTCTACTACTACCCCGCCCCCGCACCGCGCCAAGGCAATCTCTTTAACCCCGACGCAGGCCTCGATGCCCCAGAGCGTCGCTCCGCCATCAGCCCCTACGCGCTCCATTCCCTCCACGCCATGGGCATCAACGCCACCCCCGAAGATGTCTTCTTCTGGGTCTACGCCCGCCTCCACGATTCCGAGTGGCGCAACCGCTATGCCGACGACCTCCGCAAGAGCCTCCCCCGCATCGCCCTCCCCACCTCCCCCGATGCCTTCGCCGCCGATGCCGCCCTGGGCCGACGCCTCGCCGACATCCACCTCGCCCACTCCCTCACCCCCGAGATGGAAGATGCCCTCGCCGCGGCGGGCGTCACCGTCGAGGGCCGCTCCTGCCCCTCTGGCCATGACCCCTTCGACCACTTCCACCTCCCCGACAAGATGCGCTTCCCCGCACGCGACGACAAGTCACAAATCATCCTCTCAGGCCGCGTCGCCGTCCGCAACATCCCCCCACAAGCCTACCTCTACACCGTCAACGGCAAAAGCCCCGCCGAATGGGTCATGGAACGCCTCGCCGTCCGGCAAGACAAAAAAACCTCCATCATCAACGACCCTAACCTATGGGCCCGCGAACACAACCAACCCGACTACATCCTCACCACCCTCCTCCGAGCCATCGCCACCTCCCTCCTTACCCTCAACCTCCTCAAGAAGTGAGTCCCTCCCCCACTACTGGGAAGGACGGTCTCCCGACCGTCCATCATCATCGTCACACTCCCCGCGTCACACCACGCCACTCCACTCCCCACGTCTCACCCCACCTCTCCCCGCGTCACTACCACGCCACGCCATTCCCCACGCCACTCCCCGCCACACCCGCGTCACTACTACGCCACCCCGCCACCACCACCCTCACGCCCCCAACCCACGCCTGGCCCGTAGGGCCATTCCTCACTAACCTGGTACACACGCGCAGCGGGTGTGCCAGGCCGTAGATCCCACCATCCGCCCCCACTGGGAAGGCCGCCCTCCCCGACCGTCCATCATCATCTTCACACTGTGAAGGCCATTCTCCCCGACCGTCCATCATCATCATCACACTCCCCACTTCACACACACCCAAAAAATGAAACCCCCAACAAAAACCAACGTCGCCCGTATCCTCGACAAGGAAAAAGCACCATACGAAATTAAAACCTACGACTTCGACCCCGACGACCTCAACGCCCTCCACGCCGCCGAGAGCTTCGGCCTCGACCCAGCCCGCGTCTTCAAGACACTCGTCCTCCGCGGAGACCGCAACGGCCTCTTCGTCTGCGTCATCCCCAGCTGCCGCAACGTCGACCTCAAGAAAGCCGCCAAAGTCTCGGGCAACAAAAGCGCAGAGATGCTACACGTCAAGGAGCTGCTCGAAAACACAGGCTACATCCGCGGCGCCTGCTCACCCATCGGCATGAAGAAACACTTCCCCACCTTCATCGACGAGTCCGTCAACAGCTGGGATTCCATCACCGTCAGCGCCGGACAACGCGGCGTCATGCTCCTCGTCGCGCCCGCCGACATCATCCGCATCGCCCGCATGACGCCCGCCGACATCACCAAAGACAACAACGACGATTAACTCCACCCCCCCATGATTCTCACCTTCTTCGGCACAGGCACGTCCACGGGTGTCCCCGTCATCGGCTGCCAATGCGAGACCTGCCTCTCCTCCGACCCGCGCGACAAGCGTATGCGCACCTCCGCCTTCATTGAGCTCGAAAACCCTAAGGCCTCTATCCTCATCGATGCCGGCCCCGATTTCCGCACTCAGATGCTCGCCAATGGCAAGACGACTATCGATGCCGTCCTCCTCACCCACATCCACTACGACCATGTCGGCGGCCTCGACGACCTCCGGGGCGTCAACTACTCCATGCACCGCAGCATCGATGTCTTCGCGCAGCAAGATGTCGCCGACGGCGTCATGCGAAACCTCCACTACGCCTTCTCCCCCCACCCCTACCCCGGCTCCCCAAAGATGACCATGAACGTCATCACCCACGACACCTTCACCGCCGCAGGCCACGCCGTCACGCCTCTCCCCGTCATGCACGGCCAGCTCCCCATCGTCGGCTTCCGAATCGGCCGCCTCGCCTACATCACCGACGCCAAGTCCGTCCCCGATTCCACAATCCGCCTCGCGCAAGGCGTCGACACCCTCGTCATCAACGCCCTCGGCCTCCGCGAACACCCCTCCCACATCAGCTTAGACCAAGCCATCGAGATCGCCCTTCGCGTCAACGCCCGCCAAACCTTCTTCACCCACATGTCCCACTCCATGGGCCCCTACGCCCTCCGTGTCCCGTCTCTCCCCAAAAATGTCACTTTGGCCTACGACGGCCTCCAAGTTCAAATCCCGTAACAATAAAACTGCTACCTTTGCCCCACCAAATCAAGCACTCGCACTACCAATGGCAAAAAAACAGGTCCTCATTGTTGTCAACCCGCGCTCCGGCATAGGACGCAAAACCGCCATAGAAAAGGAGATTCGCGCCAACATCGACTCGTCAAAGATTACCTTCGACATCCTCCATACCAAACACCGCGGCCACGCCACAGAGATTGCCACCCAGTGCCGCAATAAGATCGATGCCGTAATAGCCGTAGGAGGCGACGGCACGGTCAACGAGGTCGGCACGGGCCTCCTCGGCAGCAATACAGCCCTCGGCATCATCCCCTGCGGCTCGGGCAACGGTCTCGCACGCGAACTCGATGTCCCACTCCGCACAGCCTCCGCCATCGAGATCATCAACGAGTTCGAGAGCCGCACCATCGATGTCCTCCGTGTCGGAGACCGATACTCGTTCAATGTGGCGGGCATCGGCTTCGACGCATACATCAGCCACCTCTTCGCCGACAAGCACACCCGAGGCCCACTCCAATACATGAACCTCATCGCCAAGGAGTTCCCAAAGTACCAGCCGCAGACCTACGTCCTCAGCTTCGACGGCGACTTCTTCCAACGTACCGCCTTCCTCATCAGCTTCGCCAACTCCAGCCAGTGGGGCAACAATATCCACATCGCCCCCAACGCCCGTATCGACGACGGCCTCATGGATGTCTGCATGGTCTCCGAGTTCCCAAACTACGCCATCCCCTCGCTCGTCTTCTCACTCCTCAACCAGTCCATCGACACCAATAAATACGACGAGATGATTCGTGCCAAAAGTGTCACCATCGTCTCCGACGCCCCCATCCCGGCCCACGTCGACGGCGAACCCGTCATGTTGCCCCCAAACGCCAACATCGCCATCGTTCCCCTCTCGCTCAAGGTCCTCATCCCCACCGCCGACTATTTCGACCGCCTCCGCTTCTCGCCAAGCGCAATCCGCGAACAACTCATCAACACCAAGGACCAGATTTTATCGCGCGTCAAGGAGACTTCCTCCGAAATAAAACAGATATTCAAAGACAAATAAATTTGCCATTTCCTACCAAATCTCATAACTTTGACGCGTCGCTCCTTGCGAACTTCCTAAGACGACAACACAGGCGCACATAACAAGAAAAAGTTCTTATAAAAATGTTAAGCAGAAGACTGATAAGGGTCAAGGTGATGCAAACTCTCTATTCGCTAATCCAGCAAGGCAACCTCGACCCGGCGGAGGCTGAGAGACTGTTGCAACACAGCATCGGCAAGAGCCAAGACCTCTACCATCTCATTCTCCAACTCCCAACGGCTCTGCGCCACCTCGCTGCCAAGAAAATTGAGATTGGTCGCGCCAAGCTGCGCCCAACAGCCGCCGAGCTGAACCCTAACACCCGTTTCGCCACCAACAAGCTCATCCTCCAACTTGAAGAGAACGAGCAGCTCAATAAGATCATCGAGACGCAAAGCGTGACCTGGGCGCAAGACGAGACTGTCGTCAAGACCATCTTCTCCAAGCTCATGCACTCCGAGTCCTACACTCGATACATGGAGGCACCCGAGAACTCTTTCGAGGCCGACAAGGCTTTCGTCATCCGATTCCTCGGCAAGGAGCTCCCCAAGATGTCCTTCTTCTTCCAAGCCCTCGAACTCAAAAACGTCTTCTGGAACGACGAGGTCGAGTTCATGATCAGCATGGCCATGAAGACCATCAAGGAGTTCGACGGTCAAAACGGCGCCTCCGTAGAGCTCATGCCTCTCTACAAGGACCAAGACGACGTCGATTTCACCAAGAACATCCTGCGACGCAGCATCATCGAGCGCGACAACACGCTTGAGCTCATCAAGAAGTTCTCCAAGAACTGGGACGCCGACCGCGTGGCCCTCATGGATGTTATCCTCATCAACATGGCCATCGCCGAGATGACCACCATGGTCAACATCCCCATCAAGGTCACTCTCAACGAGTATATCGAGATCTCTAAATACTACTCCACCGACAAGAGCAACAGCTACATCAACGGCCTGCTCGAAAAGATTGTCCGCCAACTTGTCGAGGAGAAGAAAATCAACGAGGCTCAGCTCTTCTAAAAAAACACCCCCTTCGTGAGGTATGCCACTCTCACTGCGTAAGATATTCATCGCCTTCACCTCCGCCTCCCTCCTCTGCGCCTGCGCCAGGGGAGACGGCACCCATGTCTCCGCCAAGCAGGTCGAGACGCTCGACAACGATAACTGCATCATTGTAGACACCACCCTCCACAACCTCGGCCCCGTAGGCTACGCCGACGTTATCGCCATCACAAATTGGCTCACCAACCACGGCACAGCCACAGTCCGCCTCACCGACATCCGGACCGACTGCGCATGCATCACTGCCGAGGCCGAGCAACGCGTCATCGAGCCAGGGCAAAAGGTCAAGGTCAACATCGAGTTCGACACCCGCGGAAACACAGGCAAACAATACCACCTCATTGAGCTTAAGACCAGCAACGGCCAGACTATCAAGATCTATATTGTCGCCGAAATCTCCGAACCCTAAGTAAACCACAGAAACAAAAAAAAAAAATATGCTCAACATCAACATTCTCCTCCAGGCTGCTCCCGCAGCTCAAGGTGCAGCACAGGGCGGCGCAAGCGCATTCATGAACTTCCTTCCCCTCATCCTCATCATTGTCGTTTGCTACTTCTTCATGATTCGCCCTCAGCAGAAGAAGCAGAAGGAGCTCAATAAGATGCGCGAGGCCCTCAAGAAGGGAGACCACGTCGTCACCACCAGCGGCCTCATGGCCAAGGTGCACGAGGTCAACGAGAAATACGTGGCTCTCGAAATCCAGGAAGGCGTGGTCGCCAAGTTCGACAAGGCTGCCATCATGACCGTCGAACCTAAATAACAAAAGGCACACAAGGAATCACGGTTCCGCCTCCTATATCGGGGTGCGAATTCCCGAATTTAGCCACATAAAAGCATGGCATCCCGGAGGCCGCTCGGCTTTCGGGATGTCTTTGTTTCATCCACATACACACCCATAAAACCTCCTCCCTCATGGAAGCAAACAATAACAATCTCCCTCCCTTTTACGACGTCCTCAAAGTCGCCCCAGGAAACTACATCCCCCTCGACCACATGACCTACGGCGCAGACGACCCTCACGCACACCTCCTCCCCATCAAGAAAATCTACGAGGTCAACGTCGATGCCAACTACCCCTACGTCGACCACTCCTTCAAATTCAAGTTCCTCAACTGGTTCTATTACTTCAACGCCCGCTGGATTGTCGACCCCCTCAACCGCTTCCGCTACGGCTTCAAGATGCGCGGCAAGGAGAACATCACCAAGAACATGGACAAGCTCCAAGGCGGCGCGCTCACAATCTGCAACCACGTCTTCCGATGGGATATGTGCGGAATCCTCAAAGCCTGCGGATGGCGTCAGCTCCGTTTCCCCATCTTCCGCGGACAAATGGCGGGCAAGGACCGCACGCGCATGGTGGCCACGGGCGGAATCCCCATCCCCGAGAAGCTCTCCGACCTCCGCCACTTCTACAAGGCCTTCGACTATTACCACGAGCAAGGCTTCTGGATGCACTTCTTCCCCGAAGAGAGCCGATGGCAGTTCTATACTCCCATCCGCCCCTTCAAGAAAGGCGCCTTCATCTTCGCCGAGCGTTATAATCTCCCAATCATCCCCATGGCCTACTCCTACCGCAAGCGCAACAGATTCCTTAAGCTCTTCGGCAAGGAGGCCTGCGTCACGCTCAACATCGGCGAGCCAATCTTCCCAAACCCCGAACTCAAAGGCCAACGAGCCGCCTCCATCGAGGACCTCCGCAAACGCACCCACGCCGCCGTGGTCAAGCTTGCCGGCATCGAGAACAACCCCTGGGAATACAACCAAACAGAGAAGTAGCCCATGCAGATTAAACGTTTCTCTTTCAACATGATGGACGAAAACACCTACGTCGCCTACGACGCCACGGGTGATTGCGTCATCATCGATTGCGGTTGCAACGACCCACGCGAGCAGCAAGAGCTGACCGACTTCATCTCGGCCAACAACCTCACTGTCCGCCACCTCCTCTGCACCCACTTCCACCTCGACCACACTTTCGGCAACAACTTCATTCTCAATAAGTACGGAATCAAGGCCCAAGCCAATGAGGCCGACCACCTCCTGGCCGACATGATTCACTATCAGGCCGTGGCCTTCGGTCTCTCCGACAACGAGATTGACGTCCCCATCCCCGACTACACCCTCGCCGACGCCAGCACCGTCTCCTTCGGCAATACCACCCTCAGCGTCATCACCACCCCCGGCCACTCTCCCGGCAGCATCTGCCTCTATTGCCCCCAGGAGGGCATCCTCTTCTCGGGCGACACCATCTTTCGAGGAGCTTTCGGCGCCGTCAATCTGCCAGGCGGCCGCCTCCCAAAACTCTACCGCTCCATCACGCAGCGCATCTTCGCCCTCCCCGAGGAGACCATCATTTACCCCGGCCACGGCGACACCACCACCGTCCGACAGGAAAAGGCCACAAACCCCATCCTCATGGTCGAAGGCATCAAAAAGCCCTAACTCCCCCACTGGGATGGACGGTCTCCCGACCGTCCATCATCACTTGGAGT
>JALEMI010000018.1 GCA_022768325.1 Bacteroidales bacterium
CCTCGTAGATGATCATCTCGTCTTCTTCTTCGTCGTCGCAAGCGGTGAAAGAGAGTGAGAGCGTAGCGGCGAAGAGAGCTGTGGCGAGGACTTTAAATGATTTCATGGTATGTTTTTTTGCACTTGATTTGTGTCGCAAAGGTATGTAGAGGGCAGGAGCGTGGTTTTAATTTGAGGGAAAGTATTTTGTTTTGGGGTTTTGAACGGGGGGGCGGATGAGTTCTACCGCTGTGGGCTGAGGGCGGGCACACGCTGTGCGCTTCGGCCGGGCACACCCGCTGCGCGTGTGTACCAGGTGAGTGAAGGTATGGCCTTGGCGTGGGGTGGGACGCGGGCTGTGTGTGAGAAGCGTGGAGCGAGCGGGATGAGAGAGGAGCGAGCGGCGTTATTTCGGCCTGGCACACCCGCTGCGCGTGTGTACCAGGTTACTGAAGGTATGGCCCTACGGGCCAGGCGTGGGGTGGGACGCGGGGGGAGTGCGGCGATTATGATGGACGGTCAGGAGACCGTCATTCACAGTGCGGTCAGTTCACTTTTGGGGTTCGGTTCAGACGTGGGGAGGGGGATGCGTATTATATAGGAAAGGTCCCACAGCTTTGGGCTGCGAGACCTTTTGAATAAAAAGAAACGAAGTAAAGAAAAAAGGGATGTTGGGCGATTAGTCCTTTACATTGAGGGGGAGCTGGGCGGTGATATTGTCGGAAGCATTGCCGACGAAGACGGTGTACTCGCCCTTTTCGACCTCCCAAGCGTTGGCGTCCTCGTTGAAGAACGCGAGGGACTTGATGGGGATGTTGATCTTGACCTGTTGCTGTGAGCCGGCAGGTACGGAGACTTTGGCGAAGCCTTTGAGCTCTTTTGGCGCGCGTTCTACGCGGCTGTCTTTCTTGCCGACATAGACCTGGACGACCTCCTTGCCCTCGCGGCTGCCGACATTCTTGACGGTGGCAGTGACGGCGAGGACATCGCCTTCGGAGAGATTGTCTTGGCTGAGTTGGGCATCGGCGATCTCGAACTGCGTGTAGCTGAGACCGAAGCCGAAGGGGAAGAGTGGCTTGATGCCTTTGGCCTCGTGCCAACGGTAGCCGATGAAGATGCCTTCCTTATACTCCTCGCGGTAGGAATCTTTCTCCACGCCCGGATAGACGACCTCCTCGCCGAAGCTGTGGACGGCGTTATCCTCAAGACGGACGGGGAACGAGAAAGGCAGCTTGCCCGAGGGGTTGACCTTGCCCGAGATGACATCGGCGAGAGCATTTCCCGCCTCTGAGCCGAGATACCAGCCTTGGATGAGTGCGGGGAGGCGGTCAATCCATGGCATGGCGACGGCATTGCCGCTAATCATGACGGCGACGACATTCTTATTGACATCGAGAATGGCGTTGATGAGCTCATCTTGACCGAAGGGGAGACCGTACTGGATTCGGTCGCCGCCCTCCATATCCTGCTGATAGGCCTTGACGAGACCTCCGAAGAAGAGGACGATGTCGGCTTGCTTGGCAGCCTTGACGGCTTCGGTGAAGAGGCTATCGGCATTGTAGGGGGAGGGAGCTACACGGCCGTAGCACTCGGGGCCACTGCCGTAGCCCATGGACCAGATGACATTAGCCTTGGGGAACGCGGCACGGATGCCGTCGAGGGGAGAGATCTCGTGGAGACCCTTTAGCTCGGAAGAGCCGCCGCCGAGCGTGGAACGCGTGGCATTCTCGCCGATGACGGCGATGGTCTTGGTGGTATTGGGATCGAGGGGGAGAATTGCGCCGTCGTTCTTGAGGAGCGTGATGCCCTCGCGAGCGACATTGAGGGCTGTCTGGAAATGCTCCTTGGTGCCCATGCATCCGCGTTTCCTGTTCTTGGCCATGTTGGTTCGGAACATGAGGCGGAGAATGTTGCGGGCCTTTTGGTCGAGCGTCTCCATCTTGACTGTTCCTTCCTTTAGTGCCTTGATGTAAGGCTTTGCGAGATAATAGTCGTCATAGGCGAACTTGGCACTCTCGGTGAAGCCGTTGGTGTAGGTACCCATCTCGATGTCGAGCCCGTTGTTTGCGGCCTCGATGGTATTCGTGGCCCCGCCCCAGTCGGTCACGACACAGCCGTCGAAGCCCCACTCTCCTCGGAGGATGTCGTTGAGCTTCTTATTGTGGCAACAGTGTTGACCGTCGTAGAGGTTGTAGCTGCCCATGATTGACCATGCGCCGCCTTCCTTAACGGCAGCCTCGTAGGGAGCGAGGTAAAGCTCGCGGAGAGCCCTATCGGAGACGTGGACATCGACAAGCGTGCGCCATTGCTCCTGGTTATTGAGGGCGAAGTGCTTGACGCAGACGGCCACGTTTTGCTCTTGCATGGCCTTGATGTATGGGACACACATCTTGGAAGCGAGGAAAGGATCTTCGCCCATGTACTCGAAGTTGCGGCCGCAGAGAGGCGTGCGGTACATCTCGACACCCGGGCCGAGCATGACATCCTTCTTGCGGTAGAGAGCCTCTTCGGCGACAGCCTTGCCGTAGTCGGCAGAGAGGTCGAGATTGAAAGAGGCGGCGAGAGCCGTGAGGGCGGGGAAAGCGGTGCAGGAGTCGTTGGTCCAACCCGCATAGCCCCAATCGTCCCAATTAATCTCGGCACGTACGCCGTGAGGGCCGTCGGAATACCAAAGCTCGGGGATTCCGAGACGGGGGACACCCGGGGTGCTGAACTTGGACTGAGCATGGCAGAGGGCCACCTTCTCCTCAAGCGTCAGTTGTGGGAGAATCTCGTTGATTTTAGCCTCGATCTCAGCGTCGGTCCACTGGTCGGCGGCTTGATTGACCTCGCCCTGCGGGCAGCAAGCGACGGCTGCGAGCGCGAAGAGCGACAATAGAGAATACCTCATATTAAGAATTATCATTTAAAAAGCCCCCTTGTGGGAAAGCCCACAAGGGAGCGTATGTTAAAGTTAGGTATTAAAGCTGAATCTTGACCTCGGAACCGTCGTAGGCGACGGACTTGCCTTGGACATCGGCATCGACAGCTGCGGGAGAGTCGGGAGAGACGAGAACCACATTGAACGTGCGGCTACGGAGCATCCCGTTGAACTCGCCACGGCGTTGGGCGATGGTGAGGGAGCGAGAGGCATCGTCGTAGGCGAAGTCGATGAATGCGGCCTTGCCCTTCTCGTAGTTGTAGTTGACACCCTCATCCTCGTAGAGGGTGAACTTGCCGTCCTTTCCTGCGAAGACGTAGAGGGTGATGTTCTCGGCCTTCTTCTCGTCGGACCACTGCATTGCGGGGCCTGTGGTGATGATGGAGCCGGCAGGGACGAAGATTGGGGTCCTCTCATAAGGGGCTTCGGCGTTGATGGTCTGACCGCCGTCGAAAGCCTTGCCCGTGTAGAAATCGTACCATTTTGCGCCAGCTGGGAGATAGACCTCACGCGAACGTGCGCCGTAGGAATAGACGGGGTTGACCATGATGGCGGGGCCGAAGAGGAACTGGTCGCCGATGTTGGTGACCTTCTCGTCGGCTGTGAAATCCATGACGAGGGGTCGCATGATGGTGTAGTCGTTGTAGTAGGTCATGCCCGCGAGACTGTAGATGTAGGGCATGAGGCGGTAACGGAGGTTGGTGTAGTAGATGATGGAGCTGTAAGCGGGATCGCCCTCAGGAGCGATGTTCCAAGGCTCGCGGGTTGGGTACTGGCCGTGTGTGCGGTAGAGTGGGCAGAAAGCCCCCCACTGATACCAGCGAGCTTGAAGCTCGCGCCACTCTTTGAGATCGTCGTTGACCTTGCCCGTCTCGTTGAAGAGGGCGAAAGCTGCCTCATGACGCTTCTCGACGCAGAAGCCGCCGATGTCCATGGTCCAATAGGGGACGCCAGAGACGGCGAAGTTGAGACCTGCGGAGATTTGCGCCTTCATATCCTCCCAGCGAGAGGCGATGTCGCCACTCCAGGAGGCGGTGCTGTATCGCTGGAGGCCAGCGAAGCCGGAGCGGGTGAGGAGGAAGACACGTGTGGAATCGTTGACGGAGCGTTGGCCATTGTAGATGGCATCGGCGTTGACGATGGAATAGGCATTGAAATACTTGGCGGAGGGGCCGAGGGCTGTGGGGCCGCAGAGATCCTTACGGTATTGGGTGGGAGTGCAGTCGCGGACATTAGGCTCGGAGGCATCCATCCACCATGCGTCGATGCCGAACTTGTATAGATGCTCGTTCATCTGGCTCCAGAAGAGCTTGCGAGCGTCGGCGGAGTAGGCATCGTAGAAAGAGTAGTGGTAGCCCGGGCCGACCCAGTCGCGGAGGCTGTCCTTGACGGACTGCTCGTAGGTCCAGCCGTGGGCCTTGAACTCCTTGTAGTGGTCGGTATTGGTGTAGAACTTGGGCCATACGGAGATCATGAAGTGGGCATTCATGGCGTGGACGGAATCGAGCATGGCCTGTGGATTCTCGAAACGCTCGGGGTCGAAATCGTGAGCACCCCATTGGTCCTCAACCCAGTAGTTCCAGTCGAGGACAATGTTGTCAAGAGGGATATTGTGCTCGCGGAAATACTTGACAGTGGAGAGGATGTCGTCTTGGGTCTTGTAACGCTCTCGGCTCTGCCAATAGCCCATGACCCACTTGGCCATGATGGGGCTCTTGCCAGTGAGGGTGCGGTATCCGCTGATGACGGAATCCATGTTGTCGCCCTTGATGAAGTAGTAATCCTCCTGGTTGCCGATCTCGCTCCAGAGCGCGAGCTTGGACTGCTCGGCATCGGGTACGGGCGAGAGGGCGCGGAGAGCGCAGTAGCTCTCGCCACCGTCGGGCTTCCAGTCGATGTGAATCTTCACCTTCTTGCCCTTTTCGAGATTGAGGTTGAACTTGCGGCTATTGGGATTCCATGCCGTGCGCCAAATCTCGGGGAATAGCTCCTTATCGTCGATGAAGACGCGTGTGTAGCCGGCGTAGTAGATGAGGAAGCGGTAGGTGCCCGTCTCCTGTGGCTCAAGGAAGCCGTCGAAATCGACATCGGCACCCATGAGAGGAAAGCCTTCGGGGAGGTACTTCTTATTGGCGAGGATATCGGCGAAATAGAGGATTGGCTCGACGCGGTCGAGGGGCTTGACGCCGGACTGAGGCTGGGGCGTCCAGCGGCTGGAGAGGCCGCCCTCGTTGCCGTCCTTATCGTAGACCTTGAAAACCTCGTTGAGCTGAGCGTAGTCGCGCTGGTCGCCCCAGCGGGAGAGGGAGTTGTTGTCCCAAAGGATGCCGTAGCCCTTATTGGAGACGAAGAACGGGATGGAAATCTTGGTGTTGTACTGGTACAACTCCTCATTCTTGCCACGGTAGTTGAACTCGTCGGCCTGATGTTGGCCGAGGCCGTAGATGGCGTCATCGTCGCCGGGAATCCACTTTTGGCGGAAGCTGAGGCCTGGCGTTCCCTCGATTGTCGTATCGTTGAGGACACGGCCATCTTCGCGGAGGATTGGAGAGCCGTCGAGATTGAGGAAAGCGACATTGCCCGTCTTCTTGCAGACTACGGCTTTGAGGGCCTTGGTCTCGATGACGACGGTGGAATCGTCCTCGGAAGTGGTGTAGGCAGTGAACTGGGCTTGTGGCACGACCATGAGGCTTTGGTCCTTGTCGAAGACGCCACCCTTATTGACCGCAGAGACGCGGATGATGTTGTCGTTGACGACTTGGACGCGCACCTGTTTGCCGTCTTGAAGCGTTAGCAGAGTGCCACTGCCATTGTCTTGGCCGGATTGGCAAGACGTGAGGAAGGCGAGAGCCGAGAGGGCGAGCAGATTGGTCTGCCATCGGAACGCCTTATTTACGATCGTCTTTATTATCATGCTGAATACATTAACTGGTTTATCCATTTACTTTTCACAAAGGTAACGGAATGTAAAAAATTCAAAATAGTTAACTGGTAATATGAGAATGGACAATTTGTTAACGAGGCGACATTTGGGACAAAAATGACGGGTCGGAATGTTACAAATTGGGTATAATTGGTTATCAGAGTGCGCGGAGAGAGGAGATGACGCCGCTATTGGACGGCATCGGAGAGGGCTACCTCGCCTGCTGGAGTGAGGACGAGACGGCCATCGCGTTTAACACCGTTAACGTCGACGAAGCCACGGATTACGCCTGTCTTGCCCTTGGAAATTAGGACGTTGAGGTGCGTAGGGGTGAGCTTCTTGCATAAGAAGACGTATGGGACGCGGAAATGGCAGCCCGCCTTATAGCCTGAGCAGCCCCAGGCCTGACGGCCTTCGAGAACCTGACCGCCACACAGCGGACACGTGATGGAAGCCACATCGACGGCGGGCTTGGCGGGGGCTGTGGATGGATTGAAAACGACATTGAAGTCGGAATCGAAAGCGAACTTACCGCTTTGCTTGACACCTTCCGCCTCGACACCGGCGACACTCACCTCGCCCTTGGACAGGAGCGTAGACAACTGCTTATCGGTCAGCGTCTTATTGTAGACCTTGAAGGGGACGACGAAGTGGCAGCCCTCCTTGTAGCCTGAGCATCCCCATGCCGAATTGCCTTTGAGGACGGGGCGACCGCACTTGGGGCAGACGGGCGGATTATCGGCGACTGTGGACGACGCGGAAGCCTTGGGAGAGGGCTTGGCGGAGGGCTTGGGGGAATCGATGGCTTGGAAGCGTTGGGTGCTATTGTCCTGCTGGACATTGGTAACCACATTGGTGACCAGGCCTCGCATCTCTTCGATGAACTGGGCTGTGGAGAACTCGCCTGCCTCGATTTGGCGGAGCTTCCTCTCCCATTGGCCGGTCATCTCGACGGACTTGAGGATTGGGGTGCTGATGGTGTCGATTAGGCGGATGCCGTTGACCGTCGGGACGAGGCTCTTGCGCTCCTTGGCGATGTACTTGCGTTTGAAAAGCGTCTCGATGATGGCGGCACGAGTGGAGGGACGGCCTATGCCATTCTCCTTCATCAAGTCGCGAAGCTCACCGTCGTCGACCTGCTTGCCCGCCGTCTCCATGGCGCGGAGGAGGGTGGCCTCGGTGTAGAGCTTGGGAGGCTGGGTCTGACCCTCCTTTAGAGAAGGTTCGTGGGGACCTTGCTCATGGAGTTGGAAATCGGGGAGGACGGTCTGTTGGTCGTCCTTATCGTCGTCAATCTTTTGGTTGCCGTAGACAACACGCCAGCCTGGATCGAGAATCGTCTTGCCATTGACCTTGAACTGGACCTTGCCCGCTGAGCCGAGGACAGTGGTGAGATTGACGGTGCTGTCGGGATAGAAATTGGCGATGAAGCGTCGGGCGATCATATCGTAGACGCGCTTCTCGTTGGGATAGAGATCGGAGCGAGGGGGAGTACCTGTGGGGATTATGGCGTGGTGGTCAGTGACCTTGAGGTTATTGAAAACCTTTTTGGACTTGGGGAGCTTCTTGAGCTGGAGGAGCGGCTGGACCAGAGGGGCGTAGGGTGTGAGACCAGTGAGAATGGTGGGGACCTTGGCGTAGATGTCGTCGGTTAGGAACTTGGTGTCGACGCGGGGGTATGTGGTGAGCTTGCTCTCGTAGAGGGACTGTGCTATGCGGAGCGTCTCGTCGGCCGAGAGACCGAGCTTGTTGTTGCACTCGACCTGGAGGGAAGTGAGGTCGAAAAGAGGTGGTGGGGCCTCCTTGCCTTGTTTGGACTTGATGTCGTCGACTTGGAAAGGGAAGTTCTTGACCTCATTGAGGGCCTGTTGACCTTCCTCGGGCTTATCGAAACGGCCTGAGACGGCGGAGAAAGTGACATCGCGGTACTTTGTCTTTAGCTCCCAGAACTTTTGGGGCTTGAAATTGGCAATCTCCTTGTATCGTTGGACAATGAGGGCGAGGGTGGGCGTTTGGACACGGCCGATGGAGAGGACCATGCCTTTGGCGCCATAGCGGAGAGTGTATGCGCGGGTGGCATTCATGCCGAGGAGCCAATCGCCAATGGCTCGGGCACTACCTGCGGCGTAGAGGGAATCGAAATCGGAGCTGGGGCGTAGGGTCGCGAAGCCCTCTCTGATGGCATCCTCGGTGAGTGAAGAGATCCAGAGGCGGTAGACGGGGCATCGGGACTGGGCGAGTTGCATGACCCAGCGTTGGATAAGCTCGCCCTCTTGGCCGGCATCGCCGCAGTTGATGATGCTTTCGGCTTGGGAGAAGAGTTTGGAGATGATGGAGAACTGGCGCTTTATGCCGTCGTCGTTTTTGAGCTTGATGCTGAAACGTTGGGGCATGATGGGGAGGAGCGCGAAATCCCATCGGCGGAGGACGGGGTCGTAGTCTTGTGGCTCTTTGAGTTCGCAGAGGTGGCCGAAGGTCCACGTGACGCAGTATCCCCCACCCTCGTAATAGCCATTACGACGGTCGTTGGCTCCGAGGACACGTGCAATCTCGGCGGCTACTGATGGTTTCTCTGCGATACAGACCTTCATGGACGTGAAATGAATTGAGTGGGCAAAGGTATGGAATAATTGGGAGAGATGGGAGGTGGATTGGGTACGCGGAAGGCGGGATGTGGCTTTGCGGCTTAATAAGTTGGTGAAAGACAGCGCATTAAAGAAAGAACCTCCTTGGGAGAATCCCGAGGAGGTCTTAAAAAGGTAGCAGGGCTATAAGCCGAGTTCTGTCTCCATCACGAGGATGGATGTCTATCATTTATCTAAGCGCGCACGTCACCGTGCGGCTCAAGCAGCCTACCCCCTCAATCGTCAGAAGACCTAACACGAGCAGCATTAGCACCTTTCGGTGAATTGAGTATACATGGCCTTACAATTCGCGGATTCGTATGGCCGCCACTGTCACCAGTGACGCGGTGAGCTCTTACCTCGCCTTTTCACCCTTACCTTGCGGCGGTAATTTTCTGTTACGAAAACAAAACCTTGCGGCTTTCTTCTAATTAGGAAGCGCGATGCTCTGTATTGCCCGGACTTTCCTCTCGCCATAAAATGGCCAGCGATAGACCGCCCTACTACTTAAGGCAAAGAGAGAGAATTACTCTATCTTGTATGGTTGATAAAGAGAATATTCGACGACGAAAGCCTTATCGTAGCCGAGAGACTTGACGCGGGCAAGCTCAGCCTCAACACTTGATCCCTTCATGGGCTTCGTGGTGTAGCGGAAAATCTTGTCGTTGAGCCTGTACTCGTAGACCTCGCCTACATTGTCGAAGAAGGAGATATAGAGTGGGTAGCGATATGCTCCAACCTGGATGACATAGTCCGTATTGGGGTCAAGCTCAAGAGGTTTGCCGCCTGTGGTGACAATCTTGTCGACCTTGGAAACTGCGGAGGGCTTGGCAGAGCCACCTCGGAGATTGACAATGAACGCCTCTTTGAAACCGTTTTTGCGGACGGAAGCGAGAGACTTATTGGCCTCGGCGTAGGTGGAGAACTTTCCGTAGTAATACTTTATGAGACCGTCGGGCGAAGCGTACTCGTAGACGACATCGAGATTCTTGAAGAAAGAGACATCGTCGGGGGCGCTGTGAGCCGCTGAGATCTGGATGGAGTAGACAGGAAGATCTGCATCGGTCCAAGAAGCGATTCGTTTGGAAGTCCTAAGCTCGTCAACGGAACTTTGTGCATTGGTGGCGGTGGCGAATGCAAAGGACGAAACGAGAGCAAGAGCCAGAATGTAATTTTTCATTGACAATTGATTTGTTGACAGTGTGCTACTTGGCTACATGCCATACGACAACCTCGATGCGACGGTTTACCTTGTGCTTAGAGGCATCGCAGTAGACGCCGCGGTGGCATCTGTTGAGGAGGTACCTCTCACCGTAACCGCGAGGGATAAGTTGCTTGGGATTAACGCCCTTGGCTACGAGGTAATCTTTGGAGGCATCAGCCATCTTTTGGGAGATGTTGAGATTCTCGTAACGATTGCCCTTGGCCTCGGTGTGGGCGTTGAGCTTAACGGTAACCTGAGGAGCGTTGATAAGGTAGGATGCGAGCTTGTCGAGGACTTGCTTTGCGGCATCGTCAAGTTGCTCTTGGTAGGGGATTACCATGCCCGAGATGTCGTCGAGGACAGCATCGTTGAAGATTGGGGTCAGCTTGATGCCCTCCTTGGCGATGTCTGCTAATTCGTCCTCGGTGACCTGGATGGTCTTGGTGTTGAAGCCGCTCTTGGAGACCTCGATGACGACCTCACGACCATTGTTTATCTTGGTGAGCGCAAAGGAGACTGTGACCTTGCCATCGACGCCGGAGAGGGCTTTGGCGAACTCGTCTTCTGTCTCCTCGTCGGTGATGGTGAACTTAGCGCCTTCGATAATCTCGTTATTGTAGGTGCTGGTTATGAGCGTGGAGAGATCCATCATCTCGGCCTTTGTCTCGTGGGCGACCTCGTTGATTTGGTCGGGCGGAATGATTACGCCCTCTGCACCGAAGACGGGAGGGAGCTCGGCCAATGGCTCGTTGGAGACCTCGAAAGTCATGACATCCATGAACATATCACGGTCCTTATCGAAGTCGTAGCGGGAGAGGAATCCGTCGGGCTTATCGGCGGAGAACATGAGGTAATAGAAGTCGTCACCTGCGCCGTTGAATGCTTTGAGCATATTGCGGGTGTTCTGCCACTTGCCATCGATGTACTCGGAGCAGAAGATGTCGAGACCACCGAAGCCGTTGCGCGTATCGGAGCTGAAGTAGAGCTTGCCGTCGGGGTTGATGACTGGGTAGACCTCGTCGCCGTAGGTGTTGACCTCCGTACCGAGGTTCTCAACCTTCTTAAAGTGGTTGACATCGGAAGAGAACTCAGCACGATAGATATCCTTGCCACCGTAGTTCTTTACGTCCTTGCCGTAAATCTTGGTGTGGTCGGGCATATTGGAGACGAAGTAAAGATACTTGTCATCGAGGGAGACGGCGGGGTGCGCGAAATCGTACTCGTCGCTGTCGAACTCAATGAGCCTCTCGTTTACCCAGTCACGACCGTCGAAGTCGGCGACGAAAATCTTGATTCGGGGCTCCTTATTGACATAGACTGTCTTTGTGAGGAAAATGTGCTTCTTGTCGCTCGTGAAAGAGATTGCGCCAACGTGGTATTCGGAGCGGAGGTTGGGCGAGAAGACCTGTGGCTTACCCTCGACAACGTGGCCATCGACAAAATCTTGGGTGTAGAGATTGAGGAAGGGGTTGCCGTTTTTGTCTTTCTTATCGCTGTTTTCGGGGGCGTAGGAATAGACGACCTTACCGTTGTAGATTTGGATACCGAAAGACTGGTTGACCTCGAGGACGGAGCGGTCGGGGTTAACGACTACGCCCTTGACGGAGCTGAACTCATTGGCAATTGCCCATCGGCAAGAGGCGATCATGTCGTTGACCTGCATAATCTTGCCGCCTACGGCACCGGCCTTCTTTGCCTTATCGTACCAATCGATAGCGTCGGCGTGGAGACCGAAGCGGTGGAGCGTCTTGGCGTAGAAATAGATATCCTCGCCAGTGAGATTATCCTCGATGGTACTATAAATTTCCCATGCCTTGGAGACCTGGTTCAATTCAAAGAGAGAACGCGCGACCTTCTTACGGTCGTCGAGACCGAGAGTCGCCCCGAGCTTAACCGCATCATCATAATAGACTGTGCAGTGATACCAGTCTTCATCATCGAAAGCGGCTTTGGCCTTACGAATCTCCTTACGCTGACCGAGGGCCGCTGTGGAGAAGCAGAGCCCTAACAAAATCATCGCTGGCAGAAAATATCTCATATCAGAACAAATGTCAATTTAAAGAATAGAATCCTCGCCAAATAGCATCATTGCGTAGCACTTTCGGGGAACTGTACGCAAAGATACAATTTTGAGCATCTAATACATCAAAAGCGTTAAAAAATGATGTTCAAAAACATTCGTTTTTAGCTTAGAAATAACGTATAGACCTCATGCCTGGTCGTCTCTTGAGCTGGAAGTCGTAGTGAATGCCGATTTCGTGGGAGCCCGCGACGGTGTACTTCTTGATGTCGTTGAGAGGGAAATCGAAAGAATATGAGACACCCCAGGACTGGTTTATCTGGTAATCGGCAAAGAAAACGATGTCAGTTACCGTGCGGTAAGAGAGACCGAGCCAAAGTTTATCGGCGAAGAGCATGGAGCAAGAGATGTCGACCTCCATAGGCGCACCTGGAACGAGGCGGACAAGCGCAGTCGGCTTAATCTTGTAGTCGTCGACATCGAAGACGTAGCCGCCATAGATATAGGTGTGGAGATTCTTGAACTTGACGACATTCTTAATCTCCTGCTTATCGGAATCGTAGTCGTTGGAGAAGAACCGCGGAATACTGAGACCGGCGAAGTACTGACCCTTGGTAGCCATGAAGAGCGCGCCGAAGCCGAAATTGAAACCGAACTTACTGATACGACCGTCGAAAACGGGGTCGCCATAGTCGACAGTGACGGCCTTATTGGCGTTGTATATGACGTTTTTAAAGCCAGCTTGGAGACCAAGTCGGACCTCGTTTCTCTTGTCGATTCTCAGCTTGTAAGAGCCGGCAGCGAAGAGCTCGAGATTGTTGGTGAAACCCGAGTGGTCGTTCATGATGACGACACCTATACCTAAATCCTTCATCTTGTCTACTTGGCCGTGGACATTGAGTGCGCCCGTGAAGGGAGCGCCCTCAAAGCCAGTCCATTGGGAGCGGAAGATGCCGATGGCACTAATGACATCCCTGGAGCCGTTGTAGGCGGGATTTAAAACGCCCTGATTAGCGATATAGTTGTTGAAGACAGCTTGATCTTGCGCCCTCACAGAGTGGGCGATGAACAAAGCCGCGGCAACAGCCATTATATATCTGCTTACAGTTCTCATGTAGCTCATGGTGTGTAAGATTCAGTTATTATCTACGCAGTTCGACATAACCGTGCATCTTTCGTTCGGACCTTGTGGCGTGTTGCTTGTCGATGAACGTAATGGTGAACACGTAGTAGTATGTACCTGAAGGGAGATTCTCTCCGAGAGTGACCATGTTGGAAGTGGAGGAAGTGCCGTCCCACCAATTCTCGTCCTCGCCGTAGCGGAGGCCAGAGGAACGGTAGACGAGAGTGCCCCAACGGTTGAAGACCTGGAGTTTGGACTCGGAGTTGGCTTGGTATCTATCCGGGATTATGATCTTGAAGAAGTCGTTCAAGCCGTCACCGTTTGGAGAGAAGGCGTTGGGGATGAGGAAGACAGACTCATTGTCGCCCGTGTCTTCGTTACCGCAGAGGATGGTAATCGTCGCGACATTGGAGACGCGGTTGGGGAGCTGACGGTTGACGACTTGGTACTGAATCTCCTCACGACCGAAGAAGGAGGGTTGCTTCATGTAGAAGAAGTAGCCAGTCTGCGTGGACATCTTGACGTGCGAGGTGTCGTTGGTCGTGGCATCGACATCGATGAAGCCATAGGTACCGGAAATCATGCGGTCTGGGTCGTTGACGACTTCGAACCATACGTTAGCGGAGCCTTCCTTGCCAGTGAACTTGCGACGCGTCTGATCGTAGCTACCTTTTATGTTGGTGTAACCCTTTGTGAAGTAGTTGGTGTTGTCAGACATATTGTAGCTTGCAGTGGCTTCGGTATCGTTGACATAGTAGCCATCGTCGGAGGTGGTGATTGCTGGGTAGTAGATACGGTCGCAACGTGAGCTCCAGTCGATGTACATGTGGTTGCCCTTGTAAGCTATATCCGTGGCGGCATCGTATGTCGGGATAAGGTCGACGGTCCTTGCCATCTCGTTCTTATTGAGATAGATATAGACATTGTAGGCAGTGAGGGCCTCGGCTACGAACATGACGTTTCCGAGCTCGCTGGTACATTCAGTTACTTGGTCTTGCACAAGGACTGAGTAGACACCCTCGCCCCAGTGGATGCCGAGGTCGTCGATGACATTATAGTCGACAATCTTGATGGTGTCGTTGACCGTGATGGTGTCGGACACAGGTTCAAGAATCGGGCCGAAGTAGAGATCCTTGGCGACATCTGTCGTCGTGGTGGTTCCTGGGATAGGTACACCGTCTTTGAGGAGGGTGTAGGTCTTGCCCGGGACAGCCTTAGAGTAGACGAGGTCGCCGCCCATGACACCGAACTCGGTGTTTCGTGTAGACATATCGAGTGCGCCGTCAGCATCAACAAGGATGAAGAAGACAGAGTCGGTCTGCTCGACGGGGAGCGGGTTCTCGACAACTTGGACAGTGTCGGTCTCGGCACGGCAACCTTGCTCTGACTCGACCTCAACGAAATAGGTGCCAGCGGTAGCGTATTCTTTGCTGCTCTCGTTGTAGCCCCAGCCGTTGAAGAAGAGGGTATCGGTAGGTTGGTACGGACTTGGATCCATGTAGGCGGGAATCTCTTGGATGTCGACGAGTTCCCTACCCCATATACTCTCGTTGTCGATGCGGTAGAGGCGGTAGATTTCGCCCTTGTGAGGACCATCGACGTAGCCGAGGCGGATACCGTTCTCACCTGCGCAGTAGTCGATGACATCGTTGCGGGCGACGAGACGGCCAGCACCGTAAGAGACGGCATCGAGGTTGATGGTGACACTGCGCCACGTGTTGTCGCTGAAGCAGCTTGTCGTGGCGAGGTTGCCCTTGTATGCGTAGAGGTGGAACGTCTGAGTACCCGTGAGACCGAGCCTCTTAATCTCCCATACAAGTTTGTTGCCATCACCCTCCTTGACGGTGCCTTCGTATGGGGTACGAGGATCGCCGTCGGCAACGGTGAGGTAGTAGGTGATGCCAGGTACGGACTCGTCGAGGACGAGCGAGAGAGGCGCGGTAGAGTTGCACTCGCCGCCTTGTGAGTAGAAGTTGGCGACGATGAGGTCGAAGTCTTGGCGGATGCCGCCGCTGTAGATTACAGCGACTGTGCTCTCGGGACAAGTGCCTGCGACTGCGCGGACCTCGTACTTATTGGCGGAGCTGATGTATTCGAAAGGCGTCCATTGGATGGAGTTGCCTGTTCCTTCGATGGATTCGGAGGTGAACACGACATTCTTATCCTTGTCGATGCCGTAGAGAGTGTAGGTGACACCGAGGTAAGAGGTATCGGTTGAGAATGTCAGCTCGTTCTCGCAAGAGAGGAAGCCGATGAGCTCTATTTGCTCGAGATCGGCATCGGTGATGCGGACATCGCCGACCTCAGTCTCGCAGGCGTAACCGTCGTATGAAGCCCAGACCTTGTAATTGCCTGGCAGGAGACCGCGGAATGTGATGTCGTTACCTGCGACGTACTTGCGGCCGGTGGTCATGATGCCACTTGGCGTCTCAGTGCCCTCGACAATGTAGTAGGTGAGACCCTCGACAAGTTTGTCGACATGGAGAGCATCGGTGAGGGTGAACGTGGCTGGTGCGCCGCCGCAGACAGCTATGTTGGCTTCGATGCGTTGCGTTGCGTCGATGGCAGCTCTGAATGTTACCTCGCCGAGGATTGAACCGCACTCGGCGACCTTGACAGAAAGTTCGTAGGTGCCTTCCGCGAGGACAGTGAGGGCGAGAGAGCCAGCAGCGTCTGTGTATACATCGGAGGTTGCGACAGAGCCGTCGGCCTTATTGGTGAGCGTGTAAGTAGCACCGTTGAAGAGGATGGCGTTGTCGACCTCGTAGGTCATGCCGCAGACGGCAGCATTGACCACATTGGTTGGCAAGTCGGAGAGACGTGTCACCGTGACAGTGTCGATTGCGGTGAGGCAATCGAAGCCGTTGAAGGCAACCCAGATGACATTGACACCGTCCTTGAGGTTGGTGAAGACCATAGCATCGCCGTCATGATACCTCTTGATTTCGGATGCGGACTCGGTTGGTGAAGTTACCTTGTCGGTCAGGTAGTAGTAGGCACCATCGATGAGGAGCGAAGTCGGAACTTCGTACTCGGGAGAGCCTTCTGCACAAAGGACAATCTCGTGGTTCTCGTCGGAAGGCGTGATGCCGATGATGCGGTCGATGACATGGAGGTCACCGAGTTCAGTCTCGCAAGCGTAGCCCTCGTAGGAAGCCCAAATCTTGTATTCGCCGACTGGGAGGCCTTGGAAGACGATGTCGTTGCCAGTAGCATACTTCTGACCGACGGCCTTAGCCTCGCTTGGCTTCTTTGTCGCGTCGACAACATAGTATGTGAGGCCTTCGACAAGATTGCCTGCATAGAAATCAGAGAGGTTGAAGACGACAGGCGCACCGCAGACGGACAACGTCGTTTCGATGCGGTTGGCGTCGTCGATGACATTGCGGAAGAGCACCTTGCCGAGGATGGACTGGCACTCATCGGCTTTGATGGAGAGTTCGTAAGTGCCTTCGGCGAGGACTGTGAGCGAGAGAGAAGCCTCGGTATCGGAGTAGACCACGCTTGTAGCAACAGAACCGTTGGCCGTGTTGGTGAGAGTGTAGGTCGCACCGTTGATGAGGAGGGAGTTATCCAGCTCGAAGGTCAGGCCGCAGACCTCGTCATTGACGACGTTAGAAGGCAGGAC
>JALEMI010000038.1 GCA_022768325.1 Bacteroidales bacterium
ATAATAGGAAATATTCGTTTTATGAAGAGCGTAGAAATGAGCAATACTGGCCTCATTGATTGTAGGTGCTACAAACAAGCAATAGCAGGGTTTACCGAACGCCATCTTCATCTTTCCCAAGTGTCGGCTCACAGGCTCTCCCTCCATCTCGTATTGCCTTTGTCCGCTCGCCAGTGTCACCTCAACCGACAAGAGAAAATCCCCGTATAGTCGACATTGTGCATATCGGCAGTTTGTAAAAGCTTGCTATGCGAAATTGTCACAGATTTCGTATTGAGAGATTTGTACCGTCCAAATGGAACATTGAACTCGCCGTGAGCATTGTAACGAATCATCCCTGAATACGCAGTCTTATTAATAAAGTAATATAACATAGCGTCAGAATACTCTTTATCGAGTACTCCATTATACATATTGCGAAGCCGATAGTATAACTCCTCATTCCTGTCTTCCACCCTCTCGTCAGGATGCAAAGCCTTTAAATCCTCATATTGCCTCCTGTTGATTGCATACAGCTTCTCTATTTCATCAAGCTCCTTTCTTAAATTCGAATAGTCATCACGAACCCCCTTGTAAAAACCGATAAGTTTTGAATTTATATCATTGATTATTGATTGCCTTGGCTCAAGAAAGAAGAACAAAGCCCCTCCACCAAAGAAAGGCTCAACGTAACGCCCTGAGAACCGAGGAACATGCCACATTATATGGGGTATTTCTTTCGACTTCCCGCCTCTGTATTTAATCATTGGTTTCATACAAAGTGTTTATTATTACCACTAACAAATCTATACAAAATCCGACAAAGTCTCCGTACAGGCATCGAAGAACGCACCAACAGCCATCCCCCCCCAAAAAACAAGAACAACTCTTTGAGACCTGCGCATTCAAAAATATCCGTGTAGGGTGAGATTATTCACCAGAGAGGCGCGAAAAGACGCCCCCACATCGCCAAAACCAGCTGACTCTCCGTAACTTTTTAGTAAATTAGGTAACACGAATAAAGCTATTGAACATGAGAATATTGGCAACAATTGCGGCTCTGCTGTTCACCGTACAGTGGACCGCAGCGCAGAACGCGAAGGTGATTGAGGCCGAGGTGATTGCCGAACTCAACTTCGCACGGACAGAGCCGCAACGCTATGCGACCGAGAGGCTTGAGCCGCTCCTAAAGAGGTTCGAGAGCGACAAACTGTCGTACGTCAATTCCGAGGGCGACCGCATGATGACGTCTGAGGGTGTCGACGCCGTGGTGGAGGCCATTGCCGAAATGAAGAAGGCGACGCCCTGCGGCAAGCTGACGGCGAACTCCAATCTGACAAAGATGGCCCAGGCTTTTGCCACCGACTTGGGCAAGAACGGCTTCACGGGTCACGTCGACTCTCGCGGCAACGGCATGAACGCACGGTTCGTCGAGGCCGGGTATAGCAACAACTGGACGAGCGAGTGTTTGGACTTTGGAAACCGCAACGCCATAGACATCGTCCTCTCGCTCATTGTGGACGACGGGGTTCCAAGCCGCGGGCATCGCAAGGTCATCATGACGCCCAAGTACACCGATGTCGGCGTAGGCTTTGCCACACACGTTGAATACGACTATTGCGCGGTGATAGACTTCCTGCGTTAACGGAAGAGACGCAACTAAACTCCTAAAGCCTTGACAGTCAACCATCTGACTGTCAAGGCTTTTCTCGTTCGAGTGTCGGCTCTTAATCGCTTCGCCTATACTCCGAGGGCGTGAGGCCTTCAAGACGGCGGAAGTACTTGCAGAAGAAGCTGTCGTTTGGGAAGTTGAGCTCACTGGCAATCTGGCTCACGCTCTTGCCCGAATGGCGGAGCAACACCTTGGCGCGGGCCAAGACGGCCTGGTCAATCCAATACTTTGCGGGATGCCCGCTCTGCTCGGCAATGATGGAGCTGAGGTAACGCGGTGAGAGGCAGAGCTTCTCGGCATAGTGGCCCAGTTCCCTCTCTTGCGCCGCCTCCTGATTTACGAGGGCTATGAAGTTGTTGAAGACCGCCATTGCCCTGCCTCCCTCGGCGGACAATTGGGACGCTTGCGACGACTTGGCGTAAGCGTCGTTGAAGTAGAAGATCGCCGCGCGAAAGAGGCTGGCGAGGACCTTGGGCGAGTAGTCGCCCGACGTGACGAGCGAGAGGACGGAGGAGGTGATATTTTCCACAAAACGCCTGTCGCACTCGCCGCTCTCGAGCATGAAGTTCATGATGCGCCCGTCCACAATCTCAGGCCGCTCGCGCTCAAAGACTTGGCTCATCATGTTTTCGGAGATTATGAACCCCTTGACGCAGGCGTCCTCAGACACGGAGAGAACCTGGACAATGCTGCCGCGGTTCAGGTAGGCCATGCTTCCCGCCGAGAGCTTCACCCTCATGAGATTGACGTAGCCCTCCACCTCGCCGCGCTCAATCATCCCGAGCCGATAGTCCTCAATGACGAAGGGCACCTCGCGCCCCATGAGC
>JALEMI010000127.1 GCA_022768325.1 Bacteroidales bacterium
GCTAACCCCCACCACGGCGAGGTTCGCTACGAACCCGTTGAGAGCGGCGGAACGAACATGACAATCCTCCAGCCGACCGATTACAGCGCCTACACCGACGCAAACATCGTCTCCTCGTCCGCAGCACAGATGCCCGACGACGATGACCTGATGCCAAACCGCAATGCGTCGTCCATCGAGGAGAAGGCCCGCATCCCCGTAGTCCTCATTGTCGAGGACAACGACAACGTCCGCAACTTCCTGGCCGACAGGCTTCGCCCCTACTTCATCGTCATTACGGCGGACTCCGCCCGCGCGGCGCAAGGCAAGATGGCTGTCTCCGTGCCAGACATCGTCATCTGCGAGGCGTACATGGAGCCAATGAGCGGCATCGACCTGCTCCGATACATGAGGAGCGATTTCTCCGTCAGCCACATCCCCGCTTTCCTCCTTACGAACGACATCACAACCGTCGAGCTGGAGGCCGCCGTCGGCATTCCCCTTTGCCGAGCCATCGAGAAACCCATTGACTACGTCGTCCTCAAAGACGAGGTTCGACAAGCAGCCGAGAGGGTGCTCAATCTGCGCCTCAATTTCGAGAATAACTATGGTGTCACGGGTACGCCGTCAAAAGCCGACCTGGAGTTCATGGCGTCCTTCGTCGGGCAGATTGAGGCCAATGCCGCCCGTGCCAATTTCGGCATTGAGGACGTAGCCGCCGAGCTTCATATCCCCAGCAATGAGCTGACCGTCATGGTGTTGTCCCTCACGGGATGCACCCCGGGCGAGTACGTCAAGCTGTGGAGGCTCGACAGGGCGCGCCGAGCAATGGCCTCAGGCCGTGAGAGCCTCACCATGGCAATGCAAAACTCTGGCATCACAGATGTCGATTACTTCAATAAGTGCTTCATCCGCACCTACGGAGACCTCCTCTCCAATGGCATGCAGATGAACTAAAAAATATCTCTCCCAATGAAGAACTTTTTGGCAATAGACATTACCACGGCAAAGGTGACGGCGTCAGTAGGCTCTGTCGCGTCCGATGGCTTTGTCCTGACGGAGCTGTGCTCTTTTGCCAATGCGCCCGTAAGCCTCATGGGGCGTAAGTATTGGGACATATTGCGGATTTTCCAGAACATCGTCGAGGCCCTGAAGCTTGTGGCGGCCAAGGGCTTGAAAATCGAGTCCATTGGAATTGACGCCGTCGGCTTCGACTTCTGCTGCTTCGGCAGCGACGGTCTCTTGCTCTCCAATCCGAGGGCGTTTGTCGGGTTCACCGACAGGGCTTTCGTCACGAGCTACTACGCCCGTGTGCCAAAGACCGCCCTTTACCGCGTCTCGGCTTCGCAAGACCTGCCCTATAAGACGGTCTTCCAAATCGATGCCATGCAAAGGGCTGGCTCTTCTGCCCTCTCCTCGGCCGACAGGCTTCTTTTCATCTCCGACGCGTTGATATATATGCTCACGGGCGTCATGGTCACCGAATCTACGGCGGCGGGCAGCTCGGCTCTTGTCAACGTCTCCACGGGCGGACTTGACCCCAAGGCGCTCATGACGCTCGGCCTCTCGCCCCAAAACTTCGGAGCTTTCGTGTCGCCGGGGATGGTTGTAGGCCGCCTCTCCGACCAGATGCAAAAAATGACGGGCTTGCCCGGTGTGCCTGTCGTGACCGTTGCGGGATATGAATTGGCGTCCGCCGTGGCGGCAGCCCCAATAGCCGAAGGGACGGCTTTTGTCTACACGGGTCACGACGCTGCCGTAGGCATCGAGTCCCGCACTCCTCTGATGGATTCTGCCGCTCAGGCCGCCAACATCAGCAATGCCTGTGGCGCAAGTGGCAATTTCATTGTCCATAAGCTCACGGGCGGAACGCGCCTCTTGCGCAAGTGTTACGAGGAGTGGGGCGAGAAATTCTCTCAACGCGATGCCCGCGACATGGTTGTCTCAGCAAAACACATGAGGAGCATTTTCGACCCCGACAGCGAGGCTTTCGCCGCCCCCGTGCAGATTGTACGCCTCATCAAGCTGGTCTGCGAATCCACGGCCCAACGCCCACCCGAGACTAAGGCGGAGGTCCTTAAGTGCCTGCTCGCCAGTGTTGCCAATAGGCACGTCGAGGTCCTTAAGTCCATAACCTCCGTGGCGCGGCAATCGGTCGAGGAGCTGGTTGTCCTTGGTCCCAACCCTTGTGGCGGAATCCTCTGCCAATTGCTGGCCGACGTAGGCGGTTTCAAGGTCCAGGCAGGCCCTCATAATGCCGCGACAATAGGCAACGTGATGATTCAAGCCATGGCGGCTGGCGAGATTATGAGTTTCAGCGAGGCCCGCAGCCTCTCTGCGAAAGCATTTCCCCTCACCACGTACGAGCCGAAGGTCTGACCGTATTTCTGCTCGTAATTGGTTACGGCGGTCTTTGTTGCCTCGGTTGCCTTGCTGTCTCCATATCTCGTAAGGAGCTGTTGGAACGTGATTTTGTCGACGCTTAAAGTTATTCAAGCTCGGCGTAGGAGCGTTTTTGTTTAGGGTTGTAGGTTGGCGGGGTGAACTTTTTGACGGTTTCTCAATTTATTAGTTACCTTTGCCGCCGTCATTTTTACGATTTCTTATCAGAATACGATGATCGATTTGTCCATTGTCGTCCCCTCGTTTAACGAAGAGGAGAGCCTCGGCGAGCTTACCGCATGGATTGCCAGGGTCATGAAGACGACAGACTACTCATACGAAGTCATTATCGTCGACGACGGCAGCTCCGACGCCACATGGTCAAAGGTGGAGCAACTCCACGAGGCCGACGACAGAATCCTCGGCATACGCTTCCGCCGCAACTATGGCAAGAGTGCCGCCCTCAGCGAGGGTTTCGCAGCCGCAAGAGGACGAGTCGTCATCACGATGGATGCCGACCTCCAAGACAGCCCCGACGAGATTCCACAACTCATGGACATGATTCTCCGCGACGGATATGACCTCGTAAGCGGATGGAAAAAAGTACGTCACGACCCCATCTCAAAAACCCTTCCCTCCAAGATATTCAACCGCGTTGTCCGCTCAATATCGGGCATCAAGCTCCACGATTTCAATTGCGGCCTCAAAGCCTACAAGGCCGATGTCATCAAGACAATCGAAATCTACGGCGAGATGCACCGCTACGTACCCCTCTTGGCCAAGGAGGCCGGCTTCGGCAAGATTGGCGAGAAAGTGGTATGCCACCGCGAGCGCAAATACGGCTACTCAAAGTTCGGCATAGAGCGAACAATCAAGGGCTTCCTCGACCTTCTCTCCGTCACGTTCATGGGCAAGTTTGGCAAACGGCCAATGCACTTCTTCGGAGCTCTCGGGACGCTCATGTTCTTCCTCGGCTTCATTGCTGCGGGATGGCTCGGAGCAAAGAAACTCTGGTTCGTATACCACGGCACCAATGCCCCCCTCGTCACGTCGAGCCCATATTTCTATTTTGCCCTCGTCTTCATGATTCTCGGCACGCAGCTCTTCCTCTCTGGCTTCGTGGCAGAACTCGTGACGCGCAATGCGCCCGACCGTAACAAGTACCTTATCGCCAAAAGAATCGAGGCAAAAGAGGAGGCCTGAACCTTGGAGACCCAACCGCTCAAAACCAATTACCGTGAAGCCCTGAGGCACAAGGTCTTCGGCGTTGTCCGCGACATTGTTGCCATGACTGGGCAGCCGGCTTTCGTCATAGGCGGATTCGTCCGCGATTTGCTTCTCGGGATTCCCTCACAAGACATCGACATCGTCGTTCAAGGCAGCGGCATTGAGCTGGCAACGTCCGTTTCGAGGCGTTTCCCCGGCTCCCACCTGTCTGTCTTCAAGTCCTTCGGCACGGCCATGATTAAGGCGGGCGGTGCCGAAATTGAGTTCGTCGGCGCACGTAAGGAGTCCTATCGTGCCGACTCCCGCAAGCCAATCGTCGAGGACGGCACAATTGAGGACGACCAACGGAGGCGCGACTTCACCATCAACGCCCTCGCCCTGAGCCTCAACCCCGAGACCTTTGGCGACATTGTCGACCCCTTTGGCGGAGTGGAGGACCTCCGCGCGGGCATCATCCGCACGCCCCTCGACCCCGATGTCACCTTCTCCGACGACCCCCTCCGTATGCTTCGAGGGATTCGTTTCGCAACGCGCCTCGGCTTCACCATCGACGACGCGACGCTCGATGGTATGCAGCGCATGGCCCCGCGCATTGAGATTATCTCGCAAGAGCGCATCACCGAGGAACTCATGAAGTCCATGGAGACGGCCTCAGCCCCTTCCATGACATGGAAGCTGCTCGACAAGGTCGGTCTCCTCAAATTCATCTTGCCCGAACTCGCCGCCATGCGAGGCGTTGAGCGGCGCGGCAAGTTTGCCCATAAAGACAATTTCTTCCACACCATGCAGGTGCTCGATGGCGTTGCCGCCGAGTCGTCCGACGTGTGGCTTCGTTGGGCTGCCCTCTTCCACGACATCGGTAAGCCGCGCACCAAGCGTTTTGTCGATGGGGTGGGGTGGACTTTCCAAAACCATAACTACGTGGGGGCGAAGATGTTACCCAAGATCTTCACCCGCCTTAAACTCCCTCTTGGCGAGCCGCTAAAGTTCGTCCAGAAGCTCGTCAATCTCCACATGAGGCCCATCGTCCTCAGCGAGGATATTGTCACCGACTCCGCCGTGCGCCGTCTGCTCTTCGAGGCTGGCGACGATGTCGAGGCCCTCATGACGCTTTGCGAAGCCGACATAACGAGCCGCAACGAGGAGAAGGTGCAGCGTTTCTTGCGCAATTTCAAGATTGTCCGGCGCAAGATGAAGGAGATCGAGGAGAAAGACCACGTCCGCAACTTCCAGCCCCCCGTGACGGGCGAGGAGGTCATGAAGACCTTCGGCATCGCCCCAAGCCGCCCCGTGGGAGTGATAAAAGAGGCCATAAAAGAGGCAATCCTCGACGGCGTCATCCGCAATGACTACGCCGAAGCGTACAACCTCATGCTCGCCGAAGGTGAGAAACTCGGCCTCACACCCGTTGCCGGAGCAGCACCCGACCCCGCCAAGCTCACCCCAGCGCAATGAAACTCAACGACTCGCGCCAGCTCTTCGCCCCAGGCAGCGTCACGCCGCCCGACTTCCCGCCCATCATCGTGGCCGACGGTCTCCGCACGCCTGAGAATGTTGGTGCGCTCATCCGCCTCGCCGCCAATGTCGGAAGCCGAAAGGTCATTCTCGTCAACTCCGACGAGATGCGCGAGAACAAGATAAGGCGTACCGCGTGCATGGCGTGGGACTATGTCGAGCTGATACGCACAACTGCCACCGCCCTCCCGTCGCTCATCCCCCAAGCCTTCGAGGTCGTAGCCATCGAGACGTCGCCCGAAGCCACCAGCCTATACGCCGCCCCCCTTCCCCGTAAGGTAGCCCTCGTCGTCGGCAGCGAGGTGCACGGCGTTTCGCCCGAGGTCCTCTCCCTCTGTCGTCAGCACCGCTTCATCCCCATGACAGGCCCCGACACGAGCATGAACGTGGCGCAGGCCGCCGCCGTGGCCCTCTTTGAATGGGTGCGGCTCTTCGCCTCAAATACTCAATAGCAATCTATGGAAATCAATTTCGACGGCCTCATCATCGGCGCATCAACGTTCCTCGTCATCGGTCTCTTCCACCCCATCGTCATCAAGGCCGAGTATTATTTCGGGACGCGTTGCTGGTGGGCTTTTGCCCTCGCTGGGGTCGTCACGTGCGTCCTCTCCCTCTTTGTGGAGAACACCATCGGCTCCACGGCCCTTGGTGTCGTCTCCTTCTCCTGCTTCTGGTCCATCCTCGAGGTCTTCGAGCAACGCCAACGCGTCCTGAAAGGCTGGTTCCCCATGAATCCCAAGAGGGCAGGGGACTATCAGAAGAAAGACGCGGACAAGAAAGAGTAACCCTCTCCATTCCGACAATCGCTTTAACGGGCGTGCATCATTTCGATGTGTGCCCGATGTTTTTTCGTGTTAAGATGTCTGTATTGTAGGGGATTTTTTGTTACCTTTGTTTAAGAGCAAGACGCAAAATATTAACACAAATAAATTTGCATATCTCATGAAAATGTGCTATATTAAAGCCAGCCAGCCAGCCAGCCAGCCAGCCGTAAATTAGCCTTATTCACTTAAAATTATAAAGTCCGTACTCGTGCGCTTTGGGGCGCACGAGTACGGACTTTTCTTGCATTGTCACCTCTAATAATTTCCAAATATGAAGACACTCGAACTTCTGAAGCAAAAGGTTGAAAAAGCAGCAGCCGTGGCAAAAGACAAGCTGCCCGTTGCCGATTCTGTCGCAAAGATTGGGCAAGATGCAGCGTCTCTCGCCAAGAGAATTTCAGAAGACAAATACGTGAAGATCCCCTTCGTCGGTGATTTCAACTCAGGTAAGAGCTCTTTGCTCAATAGCTTCCTCGGGCGCGACATCCTCCCCACCAACATCTTGCCAGAGACGGCTGTCGCCTACGAGATATATTTCTCCGAGAATGAGAGGCTTGAGCTGGTTGCCGATGGCAATGTCAAGAAGACGAGCAGCTCTCTTGACGACATCAAGACGTTTAGCGTCACCCCCAGCGACATCGTGCGCGTCTATGTCAACAATGCGGATGTCAAGTCGTTGAACGACAAGGGTGTCGTCCTTGTAGATATGCCAGGCATTGACTCCGGTATCGAGGCGCATAACAACGCCATCCTCAACTATATTAAGGAGGGAACGGTGTTCATGCTGTTCAACGATGCTGAGAATGGGACCCTCAGGAGCAGCACTGTTTCGTTCATCAACGAAATCAAACAATACGGCCTCTCGGTTCATCTTTTCGTGTCGAAGGCTGATAAGAAGCCTGCTGACGAGATTGCGCAAATCAAGGCGCAGTTTGAGCAGACGGCCAAGGCTCTGATTAAGGCGGATGCCCAAGTGGGCGTTACGTCGGCCGTCGACAGCTCCTATGGTTTCAAGGACGTGCTCGCTGTGCTTCAACAAATTGACGGTGGCAGGATTCTCGAAGAGAAGTATCAGACTGAGGTGAATGCCTTCGTGGACTCCATAGTCTCGCAATTCGAGTTGCAAATCAAGCTCACCCTGTCCGATAAGAAGGACTTCGACGAGATGCTCGACAAGTTGTCTGACAAGAAGCGCGAGGCCGTTGCCCAGCTGGAGGCAAAGTCCGCAAGTGCGCAGCCAATCGATGGCTCGGTGGACGACATCATTACCGACGTTCGTCAGGCCCTCATGAGGAACTCTCAGCGGCTGGCTGTCCTTGCGCTTAACTCAAATGGCAACACGTCAAATTTCGAAGGTGAGGTGATGTCCATCATCCGCCCCGTCCTGATTGAGTCGTTCAAGCGCGAGATGACGGAATACAATGACGCGTTGGGAGAGTGTGTCCGCAACTTGTCTGTTGACCTCTCTTCAATTCTCAACGAGAAGACGAAGGGCGAGATTATCGCAAGCGACATGATAGAGAAGTTGGGCGGTGCTTTCCTTATTGAGCAGTTGCTCAGCAAGTTGCTCGCCAAGCTGACACTGATGGTTGCCGGCAAGGTGGCTCTCACGTGGATTCTGCGCATCCTCTCGCCTGTAGTGTCCATCATCGTGTCATTATTGCCCGACATTATCCGCCTGATTTTCGGCAAGAGCCAAAGCGAGAAGATTTCTGAGATTCAGCAGAAGATTGAGAGCGAGGTGATTGGCCAACTTGTTGAAAAGCTGAGGCCTAACGTCACTGAGATGCTCACTCAGACGCGTAAGGAGGCTTACGACGAGATTGCCGCTCAAATGGAGAACACTCTGAAACAGATTGACGACA
>JALEMI010000070.1 GCA_022768325.1 Bacteroidales bacterium
TCCCAATCTCCGAGACAGGCGGCGAACAAGAGGCCGCTTTCTCGCCCAACGGCTACATTGTCAGCTACGTGAAGAACAACGACCTCTACCTCTTCAAGCTCAAATATCGCAGCTCAAGCGAGGTGACAAAAGACGGCGAGAAGAACAAGATTATCAACGGCATCCCCGATTGGGTGAATGAGGAGGAGTTCTCAATAAGCCGCTCCTACGCCTGGAGCACGGACAGCAAGCAGCTGGCTTTCATTAAATATGACGAGACGGACGTCCCGCAATTCTCCTTCCCCGTATATGCGGCAAGCCACCCTCGCTATGAGGAGGCCTCGCTCTACCCCTCGTCCTACACGTACAAGTACCCCAAGGCCGGCGAGAATAACGCCAAGGTGTCCGTCCACATATTCGACGTCGACACCCGTACAACAAAACAAGTCGACCTCGGGAAAGGCGACTTCTACGTCCCGCGAATCCTCTGGACAGGTCAGCAAGACCAACTCGCCATCTTGAAACTCAACAGGTTGCAAAACAAGCTTGAGCTTATTGGCGTCAACGCCCGCTCTCTCGTCACGTCCACCATCCTCACCGAGACCGACGACCGCTTTGTAGACGAACCGGCATACAACACCCTCCAGTTCATCAATGGCGGCACACAGTTCGTCATCATGAGCGAACGCGACGGATGGAGCCACCTCTACCTCTACGAGACAAACGGATCTCTGAAAAAGAAGCTCACCGAGGGCGAATTTGACGTAACGGACTTCTACGGCACCGACGAGAAGTGCGCCAACTTCTACTATCAGGCCGCCAAGCGCACACCCATGGAGCGCGAGGTCTACGCCTACAACCTCAAGAAAGGCACAACAACGGCAATAGCCTCAAAACCAGGCACCAACGAAGCCACCTTCTCCACGGGATGCCGCTTCTTCGTAGGCCTACACTCCTCCGCAAAGGATGTCCCGACTTTCTCCGTCTTCGACGCTAAAGGCAAACAGCTGCGCACCATAATCAGCAACAGCGAGCTTAAAACCAACCTCACCAAACGCTTCATTTCGACCAAGGAGTTCATAAAAGTCCCCGCCGCCAACGGCTCTGAGCTCAACGCCTGGATTATGAAGCCAAGAGACTTCACCCCGTCCAAGAAGTACCCGATGCTCATGGTGCAATACAGCGGCCCTAATTCGCAAGAGGTGCTCGACCAGTGGGGCATCGATTGGTGTCAGACCCTCGCCGCGCGTGGCTACATTGTCGCCTGCGTCGACCCGCGTGGCACGGGCGCACGTGGCGCGGAGTTCCGCAAGTGCACCTACCTCCAGATGGGCAAGTACGAGAGCGACGACCAAATTGCCGCCGCCAAATATTTCGGCACTCTTCCTTACGTCGATGCCTCGCGCATCGGCATTTGGGGTTGGAGCTTTGGCGGCTTCACCAGCTCTCTCTGCCTGGGCAAGAGCGATGTCTTCAAGATTGGAATTGCCGTGGCTCCCGTCATAAACTGGCGGTTCTATGATTCTGTATACACGGAGCGTTTCATGCGTATGCCGGCGGATAACGCCAGCGGATATGACGACAACAGCCCCATCCGCAATGCCGCGAATCTCTCGGGCCGATACTTCATCATTGCCGGCTCTGCCGACGACAATGTCCACTATCAGAACCAAATGGAAATGGTCGACGCGCTCGTCCAGGCTGGCAAACAGTTCGATATGTTCACCTACCCAAACCGCAACCACAGCATCTACGGTGGCCGTGTCCGCTCGCACCTCTACAACATGAAGCTCAACTATATTCTCAAAAACCTATAGCCCAGCACAAGAATCCAAAAACTCCGTCATGAAGCAATCACTCGTCACATTCATTCTTCTGGCATTATTGTCCCTCCCCGTCACCGCCGCATCTAACAACATATCGTTCAGATACATAACGATGCAAGACGGGCTGTCGAACAACAAGGTCAACAATGTATATCGCGACGAGATGGGCTTCGTGTGGTTCTCCACGTCATGCGGACTGAACCGTTACGACGGCTACGCCATGACGGTCTTCCTCCACTCCAACACCGACAGCACGAGCCTTGACGACAACACCGTCCTCTGGGTTCACGATCTCACGAACGACAAGCTGCTCGTCAAGACAAGCCGCGGACACTCAATCTTCGACAAGCAAACGGAGAGATTCTCCTCCGCCGCCCATATCTTCAACATGGCGCACGTCAATGAGTGGCGGTCCGTCAGCTTCGTCGATAGCCGTGGCGACCTGTGGCTGTCCGACAGTCAGACTTGCTCCATCTATTCGACGGAGCGCGGCATCGTGTCGCAACGAGGGCTCACCAGCGGCACAGACTCGCCCATTTCGACCTTCTGCGAATCGGCAGGCAACATCTACTTCATCCACTCCGACGGCACGATTAGCATCTGCACAAAGGACGCTTCGGGAACGTGGCAGGTGACGAACGTAGAGCAGACGCCCATAGGCAACGGCATCCACCGCATTTTTGTGGACAATGGTGGCGACTATTGGGTGACAGTGGAGGAGCAGCGCGGCGTATGGCACAAGTCCGCCCAGACGGGGCGATGGGAAAAGCTGACGAGCATCTCCCCGGAGCCGTATCGGATGCCGGACTTTGTCGTGGCGGGCATTGTTGAGGATGCCGACGGGCGAATCTGGGTGGCAAGTGACCACGGCGGAATAAACGTCCTCGACCGCCGAAAAGGCAAGACAATCGAGGTGCGCAGCCGCAAAAGCTCGCCCCGAAGCCTCATGAGCAACGGCATCAGCTGCATCTACGCCGACAAACAAGGCTGCGTATGGGTGGGCGACGTGAGTTCGGGCGTCTCCTATTACGCCGAGCCAATTTTCAAATTCGACTACGACAACCTCAAAATCGACGACATCGACCCCTCGTTTGTCGCACAGATAAACGCTATCCTTGAAGACGAGAACGGAAACTTGTGGTACGGCACGAACGAAAACGGCCTGCTGAGGGTGGACGGCAAGACGGGGCGGAAGAGCCACTTCAAGATGTCGGAATCCGACGCCAACACGTTGGCAAGCGACATTGTCGTGGCATTGTCGGACGATGGGCAGGGCGGCCTCTGGGTCGGGACGTTCCTTGGCGGCCTCTGCCACTACGACGGCAAGAAGTTCAAACGCTTCCGCAAGAGTAAGGATGTGACCGAGGCCGCCGCCTCTGACAATGTATGGGCAATTTGCCGCGAAAACGAGAAGTTGTGGATAGGCTCGCTCAGCAGCGGCTTGTCGATATATGACGACGCCACAAAGAGCTGGACGAAGATTAACGTGACCGACGGCTTGCCCAATAACCACGTCATGAAAATCGTCTCCATGCGCGACGGACGCATGGCCGTAGGTACCACTGGCGGCCTCTGCATCGTCGACTCGCGAAAAGACGACATGATTACCATAGTCGACGGATTTCCACAGGCAAACAGCTCTGTAACAGACCTTTGCTATGACTCGCGAGGGCTTCTCTGGGTATGCACCAATGGCGGCCTCAACATCATAGACGGCAAGAGCCTCAAACTCACCAAACATCTCGACCGCAATGACGGTTTTCAGACCGACGCCATGCTCGGCGTTGTCGAGGACAAGAACCGCAACATCTGGATTCTGACCGCCAACGGGATGACGAGCGTGAACATCTTCACCGACGAACGCCACGACTCCACGAACGTAAGGCTCTACAACTACAACGTCTTAGACGGATTCCACGCCGCCTCGGTCAACGAGAGGGCCATTACGTGCACGTCCGACGGCTCAATAATCGTGGGCGGCGCCAATGGCGTGAACGTCTTCAACCCGTCGGACATCAGCTACAACAAGGAGAAGCCGCAAGTCCGCTTCACGAGCCTCAGCACTTTCGGTCAGCCGGCAACCATCGACGCCAAAGATGCTGACGCATTCTCCCTGCCCGTGGCTCTTCCTTTCACGGATGCCATCGAGATTCCGCACGACATGAATATGTTCACCATAGCGTTCTCCACGCTTAGCAACATATTGCCCCAAAAGGTCACCTACACCTACAAACTCGAAGGCTTCAACAAGAACTGGATAACGACAAAGAACAACTACGCCACATACACCAACCTCGCGCCCGGCGACTACCTCCTCGTCGTCAAGGCCACAAATTGCGACGGCATAGCCTCCGACACGGCCGCCACTCTCGCCATATCCATCTTGCCGCCATGGTGGCGAACCTATTGGGCGTATGCGGTCTACACGTTGCTCGTCATCGCCGCCATATTCTTCTCCATCAAGTGGATAAGGGACCGCGACAAAGCCAAATTCCGCATGAGGCAGATAATCAGCGAAGTAGAGAAGCAGAAACAGCTCGACGACATGAAGCTGAAGTTCTTCACCAACATATCGCATGAGCTGCGTACGCCCCTCAGCCTCATAATCTCGCCCTTGGAGAACATACTGGAGACCCTCCCCGCCGACGACCAAAACCGCCAGCGTCTGGAGCTTATTCATCGGAACTCGCAAAAACTGCTCAACATTGTCAACCAGCTTCTCGACTTCCGCAAGGCGGACAAGGGGGGCATGACGCTCAACCTCTCAGAGGGCGACTTGGTCAGCTTCGCCTCCGAATTGTCGGACTCGTTTGTCAAGCTCTCCAACAAGGACATCAAGTTCTCGTTTAGCTCCAACGTGCCAAACGCCTACATGAGGTTCGACAAGGACAAGATGAGCAAAATCATTGACAATCTGCTCTCTAACGCCTACAAGTTCACCCCCGCGGGCGGAAGCGTCGCCATGACCGTCAGCCTTGCGGAAGACCACGAGAAGGCCTATATCGTCGTCAGCGACTCGGGCATCGGAATCCCCGATAAGCACAAGGGCCACATCTTTGAGCGTTTCTATCAGGTGCCACAGACCGACACGTCGATTGTTGGCAGCGGCATTGGCCTCCACCTGGTCAAGGAGTTCGTCACCATGCACGGGGGCGAGATAAGCGTCAGCGACAACCCGACGGGCGGCACCGTCTTCACCGTCGAGCTGCCCACGTCCGCCGATGCCCTCCCACCCTCTCACGCCGCCGCCATTGAGGGTGACGACGACATCATGCCCGACGACGAGCAGACCGAGAATGAGGAGAAGCAAGGACGCCCGAAAATCGCCATCGTCGATGACAATGACGACTTCCTGACCCTGCTCCGCGACACCTTGCGGTCGGAATACGACATCATTGAGGCGCACAACGGTGCCGAGGCCTACGAAATGATTCTTGAGGACGAGCCAAACCTTATCATCACGGACGTAATGATGCCCGTAATGGACGGTAACGAGCTCTGTTCCAAAATTAAGAGCGACATACGCACAAGCCACATCCCCCTCATCATGCTCACGGCCCGCACCGCCGAGGAACACAACATTGAAGGCCTGACCAATGGCGCGGACGACTACCTCACCAAACCTTTCAACCCCCAAATTCTTCGCCTTAGGGTGGATAAACTCATAGAGTTGGGGCAGAAACGCCAACAGACATTCAAAAACCAGATTGACCCCGAGCCAAGCGAGATAACGATAACGCCACTCGACGAGCAACTGATTCAAAAAGCCATCTCCTACGTCGAGGCCAACATAGCAAGCCCGAGCCTCTCCGTCGAGGACATGAGCCGACATCTCGGCATGAGCCGCGTCCATCTCTACAAAAAGCTAATCTCCATAACAGGCCGCCCGCCCATCGTCTTCATCCGCGTAATACGCCTCAAAAGGGCGGCGCAGATGCTCAAAGACCCCGCGCAAAACGTGGCGGACGTCGCATACGCCGTAGGCTTCAACAACCCGAAGTATTTCTCGAAGTATTTCAGGGAGGAGTTTGGTGTCCTACCCTCAAAATACTGCCAATCCTTG
>JALEMI010000079.1 GCA_022768325.1 Bacteroidales bacterium
ACCCACTGTTTCCTCACGGCAGGCTTCCGCTCCATCCTCCCCGCCCTCGGCCTCACCAACTTCTGGCTCAATGTCGTCCTCAATACCGTCCTCTCCACGGCTCTCCCCCTCCTCTTCGCCATCGTCCTCCAACGCATAGGCCTCCACGACATTCTTTTCCGCCCCGCCTATTTCATCAAGTCCCGAATCGAGGCCCGCGCCAAACCTTAACTCCCTTTTTTGCCGCTATTTATCTCCCCCAGCCTTGCAAAAAACAGCAAGGGTGAGTAATTTTGGGCATAACTAAAATAAATCAATCTTACTAAGAGATGATCAAGATAGACGATTTCAATTTCAAAGGTAAGAAGGCCATCATTCGCGTGGACTTCAATGTACCCCTCAACAAAGAGACTGGCGAGGTTAGCGACGACACCCGTATCCGTGGCGCCCTCCCCACCATCAAGAAGGTCATCGCCGACGGTGGCGCTGCCATCCTCATGAGCCACATGGGCAAACCAAAGAACAATCCCGAGCCCAAGTACTCCCTCAAGCAGATAATTCCCGCTATCGAGAAGTATCTCGGCAAGATCCAGTTCGCCGAGGATTGCAACAAGGCCGACGAGGCTGCTAAGAACCTCCAGCTCGGCGAGATTCTCCTCCTCGAGAACCTCCGCTTCTACGCTGAGGAAGAGGGCAAGCCCCGCGGCATCGAGAAGGACGATCCTAAGTTCGAGGAGGCCAAGAAGGAGCTCAAGAGCGCACAGAAGGAGTTCGCAAAGCACCTCGCTTCCTACGCCGATGTCTACGTAAACGACGCCTTCGGCACCGCTCACCGCAAGCATGCATCCACAGCCGTCATCGCCGATTTCTTCGCCGAGGACGCCAAGATGTTCGGCTTCCTCATCAACAAGGAGGTCGAGGCAATGGATAAGGTTCTCAACGATGCCGAGAAGCCCTTCACCGCAATCATGGGCGGCGCAAAGGTCTCCGACAAGATCAACATCATCAAGAACCTCCTCAACCGCGTCGACAACCTCATCATCGGTGGCGGCATGACCTACACCTTCATCAAGGCTCAGGGCGGCAAGATCGGCTCTTCTCTCTGCGAGGAGGACAAGCTCGACCTCGCTCGTGAGATTCTCGCCGAGGCCAAGGCCAAGGGTGTCAACGTCTACCTCCCTGTCGACGGTCTCAACGCCGACAAGTTCGACAAGGACGCCAACACCAATGTCTCCAAGATCGACGAGACTCCCGACGGCTGGATGGGTCTCGACATCGCCGACCAAACCATCGCCCAGTACACCGAGGTCATTGCCAACAGCAAGACCGTCATCTGGAACGGCCCCATGGGTGTCTTCGAGTTCGACAAGTTCGCCAAGGGCACCTCTGCTGTCGCTCAGGCTGTCGCTAAGGCAACCCAGGAGAACGGCGCTTTCACCCTCATCGGTGGTGGCGACTCCGTTGCCGCAATCAACAAGAACAAGCTCGCCGACAAGGTCTCCTACGTCTCCACTGGCGGCGGCGCTATGCTCGAGTACATGGAGGGCAAGATTCTCCCAGGCATCGCTGCAATCCGTGGCGATAAGTAAGCCCGAGGGTCTACTTTCCTAAAGACAATAAAATGCCTACTCCTTGGCGGATTCTTCCGTCAAGGAGTTTTTCTTAAATTTACGTAGTCAATTAGGGATAAGAATATGCAACAACTTACTGACACCGAAAGGTCCAGATTCCAGCGTAATCTTCTTCTCGAAGGCTTTGGCGAAGAGGGGCAGGTCAAGCTCCGCAACGCAAGTGTTCTCGTTGTTGGTGCGGGTGGCCTCGGCTCGCCTGCCGCCTACTATCTCACGGCCGCCGGTGTAGGCCATGTCGGCATAATGGACTACGACGCCGTCGACCTCTCCAATCTCCAAAGGCAAATTCTTCACTCCACCGACGACCTCGGTCGCCCTAAGACGCAAAGCGCTTTCGAGAAGCTCCATGCCCTCAATCCCGATGCGCAAATCCAAACCTATCCTTTCGCCCTGACGCCCGAGAACGCCCTCGACATCGTCTCCGCCTACGATTTCATCATCGACGCCACAGACAATCTCGATGCCAAGTTCCTCATCAACGATGTCTGCGTCCTCGCGTCCAAGCCCTTTTCCCACGGCGGCATCCTCGGCTACGAGGGTCAGACCATGACCTACGTCCCCGGCCACGCCTGCCTCCGATGCCTATATGGCCAAAAGCCCGAGAAGGGTACCTATCAGACCACGGCGCAAGTGGGTGTCCTCGGCGCAATTGCCGGCAATATCGGCACCCTCCAAGCCACCGAGGCCGTGAAGTATATCACGGGCGTAGGGGAGCTTCTCACCGATAAGTTCCTCCGTTTCGACGGGCATTCCATTTCTTATTTCAAGATGAATATCAATCGCTCGTCCCACTGCCCAATATGTGGCGATTCCCCAACAATTAAGTCCCTGACCGACGTCAATCAATAATTCTCCAGATGCAAAACGCCGTCAATGAACGCCTGAAGGCCACCATAATGCGACTTGCCCAAGTGTCTGAGGCCGAGGAGTCCGTCTCGGTCAATAGCACTGCCGCCCTCCCTTCCGTCGAGGCCATTCGTCACATCGTATCACTCGTCAAGGATATCGTCTTCCCGGGTTTCTTCGATAAGAGGCAGACCGTCGGCGACATCCGCACATGCTACATCGGCATGAATATCGAGAAGCTCGGCTCGCTCCTCCAGGCGCAAATAGCCCGTGGCCTCGCTTTCGATACGCAGGTGGGCGAGGAGACCATGACGGCCCGAGCCGCCGAGCTGACACTCGCTTTCATCGAGAGGCTGACCTACATCAAGGAGATGCTCTATTCCGATGTCGATGCCATGGTCCACAACGACCCGGCGGTCAAGAGCTGCGGCGAGGTTATCTTCTGCTACCCAATGGTGCAGGCCATGATTCACCACCGCGTAGCCCATGAGCTGCTCACAATGGGGGTCCCCATCATCCCGCGCATCATTTCCGAGCAAGCCCATTCCCAGACGGGTATCGACATCCACCCAGGCGCCCGCATCGGCGACCATTTCTGCATCGACCATGGCACGGGAATCGTCATTGGCGAGACGTGCATCATCGGCTCCCACGTCATGCTCTATCAGGGCGTGACGCTCGGTGCCAAGAGCTTCACCCGCGGCGACGACGGTATGTTGCTCAATGTCCCCCGTCACCCCATTATTGAGGACAATGTCACCATCTATTCCAATACGTCAGTCCTCGGCCGCATCACCATCGGGCACGATACGGTCATAGGCGGCAACGTATGGCTCACCCATAGCGTCCCGCCTCACTCCGTAATTCTTCAACAAAAGGCCGTAAACTCTTCTTTTACCGACGGCGCGGGGATTTAAGCGTCCCTAAAGAACTCCCTTACCCTGCTTCTGAAGCACCCATTTTATGGCTTTCGACGCATACCACGTCACGAAGCTGTAGCTCTGCTTTTCGCTGCCATAGCGGCGGTATGCCTCAGCCACGCTCGGCACGTCCGAACCCTCAAAGTCAAAGGCCGTACCATGCTCCGCAGCCCATCGGATGCACTCCCGAGTGGTGAGTTCCATCACGCCCTCGCGGCAATGCTGTGGGGCGAAGGATGTCACGAGGTAATAGGCGGTTCTTGCGTCGCGCACCATCATTATGGCGGCCACAAGTTCGCCCGTAGCCCCAATGCGCGAGCCTATTATTTGGCATTTGCCCTCCGCGCCTTCATATACCGCTTTCAGCATCTCGTATGGGTAGATTACGGCCTGCCCCCTTGCTCCAAAACACTCTTCCGCAAGGCTATATAGCTCGTCGAGAGGCACGTCTCTGTCCGTCACGTAGCCTTGGCGTATTGCGCGGTTTATTTTCCATCGCTTGCCGTCGGCAAATCGTCTTTCGGTGGCTTTTATGTCGCTCAGGTCGTTTATGCGGTATGTAGGCCGTTGCCTCACTTCAAAGCCCGCGGCTCTGAATTCCGCCTCTTCTTCGTCGGTCATGTAGGCCGCCAGGTGGACCATTACGACCATTTTCCGCAACATGGTTCTACGCAGCTCTTTGACAATCAGCCTGATTGTCGCGATACGGTCTACTCCCTCTGCCGTCCACAATATCCCGTGCTGAGTAAGTTGCGGGATTAGTATGAACCCAAGTTTCAACCGCCTGACCAATTGGTACGGCATGGCGCCAATTGTCGCCCCGTCCTCATTCCGCACTACAATAGCTCCCCACTCCTTACCCGACGGGCGGCAGACGGCTTCCATCCACCAGGCTCGCGCCATCAGCGGGATTCGCTCTCCCTCCCTGCGGCACAGCTCGGCATATTCGCCCCTGTTGAGGCCCTTGCTCATCGCTCAGCGTATACCACGGTCAGTACCACTTCCCCCACGGCTCCAAGTGTCGCGCGGCTAATGTTGTCCAAGACGTCGTCCTGCGTGTGCCATGTCTTGCAAAATCCGTCCTCGTAGTGGATTATGTCGATGGTTGGGATGTTGGTCAGTTTGTTTATGTACAGATGGTCGTCGGTTATGTAGCTGCCATTGTCGCGGGTGAAGAGGCCGCCTTTGCCCGTCCGCTCGGCTATGCCCCACACCTTTTCTACAACTTCCGGGGCTTTGCTTTTTGAGAATAGCTCAATGGGAAATGTGGCGTCCGCTGCGCCAACCATGTCGAGCAGTATGCCAAACCTGTGGGCGGCGTCGCGCCCTGGTCCTTTGCTCCACAGCTGGCTTCCTACGCACCACGTGTCCTGACGGTAATTGTCCGTCTCCTTGTGGTCAGGCGTTCCGCCGTCCTCAGCGTCAAAGAATACTATGTCAACGCCAATGGTGGGGGCTTTAGCCTGCAGCTGACGCGCTATTTCCAGAAGTACGCCCACGCCCGACGCTCCGTCGTTGGCGCCGCTTATTGGTCTGTCGCGCTTGCTCTTGTCGGGGTCGTGGTCTGCCCACGGACGGCTGTCGTAGTGGGCGCATAGCAATACTCTTTTGACGCGGTCGGGGCGATATGAGCCCGTAATGTTGCGGACGCGCAGCGGCTTGCCCTCATAGTTTGTGCCCTCGGCCTCTTGTATCTCCACCACTGCGCCAAATTGCCGCAGTTTGCCCGTCAGGTATTCCACGCATTGCGAGTGCGCCTCGCTCTCTGGCACTCGCGGGCCAAATGCTGTCTGCGCCGCCACGTACTCGTATGCCGAGTCGGCGCAAAAACTTACGGTAGGAAGGTTTTCGGGGATTTCGATCGTATTCTGTGGCAATTGCTTCCCTCCGCCCTTGGCGCACGAGGTGAGCGCAATGGCCGCTACGGCAATGGCGGCAATAGTGGTCGTTCCGATTCGCCCGACCATGCTCGGCATATTTCGTCTCATTAGTTGTTCTTTATCTTGTATGGCAAAGATATACCTATGGATTTGAAATTATCGTAAACAAATACTAATTTCAAACCGGATTCTCCCCTCCGTACCCCATTCCCTACGCCACATTTCCCTTCAGAGAATATGACCATTTCAGCCATACGCCCCCTTTTCGCGGCGATTCTCTTGCTCTTTGTCTCCCTCTCTGCCCGTGCGGCGGGCGATTATTGGGAACGCCATATCGTGAGCCATGTCGGTATGTCCGAAGGACTTCCTGGCAATCTTGTCGACCATATATGTGTCGACGACGACGGTTTCGTATGGTTCGCCATAGGCGGCGCAGGCATCGTCCGATACGACGGCTATTCTTTCCGCGAGTTCAATGCCGTCAATACTCCCGCCCTCCGAAGCAATTTCGTCTACCAAATTGTCAAAGGCAATCATGGCCACCTATGGATAGGCACTGAGAAAGGCGTCGCCACTTTCGACACCCGCAGCGAGTCCATGATGTCCGTCCCCCTCGCCTTTGGCAAGGATACCATCCCCGATGCGCCCGTCTTCCACATTGCCCGCGATGCCGATGGCCTCATTTGGGTGGTCTCCCACCGCACCCTCGTCTGCATTAAGCACGTCGAGGGCGAGACCCCCGTCATGGTCGCCAGGACCGATTTCCCCGCCACCATCAGCTACGTAGACCATGGCGCACGTGGCATCTACGTCGCCTCCGCTGGCGTCCTCTACGTCTGCCGATGCCAAAAGGGCGAAATCACAGTCCGCAAAGACCCACACCCCAATCTCACCAACAGCGGCGCCATTGTCGAGGCGCTCGCCGAGAGCAGCGGCTATCTATGGGTCGGTACCAATCTGGGTGTCTTCCGCTACAATCTCACCACGGGCGAGGAGCGCATCTATCGCCACAATGAGGCAAACCCCAACTCCCTGACCCAAGACCGCGTCACGGACATCGTGACCGACCAAGACGGTCGAGTTGTAGTGGCCACGCTCATGGGTCTCAATGTCTACAACCACGAGACCGACGATTTCGAGCGCATCACGCAAGACGACTCTCGCCAAGGCAAAGCCCTGAGTTCCAATTTCATCAACTGTCTCGCGTCAACGCCCAACGGCTTTTGGCTCGGTACCGATGTGGCGGGCGCCGATTTCATCAGCCCCATGCATCTCGATGTCAATAACTGCACGACGGACGAGATTTGCGGCCGCGCCGCCTCTTCCGCTGGCAAGGCGCAAACCCTTTGCCCCGTCAATGCCATTGCCGAGGGCAACGACGGCTCGCTCTATGTGGGTGTCGTCGAGGGCGGTCTCGCGCGTCGCCGCCGTGGGGCGCAACGTTTTGAGCATATCACGCGGGGCGACGGGCTGTGCCACAATTCCGTCTCTTCGCTCGCTGTCGACGGACAGGGGCTTCTCTATGTTGCCACGTGGGGCGGCGGTGTCGATGTTCTCGACCCTACGCGCCAATCCCGCCCTGTTGTCAAGCACTATGGCGCGTCCGATGGGCTCCTCGGCGTCTACGTGGCCGCCGTCGTTGTCGATACCATCAATAACGGCGTATGGGTGGCCACCATCGGCGGCCTGAGCTTCATCAGCAATGGGAAAGTCTTGCAGCCCATACCGAGCGAGGCGTTCAACGACATGAACGGCGCCCTCGGTGCCGACATCGACGACCGTGGCCACTTGTGGGTCGGCACGACAATCGGCCTCTTCGACATCGACCTCCGCTCTTTCAATGCCGACGATTGCTCCGTCTCCTACCGCCTCATGGCGCACCGCCTCGACGACCCCTCCGTCAAGGGCGATCCCCGAATCACCTATATCTATTTCTCCGAGTCCAAGAAGCGAATCTTCATCTCCACCAACGGCTACGGCCTCTATGAGGCGGACACCACGAAGCCCGAGGTGACCTTCTCCCGCATCAAGGTGGAGTCCAATCTCGCCAATAATGTCACGGTAAGCATCGCCGAAGACGGCGCGGGAAATCTCTGGATTGGTACGCAAAACGGCCTCAGCCTCCTCTCCGTCGACAAAGGGGCGCTTGGCAATTATTTCGTCTCCGACGGTCTCCTCTCCGATTGCTATTACTGGAATGCGGCGTGCTCGTCCAAGTCGTCGGGTAAGGTCTATTTCGGTAGTCTTGAGGGACTTAGCGAAATCGGTCGTGCCCCTCATTCTGACAATGTCGGTGTCCGTCGCCCTCCCGTCCTCACCTATCTCGTGGTCAATAATACCGAGGTCACGCCGTCGCCCGATGCGGTCATCTCCACGTCCATCGAGAAGGTCTCCGACATCAAGATCCACGAGGCCGATAAGTCTTTCCGTGTAGGCTTCTCCTCCCTCAGCTTCTCCGCGCCATCCGCCGTGCGTTACCAGTATCGCCTCGACGGCTTCGACGACGATTGGGTCACGCCAGCCAAGGGCCAACACGCCGCGCAATACACCAACCTCTCCGCGGGAGACTATACCCTCCGCATCCGCTACGCCCTGGCCGACGGCCCGTGGAGTACCGAGCGGACGCTCGCCGTTGTCGTCGAACCCTATTTCTACAAGACGACGCTCTTCTATGTTGTCGTGATTCTCCTCGTCATAGGCGGTGTCGTGGCTGTGTTCCGCGTAAGGATGCATGCCGTCGAGGCAAATCGCAAGATGCTCCGCAAGGAGGTCGAGGCCCGAACGCGCGAGTTGGAGGAGCAGAAGCACATTCTCGAAGAGCAGAAGATGAAGCTCGAAGCCTCAAACGCCAAGCTCGTCGAGCAGAACGATTACATCGTCCGCCAGAAGGAGAATATTCTCGAGATGACGACGCGCATCCAACGCCTCAGCATCGATAAGATGCAGTTTTTCACCAACATTAGCCACGAGCTGCGCAGTCCGCTGACGCTCATCATGGGCCCGCTCTCCCGAGCCAAGAAGCTGGCCAAGGTCCCCGAGGTGGCCAAGCAGCTCGAGTTGGTCGAGCGCAGTGCCAATACGCTTCTCGCGACGGTCAATCAGCTCATGGATTTCCGCCGCGTAGAGTCGGGAAATGTTGAGATTCGCCCCGTCAGCACCAATATCGAGAACTACGTGGCCAGCATGGTCGCCCCATACGTGGCCTACGCCGCCGAGCAGGGCATCCAGCTCCGCACATTCTTCCACGTCATTGTCCCCTATGTCCGCATCGACACCGACGCGCTGACCAAGGTGCTCGCCAATCTGCTCAGCAACGCCATTAAGTATTCCGGCGACGGCAAGCTGATTGACCTCTTCGTCTGCCAAATTCGCAACGATGCCAAGCTCCGCACCTACATCTGCGTCCGCGACCGTGGCATCGGCATTCCGCAAGACCGCATCGAGAAGGTCTTCGACCGCTTCTTCCAGTCGCCCGGCAAGGACGGCAACCGCCTCGCGTCGGTCGACAGCACGGGCATAGGCCTCTACGTCGTCAGCCGCATTGTCCAAGAGTGCAATGGCGAGATTTACGCCCGCAATAACCCCAAGCGAGGCGTCTCCATGCGCGTCATGATTCCAACCCCCGAGGGTCGCCCTGCCGAGGTCGATGCCGCACCGACGCCCGCCGAGCAGGAGGCGCAGAGGCAGACCGATGCCGCCAATAACCCCGACGTCACCATGCCCGTGCCAGACCGAATGACGATTCTCGTGGTAGAGGATAGTGCCGATATGCGCACCTACATACGCTCCTTCCTCACCGACACGTACCACGTCATCGAGGCATCCAATGGTGTCGAGGGACTTACGGCTCTCGCCGAGAACGATGTCGATTTCATCATTGCCGACCTCATGATGCCCGTCATGGACGGTCTCGAGTTCGCGCGTAAGGTTAAGTCCGACTTCGCGTATAGCCATACGCCAATGCTCATCCTCACGGCGCAGATGGACGGGCAGTTCCAGACCGAGAGCTACCGCATCGGTGTCGAGAGCTATCTCCACAAGCCCTTTGACGAGGATATGCTCAAAGCCCGCATCTGCGGAATCCTCGCCAGCCGACAAAAGAACCAGTCCCGTTTCCTCACGACGCTCGACACTGCCGACCTCGGCATTGAGCGCGAGAGCGAGGACGAGAAGTTTGTCGAGAGGGTCACCAGCTTCGTCAAAGCCAACTACAAGGACCCCGACCTCTCCATCGACGACATCGTCAGCGAGGTCGGATGCTCCAAGAGTATGCTCCACAAGAAGATGCAAAGCGTCATGGGGCAGGCTCCGGGCAACTTCATCCGCACATACCGCCTCTCCATAGCCCGCGAGATTCTCGCCAACAAAGCCAACCGCCTCAACGTCAGCCAAGTGGCCTACGAAGTCGGCTTCAACGACCCCAAGTATTTCAGCCGCTGCTTCGCCAAAGCCTTCGGCTACCCTCCCTCCGCTATCGGCTAACTGCCACCGCAGGAGAAGCGGCTTCAAGCCGCTTCTCCCCACTGGGAAGGACGCTCTCCCGACCGTCCATCACACTAAATACCCCTCACTGGGAACCCCACTGTGAAGGACGGTCTCCTGACCGTCCTTCATCCCCCCGTTCTTCAATCCCCCGCAATTTTTGTCCAAAATCAGAAATAAACCCATACTGAACACCCTCACCATCAATCCCCCAATCTCCACCTTCCTCTCAGCAGTTGTTAAACCTAACCACCTGTATACCTCAAAATCGCACCTTTATGTTAAAAATCGCCCCAGAAACTTGCATAAGTCAACCTTTTTTTTGTACTTCGCATTGTCTGAAATTAACGAACGGTGCGGACGTAACGCCCGCCCGCTCTCTTAACAAATAACAAGAAAAAAGAGTATGAAGAAACTTCTACTATTTTTTGCCCTCGCTCTCGGTATCGGGAGCGCATCGGCGCAGGAAGAGAGTGTGACTAAGCAACTAATTCTTGGTTCTCAAGGTGACAATGGGAGTTGGAGCTACGGATTCAAGGAGATTGTTATTCCAGCAAATGCAGGTCTTGAGGCTTTGGCCAATTGGGCAAAGTTGGACATTGCATCTGGGGTCTCGTCCGTAACTCAAATTGTCGTGGACATTGCATCTATGACGGGTGAGTGGCAGGTCGTTGATGACCAAACGAAACAATACTTCGATCTTAAGGTAGGTGAGAATGTTGTTACCTACAAAGAAGAAGGGAAAGAGGCTCTCCTAATGGCTAAGACTCTTGGCTCTACGATTACTCTTAACTCTGTTAAAATTGATGGGGTTCAAACGTCGTACGCCCAGAAATACAATTTAGGTTTCTACAATTTGGACTTAAATGACAACGATAATACATGGGCGAGCAGGTTTTTTGTGGGTGCGAATGTAGCAGGTGCATCCGTTGCGAAGCTTAAGCTCGAACTGAATACAGCCGTTACATCTGGTGATTTTCAAGTAACTGCCACCTATACAGACGGTACAGCAGAAAAGTTTTGGGATATCACTGGAACTGGTGGCGAATACAACATTGGAGCTAATATTAATGAGGTTCGTATTTGTGTGAATAACAAAAAAGGTAAGTCTATCTCTGTGAAGTCCGCATACCTTACCTATGTACCTTCCGCCCTCCGTCCCATCACTGCCCCCGATGCAGAGGTAGTCTCCACCACCTACTACAACCTCGCAGGCGCAAAACTCTCACAGCCTCAGCGCGGCCTCAATATCGTAGTCCGCACTCTCTCCAACGGCTCAACGCTCACCGACAAGGTCGTTGTGAAGTAGGTCTCAAAATATTTACGATACGCTCTGTTTCCCTCGGCGCACTCCTGGCGTCGGGGGATTCTTGCGTCCTCCCCCTTTTTGGCAAATTTTCACTATTTTCGCGCAAGGCTCTGCGCCTTTTTCATCTTGCAAGCCCTGAAACATAATCATTGCCCACATGGCCTCATCTAACGAGAGATACACGCTCCGCGGCGTCAGTGCCGCCAAAGAGGACGTACACAACGCCATCAAGAACATCGACAAGGGTCTCTATCCCAATGCTTTCTGTAAAATAATCCCCGACATCCTCGGAGGCGACCCCGAGTGGTGCAACATCATGCACGCCGACGGCGCCGGTACCAAGAGCAGCCTCGCCTACGCCTATTGGCGTGAGACGGGCGACCTCTCCGTTTGGAAGGGTATCGCGCAAGATGCGCTCATCATGAACATCGACGACCTACTCTGCGTCGGCGCGGTCGATAATATCCTCGTCTCCAGCACCATCGGGCGCAATAAGATGCTCGTCCCGGGCGAGGTCATCAGTGCCATAATCAACGGCACCGACGAGCTGCTCGCCGAGTTGCGAGAGATGGGCGTCGGTGTCTACGCCACGGGAGGCGAGACGGCCGACGTGGGCGACCTCGTCCGCACCATCATTGTCGACAGCACCGTCACCTGCCGTATGCGTCGCGCCGATGTCGTCGACAATGCCAATATCAAGCCCGGCGACGTAATCGTAGGCCTCGCCTCTTACGGCCAGGCAACCTACGAGAAGGAGTACAACGGCGGCATGGGCAGCAACGGCCTCACCAGTGCCCGTCACGATGTCTTCGCCAAATACATTGCAAAGAAATACCCCGAGACCTACGATGCCGCTGTGCCAGACGACCTCGTCTATTCCGGCGGCCTCAGCCTCACCGATGCCGTTGAGGGCAGCCCCATCAACGCTGGCAAGCTCGTCCTCAGCCCTACGCGCACCTACGCCCCCGTGGTCAAGCAGATGCTCGACAAGATGAGGCCCGCCATCCACGGCATGGTCCACTGCTCCGGCGGCGCGCAGACCAAGGTGATGCACTTTGTCAACGGCGTCCACGTCATCAAGGATAACCTCTTCCCCGTGCCTCCCCTCTTCAAGACCATCAAGGAGCAGAGCGGCACCGATTGGAAGGAGATGTACAAGGTCTTCAACATGGGCCATCGCCTCGAGGTCTACGTCTCGCCCGACGACGCGCAAAAGGTCATCGAGATTTCCAAGTCTTTCAACATAGATGCGCAAGTGGTAGGCCGCGTCGAGCCGCGCCCCGAGGGCAATAAGCTCACCATAAAGAGCGAGTTCGGAACTTTCGAATACTAAAAACTCTCCCCCCCACAACATGACCACTGCGCAAAAACTTGCCCGAGCCACGCTCGTAGTCGTTTGCGCCGGCGTTCTCCTCGCCATCGTTGCGATTATTATCCGCAGCTATCAGAGCGATTCCACATCTGCCTTGGTCGCAAAATTCGTCATCCTAATCCTTTGGTTCTGGGCTTCTTGGCGATTGATTAATAGAGTCTTACATCAATAAATGGCAACAAACAATACCATACTGGACCGCCTCGACGGTCTGGCCTCCCGTTTTGACGAGGTCTCGACCCTTATTACCGACCCCTCCGTCATCGCCGACCAAAGGCGATATGTCAAGCTCTCCAAGGAGTATAAGGACCTTGGCGACATCCTGAAGGTGCGCGAGCAATACGTGGCCGCGCTCAACGGTCTCGCCGAGGCTAAGGACATCATTACCAACGAGTCAGACCCCGAGATGAAGGAGATGGCCCGTGAGGAGGCTGCCGAGCTCGAAGCCAAGATTCCACAGCTGGAGGAGAATATTAAGCTCCTGCTCGTACCCGCCGACCCCGAGGACGACCGCAATGCCGTGCTCGAAATCCGTGGCGGAACGGGCGGCGACGAGGCTGCCCTCTTCGCCGGCGACCTGTTCCGTATGTACAGCAAATATTGCGAGACAAAGGGATGGCATCTTGTCGTCTCCTCTTGCTCCGAGGGCGCTGTTGGCGGTTTCAAGGAAATAATTTGCACCGTCACGGGCGAGAAGGTCTACGGGACGCTCAAGTACGAGAGCGGCGTCCACCGCGTGCAGCGAATCCCCGCCACCGAGACGCAAGGCCGCGTCCACACCTCCGCCGCGTCCGTCGCCGTTCTCCCCGAGGCCGAGCCTTTCGATGTCGAAATCAACGAGGGCGAGATTAAGTGGGACACCTTCCGCAGCTCCGGCGCCGGTGGTCAGAACGTCAATAAGGTCGAGTCCGGCGTCCGCCTCCGCTACAATTGGAAAAACCCCAACACGGGCATCGTCGAGGAGATTCTCATCGAGTGTACCGAGACGCGAGACCAGCCCAAGAATAAGGAGAGGGCGTTGAGCCGCCTCCGCACCTTCATCTACGACAAGGAGCACCAGAAATACGTCGACGACATCGCAAACCGACGCAAGACTATGGTCTCCACGGGCGACCGCTCCGCCAAGATCCGCACATACAACTATCCACAGGGGCGTATTACCGACCACCGCCTCAACTACACCATCTACAACCTCGCCGCTTTCATGGATGGCGACATCCAAGACTGCATAGACCACCTCATCGTCGCCGAGAACGCCGAGCGTCTCAAAGAGAGCGAGTTGTAGCCTCCCCACAGTCCATTAACCTCCTTCACACACCCTAAGATATGAATCGTCAAGAACTTGTCTCAATAATCCGCGAGCGCAAGAGCTTCCTCTGCGTCGGTCTCGACACCGACACACGCAAGCTCCCCGCACATCTCCAGTCCTCACCCACGGGCGTTGTCGATTTCAACAAGGCTATCGTCGATGCCACAGCCCCCTATTGCGTGGCCTATAAGCCAAACCTCGCTTTCTACGAGTGCATGGGCGTCAAGGGGTGGGCAATTCTCGAAGAGACAATAGCCTACATCCGCAAGAACTACCCCAACCACTTCATCATTGCCGACGCCAAGCGCGGCGACATTGGCAACACCAGTGCCATGTACGCCCGCTCCTTCTTCGAGGACCTCGATGTCGACGCCCTCACCGTTGCCCCCTACATGGGCGAGGACAGCGTCACGCCTTTCCTCGGCTACGAGGGTAAATGGGTCATTCTCCTCGCCCTGACGAGCAATAAGGGAAGCCACGACTTCCAACTCACCGACGATGCCGCCGGCGAACGCCTCTTCGAGAAGGTGATCCGCAAGAGCCAAGAGTGGGCCGGAGACGACAAGATGATGTACGTTGTCGGTGCCACGCAGGGCAAGATGTTTGAGGACATCCGCCGCGTAGCGCCAACCAGTTTCCTTCTCGTGCCGGGCATCGGCGCGCAGGGCGGAAGCCTGGAGGAGGTCTGCAAATACGGCATGACCAAGGATTGCGGCCTTCTCGTCAACTCCAGCCGAGCCATAATCTACGCCTCCAACGGCACCGACTTCGCCGAGGCTGCCGCCCGCGAGGCCAAGAAGGTTCAAGAGCAGATGGCCGCCCAGTTGGCAAACATCTAAAAACGTAGCATCTCTCCCCACACACACCGATATGCCGTCGCCCGTTGTCTTTAAGCGGTGGAGCCGATGCCCTTGGGCAGCTTTCGCCAGCCTTCATCGGGTGGTGATTATCGGGGTCGTCAAGGCTTCCATAGCCAATGCGCAGATGCTCAAGATGGGCCGACGCTTCCGCCTTGAGCTTTGCCCGGATCCCTCCCGCCGCTTTGGCGCGGACGAGGCCGACGACGAGGACTCCCCGCCCTTAGGGGTGTCGCTCTTCGATGGTGGTTTCATGGCTGTCGCCCTCTGCTCTCCTGCATCCCCTTGCGGTGCGGACGCGCCTTTGCGTGGCGTAGCCGTCACACGTCAATTCCTATAAGTACATACCCGCATCGGGTGGCCCTCAGTGGTCGCCCGGTGCGTTTTGCTTTTCTACATTAAAAATAACCATGACAACCGAAGAATTAATAGCCCTCGGCGAGAGTGTCAAGACGGGCCACAACGTCACTTTCTACGAGGCTCGCCAAGCAGCCCTCGCGCCCGACAAGACGACCCTCTACAAGGTGGCGGACGGTCTCCGCAAGCACTTCCGTGGCGACCGTTTCCAAACCTGCTCAATCATCAACGCCCGCTCCGGCCGCTGTTCCGAAGATTGCAAGTGGTGCGCGCAGAGCCACAAGCACCACACGGGCATCGACGAGTACCCCCTAATCGACGCCAAGGCCGCAGTGGACATGGCAATCCACAATGCCCGAAAGGGCGTTGGCCGCTTCTCGCTCGTCACGAGCGGCCGACGGATGACCGACAGCGAGATTGACCACGTTGTCGACATCTACCACAAGGTGGCCGCCAACGCCGAGATTGACCTCTGCGCATCGATGGGCCTCCTCTCCAAGCCCCAGCTCCAAAAGCTCCACGACGCCGGTCTCTGCCATTACCACTGCAATGTGGAGTCCGCCCCGTCGTTCTTCCCCTCGCTCTGCACCACCCACACCATTGAGGATAAGCTCCAGACAATCCGATGGGCGCAAGAGGTAGGTTTCAAGATCTGCTCGGGCGGCATCATTGGCATGGGCGAGACGCTCGACCAACGGATTGAGATGGCCATCTTCCTCCGCGACGATGTCAAGGCCGATTCCATCCCCGTCAATGTCCTCATGCCCATCAAGGGCACGGCTCTCGAAGACCGTCCGCCCCTCTCTGTCGACGAGATTCTCACCGCTTTCGCCATCTTCCGACTTTGCAACCCTAAGGCCGAGATTCGCATGGCGGGCGGGCGTGTCAAGTTTGTAGACCATCAGACTGAGGCTCTCGCCTGCGGCGTGGACGCGTCAATTGTTGGCGATATGCTGACAACGACAGGCACGGGCGGCATCGATGACGACATGGCCTTGTTCCAATCGTGCGGCCGCGATACTGAGCCGCAGTCCGATGAGTGGTAATGCCTTTGAGCGTCAAGAGCAATGATAGATTACAGTTTCGACAGGGCTCACCTCTGGCACCCCTATACTTCGGCAATCGACCCTCTGCCCTGCTACGGCGTGGCACGTGCCGAGGGCTTCTTCCTCGAACTCGACGACGGGCGTAAGCTCATCGACGGCATGAGCAGCTGGTGGTGTGCCGTCCACGGCTACAACAACCCGAGGCTCAATGCCGCGCTGAAAGCCCAGGTCGACAGCATGAGCCACGTCATGTTTGGCGGCATCACCCACGAGCCGGCCGTCCAGCTGGGCAAGCGTCTCGTCAGCCTCTTGCCCCATACGCCCTGGGTCTTCTATTCCGATTCGGGCTCCGTCAGTGTTGAGGTCGCCCTCAAGATGGCCATTCAATATCAGGCCGCCACGGGGCATCCCGAGCGTTGCCAAGTGGCCACCATCCGCAGCGGCTATCATGGCGACACGTGGCATGCCATGAGCGTATGCGACCCCGTGACGGGTATGCACGGCCTCTTCAGCCGCCAGCTCCCCGCCCAATATTTTGCCGATGCACCGCGCGTCCCGTTCTCTGCCGAGTGGGACGATGCGGACCTCGACTCCATGCGCCAAATTGTCCGCGAGCATGGCGGTTCTCTCGCCGCCATAATTCTTGAGCCAATTGTCCAAGGGGCGGGCGGAATGCGCTTCTACCACCCTGAGTATCTGCGTGGCGTCCGTCGCCTGTGCGACGAGAACGGGCTTCTGCTCATTGCCGACGAGATAGCCACAGGCTTCGGGCGCACAGGTCGTCTCTTCGCCTGCCAATATGCCGATGTCGAGGCCGACATCATCACCGTCGGCAAGGCTCTGACGGGCGGATACATGAGTTTTGCCGCCACGCTCTGCTCCGACCGTGTGGCGCAAGGCATCTCCGCCGGCGAGGCGCATTGCTTCATGCACGGCCCCACTTTCATGGGCAATCCTCTCGCTTGCGCCGTCGCCTGCGCATCAATTGACGAGCTGCTCGCCCACGATTGGCAAGCAAAAATCGCCCGCATGGAGGCTATCATGCGCGAGGAGTTGTCGCCCCTCGCCTCGCTGCCCCACGTGGCGGACGTGCGCGTCTTGGGCGCAATAGGTGTTGTGGAGACCACGAGGCCCGTCGACATGGCGCGGATGCAGAAGGTTTTTGTGGACAACGGGGTGTGGATAAGGCCTTTCGGCCGCCTCGTCTACATCATGCCGCAATACGTCATCGACGACGCCCATCTGCGCAAGCTCTGCCACGGCCTCGAAGCCGGTGTCCGTTCAATGGATTAATTATCAACGTCTTATGATAGATTTTGAGCAGGAGCTCGATGCCTTGCGCTCTGCCGATTGCCTCCGCACCCTCCCTACGGCCGACACCCGCGGGATGGTCAACCTCTCCACAAACGACTACATGGGCCTCGCCGACAATGCCTCCCTTGCCGACGAGTTCTTCGGTCAATACGCCCCCGCGACGTCGTCAATGAGCGCGTCGTCAAGCCGTCTCCTGACGGGCAATCATGCCGACTACGTGGCTCTCGAAGCCCAATTGTCCGACCTCTACGGCGGACGCGCGGCTCTTGTCTTCAATTGTGGCTATCATGCCAATACGGGCGTTCTGCCCGCCCTCGCCGACAAGGAGGATGTCATCATTGCCGACAAGCTCATCCACGCGAGCCTGATAGACGGCATGAGGCTCGCCGCCGCCAACGGTACGCGCGTGGCCCGTTTCAACCATAACGACATGACGCACCTCCGCCGTCTCCTCGAAAAGAGGCGCAGCGAGGCGGGACGCACGTTTGTCGTCGTCGAGAGCATATATAGCATGGATGGCGACATCGCGCCGCTCCGCGAGCTTGCGGTGCTAAAGGCGGAGTTCGGCTTTTGGCTCTATGTCGACGAGGCGCACGCGGTTGGTGTCCGCGGGCAGGGTGGGGCAGGGCTGATGTCCGAGCTTGGGCTTGTGGACGTGGCGGATGTCATTGTCGGGACGTGCGGTAAGGCTCTCGCCTCGTGCGGGGCGTGGGTCATCACGTCGCCCGTTGTTCGCCAGTGGCTCGTCAATCGCTGCCGGACGCTAATCTTCACCACGGGGCTCCCGCCCGTCAATGTCGCCTGGACGCGTTTCGTGCTGAGTAAGTTGCAGACCATGGACAGCGAGAGGGCGCATTTAAGAAAAATGGGTGATTGGCTAACAAAAAGTCTCGAATGCGAGGTCCCAATTGGTGGTGCAACGCAGATTGTGCCTTATATTTGTGGTGAAAATTCGGATGCCGTAGCCCTCTCCCACCGACTGCGCAATTGTGGCTTCTACGTTCTCCCTATTCGGCACCCGACTGTCCCGCTCCATACGGCAAGGCTCAGGCTTTCGCTCAAAGCCAACATGACGTGTGAACAGCTAACTCCATTGGTTCAAATCATTAAAAACTAATGCGTTGTGAGGCATAAGGTCATATCATCCGCTGGCAGCCGCTCGGCTACGCTCTGGTTTCTCGGCTGGGGCTTCGACGAGGCTGTCGAGCCATACCTCGCCATTAGTTCCGATGCCGTCCTTTTGTGGGACTATTCTAATCTCGACCTCGATGTCGACCTCAGCCAGTGGGATTCCTTCACCGTAAAGGCTTGGTCCATGGGCGTTTGGGCTGCCGATGCGTTTGCCGCCGCTCATCCCTATTTGCATATTGCGCACCGTACGGCTTTCTGCGGAACGCCACGCCCCGCCGACCCGTCCCTCGGCATTGGCGCTGAGGCCATCCGCCTCACCATCGACAATTGGTGCGACGCCAACCGTGGCAAGTTCGCCCGCAAGATTGCCGGAACGTCCTCCCTCGCCCCTACTGTCGCCTCGCTCATGCAAGGTCGGGCCATAGTGTCGCAGGCCGACGAGTTGACCCATATCCTCGAAGCGCAAAACGAGCCTCCCGCGCCCGCCGCATGGGACGTGGCCGTCATTGGGCTTCGCGACCGCATATTTCCACCCGACAATCAACGCCGCTGGTGGGCGCAACACGCCCACTCAATCGAAGAACGCAATACGCCCCATTGGCCCTTCTGAAACCCATGAATGAGAACGACGCAAAAGAAGTAGCCGCACGTTTTGGCGGTAGTGCCGCGACCTACGACATGGTTGCGAAAGTGCAGTCTCGCCTCGCCGAGAGACTGGCCGAGGCTGCCGCCCCATTCATTGCGCCGGAGTGCGACATCCTGGATGTGGGATGCGGCACGGGATGTCTCGTCAAGCGCATTGCCGCAAGCGTCAAGCCCCTCCGCGTGTCGCTAATGGACATAAGTGGCGAGATGCTCAAACTCGCCGCCCGCAATGTCGCCGCGTTGTGCGACATATTGGTCGATTGCTACATTGGCGATGCGGAGACCATGCCGTGGCCCGCGTCAAATGCCGTCGTCTCGTCGTCCGCTGTCCAATGGTTTGAAAACCCGCTTACTTTCGTGTCCAAGGCTCGCGAGGTGCTTACCGAGGGCGGTGTCGTCGCCCTTGCCACCTACGGCCCTTCCACTTTTGCCGAGTTGAGGGGCGGACGCCCTTGCGGATACCCGTCGCTCGACGATTGGCTATGCGCCCTGACCGAGGCGGGTTTTGAGATTCTCTGTTCCGACCGCTCCGTTGAGGAGCAGGGCTTCGCCTCGCGGACAGAGATGCTCCGCATGATGGCCTTGAGCGGCATCGGCACCAATCGCGACGGGCAGTCCACCGAGGCCATGAACGGCACGTGGCGGCTGACGTGGGAGCCGCTCTTGATTGTCGCCAAACTCCCAAATCCATAATTCTCAACAGCTTAATACATGACGAATCAGGGAATTGTTGTCCGCTCCACGGGTAGTGCCTATTCCGTCCGTACCGACGAGGGCAATGTCGTCGAGTGCCGTCTCAAAGGCCGAATGAGGCTGGGCGGCTCGCGAAGCACCAACCCCGTGGCCGTAGGAGACAGGGTCGTCTTCTCGTCCGACGGCTGCGATTTCGTCATCTCCGAAGTCTGCGACAGACGCAACTATATCGTGCGACGCTCCACGAATCTGAGCAAGGAGACACACGTAATTGCCGCCAACGTGGACCAGGCCCTCCTCGTCACGACAATCAATCACCCCGAGACGTCGACAGTCTTCATAGACCGTTTCCTCGCTTCGGCTGAGGCCTACGGTGTCGAGACAATCGTAGCTTTCAACAAGACCGACATCTACAACGCCGACGAGCTGGCGGAACTCGAATACCGCGAGGCGGTCTATCGCCACATTGGCTATCAGACAATAAGGCTCTCCTCCACAACGGGAGAGGGCATCGACGAGCTGCGCAACATCCTGAAAGACAAGCTCACCGCCATTGCCGGACACTCGGGCGTAGGCAAATCCACGCTCATCAATACCCTGGAGCCGGGGCTCGACATCCGCACCTCCGCCATCAGCGAGGCCAATAACTCAGGCCGCCACACGACGACTTTCGCCGAGATGCACCGCCTCGCCTTCGGGGCCGACATTATCGACACGCCGGGAATACGCGGTTTCGGCATCATAAACATCGACCGAGCCGAGACCGCCCACTATTTCCGCGACATCTTCAGCTTTAGCCCCAATTGCCGTTTCCCCAATTGCACCCACACCCATGAGCCAGGATGCGCTGTCGTCCAGGCCGTCGAGCAGGGCGAAATTGCCCCTACGCGCTTCGAGAGCTACCTCAACATCATGGCCGAGGGCGAGGGCAAGTATCGCGAGGGCGGGCAGCCCAAGCGTTAAGGGGTGTCAGTTTCTAAAATGGGGTCGCTATGTTCATTTTTCTCATTTAAATTTGTATTTATTATTCCGCGCCGTTAACTTTGGAATTATTCTAATCTACCTGTTTAATCTCTCTATCGGCGTTGGAAAGTGTTGTTTTAACTCTGCTCATTCCTGTAGTTGGTACTACTATAGGCTCTGCGGCCGTATTCTTGATACGCGATAAGATGCCGCAAAAGGCGGAATGTGGCATGCTCGGTTTTGCTGCCGGGGTCATGGTCGCCGCCTCCGTATGGTCGTTGCTCATTCCTGCCATCAGCATTCGTGAAGACCTTGGTCAATGGGCTTCCGTCCCCGCTGCTGTGGGCTTTGCCCTTGGCATGGGCTTTCTCCTGCTCATAGACAGCATCACCCCTCACATTCACTCCGGCAGTAAGTCGCCCGAAGGCCCGGCAAGCCACCTCTCGCGTGTGCAGATGTTGGCCTTTGCTGTCGCCATCCACAACTTGCCCGAGGGCATGGCCGTGGGTATCGTGGCGGCGGACGTGGCGGACCAGTCGGCTTCGGCATCGCTGGCCGTGAGCCTGGGTGTCGCCATTCAGAACATCCCCGAGGGCGCCATAATCTCCATGCCGCTCTTGGCCTCAGGTCTCGGGCGGTTCAAGGCTTTCGGTGTCGGTACGCTTAGCGGGCTTGTTGAGCCTGTTGGCGCGGTGCTGGTTATCCTCTTGGCTGGGGCTGTTAGTGGCCTCATGCCCTATATGCTCGGCTTTGCGGCTGGAGCCATGCTCTACGTGGTCTTTGAGGACCTCGTGCCGCAAGCCTCCGCGGGTGGGCACTCCAATATGCCCGTGATTTGCTTTGGTGTCGGCTTTGTCCTTATGATGTTGATGGACACTGTGTTAGGATGAGAATTGCCCCGATAGTATCTCTTTGTGTTGCGACTTTGGTCTCTGTGCCGATAGCCGTTGCGCAGTCGAGGTCTGTCTACGGTACTGTGGTCGATGCGTCAAATGGCGAGACTCTGCCATTCGTAGCTGTGGCCGTTGTCCGCGATGGGGATGTGGTGACGGGTTCTGCCACCGATGCCGACGGGCGTTTTGTTCTTTCCGCCTCGCCCACCGACAGCGTCATGGCGACTTGCTTAGGTTACGAGCCGCTCTATGTGGCGGCTTCTTCGGAGGTCCTGACGCTCAAGATGAGCAAGACGACAATCTCGCTCGCCGAGGTGAGGGTCACGGCCGCCGAGGTCGAGACGGCGCGGACATCAACGTCGCTCATTGGCAACACGGCCATGGCGCATCTCCAGCCAACGTCTCTCACCGACATCATGGCCCTAATCCCCGGCGGTCTGTCTGCCGAGCCGGACATGAGCCGCGCCAACGTGATAAGCATCCGCGAGATTCCCTCCACCGACAAGAACTACAATACCACAGCCATCGGTACCCAGGTGAACATTGACGGTGCGCCAATTGGCACGGATGCCGACATCAACAGGCTGGGCGACGACATCAATATGGTGGGCGACGTGGCCGACAAGCGATATAGTGCGGGCCGAGGTGTCGATATGCGAAACATTGCCACCGACGACATCGAGAGTGTCGAGGTGATTCGCGGAATACCGTCCGTACGATATGGCGACGTTACCAGCGGTGTTGTCAACATCCATCGCCGGACTGGCGGCGCGCCTCTCACGGTGCGCCTAAAGGTCGACACCAAGTCGCGGCTCGTAAGCGTCGGCAAGGGCTTCGGTCTCCCCGCAGGATGGACTCTTGCCGCCGATGCCGGTTTTCTCAGCTCGCGCAACGACCCGCGCAATAAGTACGAGACGTTCCAACGAGTGAATCTCTCGCTCCGCGCCCGAAAGAATTGGCATTCGCAAGGCGGATTCTCACTAACGTGGAATCCCTCTGCCGACTTCTCAAAAAATATCGACGAGCGGAAGCAAGATCCTGAGATTCAAATAAATCAGGAGGACAGCTTCAAGAGCGGATACACGAGGTTCTCTTTCGGGAATATGCTCAAATTCTCACTTGGCGACACTCGTGCCACGTTCCGAAACAGCATCAGCTTTAGCCACGACGAGATTAAGCAGACATCCCGCGTCCTGCTGACCACCTACGCCTACGCGGCTCTCGATACGACCGACGGGCTTCCTCACGATGCCACGCCGCTTGCCCAAGACTACGTGGCAAGGCACGATGTCGATGGCCGCCCGTTCTACGCCAACACTCAGCTCTCGCTGTCTCACAGCCTGACCACGGGCCCAATAGACCACGACCTGGGCATAGGCTTTGAGTGGCAGCTGAACAAGAACTTTGGCCGTGGGCAGGTGTTCGACCCCCAGCGCCCTCTGTCGGGTTCTACTACCCACCGCCCGCGTTCTTTCCGCTCCGTTCCGCCGACCAACATCGTCGGCTATTGGCTCGAAGAGGAGGCCTCGGCCCACGTCGGACGTGCCGTGACGCGCCTCACGGTGGGCATCCGTTTCAGCCAAATGGCGGGGCTTGCCGACGAATACGCCATGCGGGGGAAGGTCTATGTCGACCCGCGCCTAATGCTCACGCTCGACCTCCCCAAGGCGCGCGAGGCGCAGATGAACATCTCGCTCGGATGGGGTAGCCTCCGCAAGATGCCGGCAATGGATATGCTCAACCCCGAAATTGAGTACGTCGATGTCTACGAAATGAACTATTGGAACTCCGACGCCTCGCTCCGTCGCGCCATTGTCCGGACGTACCCCATCGACCGCAATGCCTACGACATCGAGCCGGCGCAAAACAATAAGATTGAGGGCCGCATATCCGTCCACTTGGCGAGCCATGCGCTCTCCTTTACCGCCTTCCGCGAGAATATGGAGGACGCGTTTCGCAGGGTGAAGAGGCCAATGTCGTTGTATTACGACCAGTACGACCTCTCTAATTACGACCCGACAACGGGTGTCCGCCCCAATCCGACGCTCTTGCCCAGCACCCCACGCCAGAGGCTGGTTCTCGTAGGGCGATGGGAGAACGAGTCCACAATCTTGAAGGAGGGGGCGGAATGGACATACGAGACGCCGCTATTGCCCGTCATCTCGACGCGCCTTAACGTCATGGGCGCATGGCTCAAGACGAAGCGCCACAACAGCAGCCCCGAATGGAAAAAGGAGACGCAAAAAACGGTGGGCGGCGTCGTTATCGACGACCATTACGCGGGGCTGTATAGGGAGAAGACCATCAAGTGCGACGAGAGGGTCTCGACAACATTCACGGCCGAGAGCTTCTTCGACCGCATCGACTTCATATTCTCAGCCACGGCCGAGTGCGTCTGGAAGAGCGTCTCCGATGTGCCTCTTGCCAATGCGACGCCCGTGGCATACGTGGCCGACGATGCCGTCGTAAAGCCTTACACCGACGCCGAGGCGCAAGACAAAATACTCTCGCACCTCATCCTCAAAAATACTGCCGACCGCCTGACTATTAACGACCGGGCGTATGCCACGTTCAACTTCAAGGCCACGAAGCGTTTTGGCCCCTATTTCACCATTAGCTTCTTCGCCGACCGACTTCTTGCCGCTGCCAAAGACTATGAGACCAAAGACGGTTTCGTGGTGAGGCGCAGCTTCTCCTCCTATTTTGGAACGCAAGCCGTACTGAAATTCTAATTGCTCACGATGTTTATCAAAGTATACCTGTAAAAACTTGAAAACCAAATGAAAAGACTATTATTCGCATTGTCGGCCGTCTTGGCCGTATGCGTAGCATCTTGCAGCGACAGCGACCCTGTTGTAACAAAAATCACACCGTCGTCCACAACGGGCGATTTCTTCACGCTTCCGTCGGGCTATGAGGCGGCAGACTCCGCAATCATGACCATCAAGAACATTGCCACGGGCGTCGAGACGACGTACGAAGTCGCCAAGACCGTCCCCTCAATCGTCGTCGAAGACGGTCTCTACGACATCAGCCTTACTGTCTACACTACGAGGTCCATTGGCAACAACGCCTCCGTCCAGCAGGTCTTGCGCGACATCAAGTCGAACGTCAAGGTGTCGGGCGGGACGCTCGAACTCACTTTCTCGCCCGTGGCTGTCGTGGCTGGGCAGGGCTTCCTCTTTGCCGAGGTGTGCCTCGCTCCCAAGTTGGCCGACGGCGTGAAGACGGACCTTTACAGCAGCTGGTTCCGCATTGTCAACAGCTCAGCCGACACCCTCGATACCGACGGGCTGTGCATCATCCAGAGCAAGTTCGTCACAAACCAAAAGTGTGACTTCACGCCCGACATCATGTCCGAGGCCGTGGCTGTCGATGCCATCTACCGCATTCCCGCAACGGGTCTCAGAGTGGCGCCTGGCGAGACGATTCTAATTGCTGACCAGGCCATCAACCATCAGGAGACCAACGCCCTCAGCTTCGACCTCTCGAATGCCGACTTTGAGTGGTACGACGAGACGGGGAAGAACCTCGACATAGACAACCCCGACGTCCCCAACATGGAGCGCGTCTATTGCAACACCAAGACCGTATGGGTTCCTAACTCGCAGGGCAACAAGGTCTTTGGCCTCGCCTTCATCAGCACCGACGACGAGGAGTATCTCGAAAAATACGTCTACGATTACTCATGGATTATCGTGGCCCCCGACATTGAGCAAGAGAAGAAGGGTTCGTGCTACATGGTTCCCAACGACTGGATTGTTGACTGCATAACATTCTCTCCGTCAACACTATACAAATGGAACATCACGTCCAGCAGCCTCGATGCGGGATACGTCTCCATAGGCAAGACCGGTGCGGACAAAGACCGTCTCGGCAAGTCGGCACGCCGCAAGGTTCAGGACGGCAAGTTTGTCGACACCAACGACAGCTCGAACGACTTTGATGTCGTAGAGGCCGACCCTGCCTACCAATTCTAAAAAACACCACGCCCCAATGCGTCCCCGTTTCGCGATAGCTTTGGCTCTGACCCTTTGCGCCGTGTCGTCAACCACAGCGCAAAGGGTTCACGGCAGACTGCCTGCCGCCATGGCTTACGAGACGGGGATGCGCATTGCCCTCGGGGCGGGTGACAATCCCGCCCTCCTCACGTCGCTCTCCGACAGCTCATCAACAACCATCGGTGCCGCCTACATCTGGCGCGACAACGCCGACGAGTGGTGCCAGACGGGCACATCGTGGCGAGGATGGAACGCTGAGGGCAAGACCTACATCCGCATAGGGCCCACCGTGGCGACCGATTGTGCCGCCTCTTATTCAAAGGGAGAGCGGCGTAATGTCGCTTTCTCCGAAAATGCCGATTATCATATCGTTGCGCCAATGGCAATGGCGGACACGGCGGGCGGCGACAAGGACTCCGAGACCTACGCCTTTGCCGCCGGCTTCGGGTGGGACGGGCGTAGGGCGAGTGTCGGCCTTGCGATAGACTTCTCGTCGGAGAGTGAGTATCGCGACAAAGACCCGCGCCCTAAGGCCGACGCTGTCGAGGCCAATGTGCGCATTGGCGGCTCGCTGCGCTTGGCGGAGGAGCGGTCCGTGGGGCTTTACGGCTCGCTGCGCAAGTATTCGCAAGACTTGTCGATTAAGTTCCTCAATGTCTATCAGGCCGTCATGACCTTATATCACCTCCAAGGCCTCGGCTCGGACTATACCCGTTTTGCGGGCGTATATGACGAGGCGTGGTATAGGGGGCGTGGCTTCGGCTTCGGGGCGGAGTATGTCGGCCCTGTGTTTGCCCACGTGGAGGTGCGGCAGTTCAAGCTCGAAAAGGGGCTTGACGACCTGGAGAACGCCGTAATTGGCGAGACCATGCGGCGGACAGCCCACCTCAGCATAGGGCGTCGTGTGACGATGGGCAGTGCTTGGCGCGGCATTGTCATGGCAAGCGTAAACGCCTCAAAAACAGAGCTCTCGCAACACGTCTATAACGACGGCCTCCACAACTATCACCTCATCTCAAAGCGCAAGCCCTATAACGCCACAACCGTCGAGGCCAACGCCACATTCTCCGCACTGCGGAACGCCGACGCGTCGGGTCTCTTCCTCTCCGGGAACGTGACATACGCCATGACCGAGGAGAAGAACAACGACAGCAAGGACAACATGACGGAGAACACCCTGCGCATAAAGCTTGGCGGCGAGACATGGCGCGACTGGCGCAAATGTCGTCTGACAGGCGGTCTGACAGCCTCGAGCCGCATAGCCATGCCCGACGAGACGGTAATGACGACGGCCCGCAACACCGAGATGCCCAACCTGAAAGACGCGCTAAAGGCAGACCACGACCGCCGAACCACATCCCGCACGGGAGGCGAGGTCAGCCTAAGGCTCGACATAGACATCCCCCGCAATCTCCGGACAGTCTACCTCATGGCCCGTGGCTCGTCAGAATGGTATCACGGCGGCCATTATCCCCCAATAGGCAGCTTCACGATAAGCGCAGGCCTGACCCTCTAATACGACAAAATGAATGCAGGAGGCAAACACAATTCCAATATGTTTGCCTCCTGTGGTATTTTGTATGGGGGCTTGCGTAGCATTCCTCAAGAACCCCCCAAAGCGGCACCGCGACTCACGTCACGATGCCGCATTTTCTCAGCTTTGGGGGAAACCAATGAAAAGGGTTTACTTACTCATAGCGGATGGCTTCTATGGGGTCGAGGCCTGCTGCCTTGCTGGCCGGGATGTATCCAAACCCGACGCCTATGACTGTGCAGACGGCGAACGAGACGAAGATGCTCCAGAGGGGTATAGATGTCGGAAAGCCGAACTGCTGGCACAGCAACGTACCGAGCCAACCGACAATTACGCCCAAGACGCCGCCCGTGAGGCTTATCATTACGCTCTCTATCAGGAACTGGTTACTGATGTCGATGGAGCGGGCGCCAACGCTCATGCGAAGGCCTATCTCTTTAGTGCGTTCGGTGACGGAGACGAGCATGATGTTCATGATTCCGATGCCCGCCACGAGGAGCGAGAACGCGGCTGCCACGACGAGGATGACGGTGATGGTGTCCATGGTGCTGCTCATGGTCTCCATCATCTCTTGCTGGCTGCGGATGGTGAAGTTGTCGTCGTCGGTGCTCTTGAGCTTGTGCGTCGTGCGGAGGATGGTTGTCAGCTCGTCTATCGCCTGGTCGGTCAGCTCCTCGGTCACGGCCGAGCAGTTGATGGAGCTAAAGAACGTCTGAGCCAGGAGACGCTTCATGACCGTCGTGTACGGGGCTATGAGGACGTTGTCTTGGTCCATGCCCCAGTTGTTGTAGCCCTTGCTCTTTAGGACGCCGACAATGCGGAAGGGAATCGACTTGAAGCGAACAGTCTTGCCGAGGCAGTCGGCCGACTCGTCGCCAAAGAGCTCCTTGACGATGGTTGTCCCGACTACGCACACCTTGGCGTTCTTGCGTATGTCGTCCTCTGTAAACGTCTCGCCGCGGCTTATCTCCCACATCTTGATGTCGAAATAGTCGAGCGACTCGCCATACATTTGCGAACTCGTGTTTTTAGCCCCGTAGATTACTTGGCCAGAGGCCGATACTTCGGGCGATACGGAAGTGACGAACCTCTTGTCCGCAAGGATGGCCTCATAGTCCTCAACCTTAAGGGTTTGCATGGACGACGGGTCCAGGCGTACGCCGCCACGTTGGTCCGCTCCGGGGCGAATCATGATGATGTTGGTGCCCATTTGCGCAATGTTGGCCCTGACGCTCTCTTTCGACCCTTGGCCTATCGCCATCATTATGATGACGGCTGCCACGCCGATGATGATGCCAAGCATCGAGAGGAAAGACCTGAACTTGTTGCTGGCAATGGCTCGCAACGCCACCTTGAAAAGGTTTATGAAATTCATGTGTGTCCGAGTGTTGGGTTGTTAGTCGTCTTGCGGCTTAGGCAGTGCGGCGAGAGCCTCGGCTGCCGAGAGGGGCGAGGTGTTGATTACGTCCTCGCGGATCTTGCCGTCGCGCAGCATTATGTTGCGGCTGCTGTATTGGGCAATCTCGGGGTTGTGGGTCACGAAGATTATGGTGCGCCCCTCGGCATGAAGCCTCTGGAAGAGAACGAGCATCTCGAACGAAGTGCGTGTATCGAGGTTACCCGTAGCCTCGTCGGCCAAGATGACGGCCGGGTCGTTGACAAGGGCGCGGGCAATGGCCACCCTCTGCATCTGGCCGCCACTCATCTGGTTGCTCTTGTGGTCGAGGCGGTCGCCAAGTCCTACGGCGTTGAGGGCGTTTATGGCCGCCTCGCGGCGTTGCGCGGCGTTGTACTTGTTGTTGTACATCAGGGGGAGTTCAACGTTCTCCACGGCCGTGGTCTTGGGCAAGAGGTTGTAGTTTTGGAACACGAAGCCAATCTTGCGATTGCGAAGCCGCGCCCTTTGGTTCTTGCTCATCGACCGTACGGCGACGCCGTCGAGGATGTACTCGCCGCTTGTGGGCGTATCGAGGCAGCCGAGCTGGTTGAGGAGGGTGCTCTTGCCCGAGCCGGACGTTCCCATGATTGTCACGAACTCGCCTTCAAATATTTTGAAGCTCACGCCTCGCAAGGCGTGGACGGTCTCGTCGCCTACGCGGAAGTCTCGCCTTACGTTTTGCAGCTCAATGACTACGCGGCCGTTGGCTGTTGTGTTTTGCGTATTGTCTGCCATGGTGTGTGTGGAAAAGGCCTCCTGCCCTTATTTCTTGTTCTTTTTCTGCCCCGGAGGGCCAGGCATGAAGGGGTTGCTGTTGCTTGTCTCGTTGTCGGCAACCTCCTCAGTGGACTTGCCAATCTCGAAACTCTCAATCACCTTCTCACCCTCGGTCAGACCGCTTATTATTTCTATGTTTATCCCGCCGTTGAGACCCGTCTCGACAGCCTTGGCGCGGAACGTCGTGCCGTCGAAAGTCCACACCTTCTTGGGCGACATGACGTCCTCAACCCTCTGTTCGGGTTTTAGCAACGCCTGGTTTGGGGTGAAGCGGAGGGTCTTGCTCGGCAAGGTCAGGACGTTGTTGCGCTCGGCGGTGTAGATGGTGACGTTGGCCGTCAGACCCGGTAGGAGCTTCAAGTCCTTGTTTGGAGCGGCGATTACGACCTCATACGTCACGACATTGCTCTCCGTAGTGGCCTCAAGCCTCACCTGCGTAACGGTTCCGGCAAACGTATCGTCGGGGAAGGCGTCGACGGTGAAACTTACCCTCTGTCCCTCTTTCACGCCGCCGATGTCGGCCTCGTCAACGTCCGCAATGACGCGCATATCCGTAAGGTCTTGGGCAATGTAGAAGAGGGTAGGGGTTGTCATTGCCGATGCGACAGTCTGACCCTCCTCAACCTCGCGGCTCAATACGACGCCGTCAATGGGGCTGGTGATGGTGGCATAGCCTACGTTGGTCTGAGCCTTGGTGACGTTTTGCTGTTGAACTACAATGTTTTGACGTGCCTTCTCGAAGGCGAGACGCGCCGTCTCGTAGTCGTCAACCGACACAAGCCCCTTCTCGAAGAGCTTGGCGTAGCGGTCGAAATTCGCCTTCTGATAATCAAGCTCGCTCTGGGCGTTGGCAAGATTGCTTTGTGCGGAGGTGTGTTCTGAGAGCAGGTTCGTCTTGTCGAGTTCGGCAATCACCTGACCCTTACGGACTTGGCTATTGAAGTCGACATAAATCTTGTCAATAATGCCGCTCACCTGCGTACCGACCTCGACCTTTGTGACGGGCTCAATGGCTCCCGTGGCGGTTACGGATGTCGAGACATCTTGGCGCGTCACTGTCGCCATGGTGTAGCTGACGGCAGTCTCGTGTCCGCACGACGTGGCGAGGGTAAGCAGCGCAGAGAGGGACAATAGTGTTGTTGTCTTCATATTCATGAAATCTTTTATTCTTCGGAGAATCAATGTCTTAGAGCGATAATTCTTCGCCTGCGTAGAATTTTAGGAGGGCTATGTTAAGGAGGGCTGTGTACTTGCTTTGCAAAAGTTGCTGACGTGCGGAGAGCAGATTGTTCTTGCCCGTCATGAGCTCGGCAATGTTCTTCAGACCGAGCGAGAACTGCTCGCTCACGAGGGTGAAGCTCTCTGCGGAGCTTGCGGCGTTGGTCGTTGCGGACTGATATTGCGCCTGTGCGCTGAGCGCGGCGAGCCAATAGGTCTCCACCTGCTTGTAGATGTCGTTCTCGGCCTGTTGGCTGCTCAGGTCGGCCTGTGTGCGTTGGATTTTTGCCTTGGCAATGTTGGTGCGCGTCTGTCGGTTGTCGAGGATAGGGACGCTGATGTTCAAGCCGATGGAGTTATTGACGTTCTGCTTCATCTGTTGCCAAAATCTGTCGTCCGATGCGGAGTTATGACCCGTAGAGACGCCGGCGGAGAGGTTTATTTGCGGGTAATGGCCGGCACGGGCTATGCGTTGCTGAATCTCGGCCTGCTCAATGGTAATTTGACTTTGGCGCACCTCGGGGCGCGAGGCCATGGCGGCCGTGAAGACGTCGTCGACGGTGGGCAGTGGCTCCAGTACCTTATCGTCCGAAAGGGTTGGCGTGGCAACGTCAAAATCTTGTGTCTTAATGATTTCGAGAATTTGCTTGAGCTGCATCTTATAGGTGGAGAGTTGCGTCTTTGCGCTCACGAGCGAATACTCGTCTTGGCTGGCTTGGGCTTCGAGTTGCGCGAGGTCGGCTTTTGAGAGACTCCCTACTTGGAACATCTCGCGGCCTCTGTCGCGGAGGGCGATGCTCGTGGCGAGGGTGCTGTCGGCCACCTTCACCGCCTCGGTCTGATAGAGAATCTGAACGTAATACTGTACAATCTGCTCCTCGATGTTGTTGGCCGTCAAGATGTTTTGCGCCTCAGCGTTGGCCTCGTCTAACCTTGCGGACTCCACGTTGCGGCGACTTTTGCCTCCGTCCCATACGGTCCAATTGGCCGAGAGATTATAATTGCCGGAATATGTCCTGTCGCTTTTGGTCGTCGTCATGGTGCCGCCGCTCAGGGCCACTGTGTTTTGGCTCCACGGCCTCCAGCCGAGCGAATGGGACGTTGAGAAAGAGAGGCTCGGCATGAGCTGCCCGCGCGAGGCCTCGGTCTGTTGTTGCGCCTGTTCGAGGGAGAAGGTTCCGCTCTTGACGTCGATGTTGTTGGCCATGGCGTAGTCGATGCATTGCTGGAGCGTCCACTGCGAGGAGTCTTGCGCCATGGTGTCGGATGCGTTGAGGGCGGCAATCGCCATCACGATGGAACTGAAAAAATGCCTTGTCTTCATGGCCTGTGGTTGTCTGTTGTTTTTTTAATCCTTCATTGGCACTGCTAAATTAAGGAGACCTCGGGCGAAGATGTTAGACAAATCGGCGAACGCCCCTTTTCTGACGACATACCGTGCAAAAACGAGACATGAAATAAACGAGACGCCCCCGCTCGACATCGCGTCGGGCGGGGGGCTTGGTCACAAAAGAACAGTTATGGATTTTTGCGGATCCAGACCATTCGTATATGTCGAGTCAGGTTAGGAATGATTGGCTCAAACAAAGAATGTATCCTGCTCTCCGCTAATCACAATGCAAATGTAACGGTTTCTGATATATTGGCAAGTAAATCCATGTAATTTTGAGTGAAATAATTTCAAATAGAAATTTTATAGCTGTGATTTCTAACGAAACGAAACATATCGCCTTTTGTGTCAAGCCTTGCGAATGGGGTGTGGGTGCGTCTAAATGTACTGCCGTCGCAATGGGTGACTATCTGTTCGTGGTGAATCGTCCCCCATTAGGCGGGCGGAATGCAACCTTTCACGATGTTAATGATTATGTTGCAAAAAGATAACAAGATGCTTGCGGTGGGATATTTGTCATATCTTTGCGAATAGGCAGAACAGTGCGACAATGAAACTGAACGTAAGTAACGTAAAGACTGCGACCAAAATAGTCAAGCGGAGCGTCTTGGCTAAGGTGATTTTCTCCTTTGTGGTGTTCACCATAATATTGAATCTTGCGCAAAATGCATTTGTGGCCAAATCGCGCAATCAGATTCTGAGTCATTTCTTTGAAGGCGCCATAGCGGAGAAGATGAGCATTGTGGAGCATCTGCGGAGTATGCAGATGCAGCAGCTTAAGGAATATGCCGAAAACCTTCCCCTTGTTTACCCCGAGATTCCCGTAGCCCTTTCTGAAGAGAACTACGAGCCGCTTAATAAAATCCTTGCGGACGGCGTAAGCCTCCACCGTTATTATGGCTACGTACTTGTCGACGAGCATTTCGACCTTGTCGGGACAAGTTTTGAGGGCTATACGCAATCGCAACTCATAACGACTCAAGACCTCATGCGATACGTGGCTCGCGAGAACGTGGCGCACTTGTATGCGGGATACGCGGAGGTCATGGGCAAGGGCGTTGGCCTCGTAATGGTACGCCAATTGCGCAACTCGGCCAATGAGGCTGTGGCGACGCTCCTCCTCTGCCAGGCGATTTTGGAAGACGACGCCTATCTCACCGACTTGGCCAAACTGACGCAGTCGCAGATGAGCTTCTACCGCCGAAACGTAATCACCGCGACATCTTACGACGGTCATGATGTCGACATCCACGGCCTCGTAATCCCTAACGCATGGGTGGCCGACTCGATTGCCGCAAATGGCAAACAGGTGACACTGACCGAGGTGGCGGGCGACAACCCTATATTCTCCTCCTACACGCCCGTCTTCAACCATCGCAACAAGTTGATTGGCATTAGCCACACGTGGATGGACCTCGCTGTCGTCAAGAATATCCAGAAATCGGTCATTGCCGTGACGCTGGCTGTCACGATAATGCTCGACGTGATACTCATCTTCCTGGTCTACATCTTCCTCCGCCGAAACCTCTCTCGACCTCTTACGCAGCTCACAGTCAACGCCTCGCAGATGTCGTCGGGCGACTTGACGCACGACGTTGTGGTCCGGAAGACTGGTGACGAGGTTGAATATCTCGGCGAGGCCATGAAACGATTGCAGGACTCACTGCGCGAGTCAGTCCACTTGATGAAGCAGACCGCCGCAACGCTCCAGCGTATGGGTGGCGAGATGACGCACACTTCTGCCAACCTGGCCGCAAGCTCCAGCCGACAGGCCACCAACCTGGAGGAGATAACCGCCAGCCTGGAGGAGATGACCAACATAATCCACGTCAGCACCGACAACACCAACGAGACGGACAAGCGAATGACCGCCACGGACGCCTTTGTCCGCTCCATTGCCGAAAGGGCTACGGAGACAATGCTCAACTCGCGCAAGATTGCCGACTCCATCAAATCCATAAACGCCCTCGTAAGCCAAACCAACATATTGAGCCTCAACGCGTCCGTTGAGGCGGCAAGGGCTGGTCAGGCGGGACTTGGATTCTCGGCCGTGGCGCGTGAGGTGGGACGCATATCGGACGTTACGAAAAAGGCGTCGATGAGCGTATCGGACACCGCAACGAAGACCATTGAGGGCGTTGAGAACATCAACGGCCTGATTGACGAGATTCTCCCTCAGCTCCACGACGTGGCGTCGCGCATCAGCGAGATAAAGAACGCCAGCAATGAGCAACGCTCTGGCATCGACATGGTCAGCACAGCCCTCTCGAACCTCAGCACCGTGACGCAAGAGACGGCAACCGACGCGGACGAGATTGCCAGCCGAGCCGACGAATTGGCTTTCATGGCCGACCGCATGGAGGCTCTTGTCAGCCGCTTTAAGATATGACGACCCACAAGCCTACGATGCCGCTGAGAGCCTACATGGTGGCAGGACGGCGTGAGGCAGGGGCTGACGAGGCGGGGCGTGGCCCTTTGGCGGGACCCGTGGCGGCGGCGGCCGTGATATTGCCCGAGGACATAAAGGCTGAGGACTTGCCCGGTCTTGACGACTCCAAAAAGCTCTCGGCGGCGCAGCGCAAAGCTCTTGCCCCAATGATTAAGGACGTCGCCGTGGCATGGGCTGTGGCGGAGTGTTTGGCCGAGGAGGTAGACAAGATGAATATCTTGCGGGCGTCGATAATGGCCATGCACAGGGCAATACGCCAATTGGACCCGCAGCCGGACTTCTTACTCATTGACGGCAATCGTTTCCGCCCCTATTACACTGATTTTGAGGACCAAGGCGACGGGGGCGAGGTGCGTCTGCATGACGAGTCGACGCTTGTAGGTCATGAGTGCGTGGTCAAGGGAGACGGTAAATATCTCTCCATTGCTGCGGCATCGGTCTTGGCCAAGACATGGCGCGACGAATATATGGAGGTCATGGACGAGCGTTACCCCGGGTATGGATGGAGCCGCAACATGGGCTATCCGACGCGAGAACACTATGAGGCATTGCGCCGACTTGGTCCCTCGCCAATACACAGGATGAGCTTCAATCTGAAGCTTGACCAAAATTTTGGACAAAAGGTCAACGATTAGCCCTACACAAAAGAACACAAGCAGCCCGTGCGCATCATGACGCATGGGCTGCTTTATTTGGATTGCGGCGCGGCTTAGTAGGACTTCGTGGAGATGGCCTCCGCTGTGCGGTCGACGAGTTCCTGGAGATGTCCGCCAACGAGGGGCTTGACCATGAAGGGGATGCTGCCCTTGAGGCTTACCTTGATGCGGCTCTCGGGGGTGTCGGTGGGCTGTGGGGCCTCCTTTATTTGGATGAAGATGTCGAAAGTCAGCGCCATTGCTGCTTGAAGCGTGTACTTGACGAGCGAGAAAGGCTGTTGATCGGTTAACGTTATCGTGACGCGCCCCAGCTTATCGACCGTGAAAGAACACCCGTTCTCAGAGATTTGCAAATCCTTGACCTTGTCCGCGAATTTCTCGGGCAGGATGTTGTTGAGGCGCGCCATGTCGGTCAGCATCGAGTAGATGGCCTCTGGCGATCCCTTTACGACTTTTATTTTGCTCTCGTAAAGATCCATAAGTGACGTTGTGTTATGGGGTTACGCGGGGCTATTGACGCCAAACGGAAGGGTTCTCGCGCCACTCTTGGAGTGTCTGAATGTCGGCCTCGGAGACGTAGCCGCGCTTGACGGCCTCGGCAATGAGGTCGTTGTAGTTGCTGAGGGTTGTCAGCTCAACGTTAGCCTTTGCGAAAGCCTCGGCGGCTGTGGGGAATCCGTATGTGAAGATGGCGAGCATACCAACCACATCGGCACCAGCGTCGCGGAGGGCGTTGACGGCTTTGAGAGAGCTGCCGCCGGTGGAGATGAGGTCCTCGATGACGAGGACTTTCTGACCGGCTTTGAGGTCGCCCTCGATAAGGTTGGCGAGGCCGTGGTCCTTAGGAGCTGAGCGGACGTAGATGAACGGCTTTTGGAGGAGGTCGGCAACGAGAGCGCCCTGCGCGATGGCACCTGTGGCGACACCAGCCACGACATCGATGTCGGCATATTTGGCACGGGCAATCTCGGCAAAGGCGCACTTGATGATGGTGCGGATGTCGGCGTAAGAGAGTGCTTTACGGTTGTCGCAATAGATGGGTGACTTCCAACCCGAAGCCCATGTGAAGGGGTCGTTTGGTTGAAGCTTTATGGCCTTGATGTCCATCAGTCGGCCTGCGATGATGGCAGATGTCGTGTTGCTCATGGCAATATGTTGAGTTTTAAGTGATTGCTGTGTTTAGAAACGGTAGGTCAGGCCTGCTTGGACGAGACCATGTGAGCCGTAGCCGGCCTCGATGAATCCGCAGAGCTTGCGGCCAATGACGAGGCCTACGGGCGAGATTTGGTAGCCGAAATAGTGCTGTTTCTGGCTTTGAATGTCGTAGGGTTCCTCGGCTATGTTGTCGAAGCTATCGCCGATGAACGTGAGACCCACGGCGAGTTTGCTGTAAAACATCACGAGATTGCCCTCGACCCAGTTGAAGCGGAGGAGAGGTGTGGCGGTGAAGTACCTGTTGGTGAGTTCGCCAACCTTGCTCTCGTAGTTTCGGATCTTCACGATGCAGTCTTCCGTTGTCTGCTCGTATGTGAAGGCGAGGCCGAAGCTGACTTTCTGTCCGGCGCGGTGGGTGAATTGGGCGGTCAGTGCGCCAATGCTTTTGCGGTTCTCCGTAACGACGTTGGATTGCGTCACGTCTGACATCTCGACATCGGCAAGGGCGTCGACAGTCATGATGCAGGACTTGAAACCGTAGCCAATTTGCCAATCGTTCTGATAGTAGCCCTTTTTCCAGCCGGCTTTTTTGCCTTTTGAGACGGCGAGAGCCGAGGGGGAGAGCAGAGCCGTGACTAAGAACAGGAAGAGGAAAGAAAAGATTTTCATATTTGTTTGGAGGGGTGTGTTAT
>JALEMI010000034.1 GCA_022768325.1 Bacteroidales bacterium
GTGATTGTTGATACAATTCTCGGCCAGACTGTTCAAGACAGACCGGGGCAACACCTTTACCGGGTTTTCGATAGCCTGATTGAGCAACTCCGGCTTGCAATACTGCCGAAGATTGGACCTCAGGAATTCGCGACGGTTGACTTGAACCATCGGCATTTTCATTGCCGACGCCATGATTCTGTCCCACAGGGTTACTTCATTTGCTACTACAGTTGCTTCCATTTTTTGAACTTTTAGTTTTTTAATTATGATTATCCGCAAGTAGCACAAGCCCTCTTGTTGTAGAGCCTATGTGCGAACGTCGGTCTGTACGTTGCTGCTACTATCATGAGCCTGTCGAATATTTGGTCTCCAAAGTACTTCCTGTTGAACTTGTAGCAGAACTCGTCAAGGTAGCTTTGCAGAAACTCGCCCTTGATGCCGTGGTACATGTCCTGAAACAGCGTCTTTGCGTTGGCTATGGCTATATGCACCCATGGCAGCACCTTCGGGGCGTCCTTTCCGGGGACTGTCTGCCTCTTTGACACGGCGACAGCTTCCTCCACCCCTGAGTGGCCAGGCAGATTGTCCATGACGACAGTGGAGTCAGGTTCTACGCTTTGGCTCGTCTTCTCCTTGAAAGTGCCTGATTTCAAGTCACTTATCACCTGCATCTTCAGATGGCCGCACCTCCTTGACTTCTGCCCTTTCTTAGGGCTTTCCACTTCCTCGCTCTCCACCATCACAAGCACCTTCGACTGCCGTTGGCTGCCTATGCCGGACTTCAGACCCTCGCCCTCCTCCAGCGGGTTGGCTATCGTGAAGTACCCCTCGTCCAGCTCTATCGAGCCCGACAGCTTGTACTTGTCGTCGCGCTGCCCCATCACGCTCCTGAGCTTGTGCATCATCTCCCATATTGGCTGGTAGCGTTTATGTCCAAGCTGACGCTGCATCTCAGCGGCCGATATCGTCTTCTTCGTGGCTGTCATCAGATGAATCGCCGTGAACCAGTACATCAGCGGCAGCTTGCTGCCGTGCATGACCGTCCCGGAGGTCAGTGTCGTCTCATGACTGCATTTTGCGCACCTCCAGCTCTTGATCGCCTTGTTCCAATAGTGCTTTTCGCCGCCACATTTGGGGCAGACTATGCCTTCTTCTTCCCTGACCTTGCGAAAATGCTTCTAACACGCCTCCTCGCCGTCGAATTGCTTGCAAAAGTCTAACAGTTTCATCTTGAATATCTTTTTGACATAAAGATACAAACTCTCGCCTGTTTTGACGTAGAAGTTTTGCGCATTTTGCGGATAATCATTTAGATAAAAATACAGCAAATAACAAGGGAATTGACAGCCTTGTCCGAAGGAAACCTCCACTCCAAACAATCATCACCCCATCCCCCAAAAACCACCATCCCCCCACCCCCCCCCCCACAACATCCAATCCGCTACTGAGCTCCCACAAGAATCAATCATCTCGACCCATCAAACGCATTAAAATAGAACGAGAAAGAGTAATTTTGCAAGACTGCGCCGCAACAAAAAGGCGCACCCACACACATCCACCACGGAAACGACAGACAACTCACACCAAATGCTTGATAACCTGAAAGGCCGGCACGTCATGCTGGCCAGCGGATCTCCACGACGCAGAGAGCTGCTTCGCGAGATGGGTATTGATTTCGAGACCGTCACCAAAGACGGCATCAACGAGGCTTTCCCCGACACCCTTAACGTCAAGGACGTTGCAGAATTCATTGCCAACGTCAAGGCCAACGCCTACACCGCAGACCTCAAGGAGGGCGACATCCTCATTACCGCTGACACCGTCGTAGTCCTCGACAAGGAGATCCTGGGCAAGCCCAAGAACGAGGACGAGGCTCGCCAAATGCTCAAGGCCATCAGCGGACGCAAACACAAGGTCATAACAGGCGTATGCGTCACCACGCCCGCCGGGAGGACCAGTTTCTCCGTCGAGACGAAGGTGACGGTGCGCGCCCTCACCGACGACATCATAGACCATTACGTCAGCACAGCACACCCCTTGGACAAGGCCGGCGCATACGGAATCCAGGAGTGGATTGGCCTCATCGGGATTGACTATATCGAGGGCTCGTATCAAAACGTCATGGGCCTCCCGACCCAACGTCTCTTTGCCGTCCTCAGCACCATCGACTAAAAGACTCATACAGTGAAACGATTCACGACGACCGTAACGTCGCTGCTCATTGCTGCTACGGCGACCTTGGCGGGACCAGGAATGTGGGTCCCCCTTTTCATCGATTCGAACATCGAGGACATGACCGCCGAAGGCCTGACCCTGACTGCCGAGCAGATTTACGACGCCAATAGCTCCAGCCTCAAGGACGCCATCATGATTTTCGGCGGCGGATGTACGGGCGAGGTGGTCTCCGATGGCGGCCTCATCTTGACCAATTACCATTGCGGCGTAGCTGCCGTAAGCTCGCTAAGCTCTCCCGAGACCGACTACATGGCTCACGGATTCACAGCCCGCACCGAGGCCGACGAGCTGCCATGCGACGGGTTGGAGGTCCGACACCTTGTCCGCATGGAGGACGTGAGCGACCGCGTCAAGAGCCTCGACGATACGGCATCCATAAACGCCCTGACACTGGCGGCCGAAGAGAACGGCAAGTACGAGGTGATGGTGGAAGAGATGTTCCACGGCAATCAGCACATCATGATGGTCTACGAGGTTTTCAAAGACATCCGCCTCGTCGTCGCCCCACCCCAAGACCTTGGCCGTTTTGGCGGCGAGACGGACAACTGGGTATGGCCGCGACATACTGCCGATTTTACCCTCTTCCGCATCTACGCCGGAGCCGACAATAAGCCGGCAGAATACAGCCCGGCCAATAAGCCCTATCGCCCAGCCAAGCACCTGAAAACCAACATCAACGGTGTCCACGAAGGCGACTTCGCCATGGTCATGGGCTTTCCCGGCTCAACCGACCAATACCTCACGGCGGCCGCCATCGACGCTCTCCGCACAAAGGTATGGCCAAGCGTCGTGAGCCTTCGCCAAGCCGAGATGAGCGTCCTCGAGAAGCACATGGCCGCCAACCGCAAGACGGCCATCGACTACGCGTCGCACTATTCAAGCATCGCCAATGGCAAGAAACGCACTGCGGGCGAGATTGACTGCACGGCTCGCGCCAAGACCGTCGAGACGATGCGCTCCCAACAGGCCGCTTTCCGCAAAGACGCCCGCATGGACACCATCCTCGCCCAGATGGACAACATATTTAGCCCCGAATACACGGGCAATGAGCTGACCATGCGCCTCGCACGGGACACGTGGTCGGGCAGCCGCACTCTGCGCTTGGCTTTCACCATGAGCCGCCTGGTGCAAAAAGCGACGGACAAGAGCGCCATCGACAGCATAGCGACCTATTTCTTTGCCCATTCCGACATCAAGACGGAGAGGGAGATTCTCGCCGCGTCAATTGGCGAATTGCAACGCATTGGGGCGCAAGGCCTGCCCTCCATTGTCGTCAAGACCAGCCCCAAGAAACTCGCCAAACGTGCCACGTCCGGCATTTTCAGCGACATCAACAAGCTGCGCAAGGCGTTAGCAAGCCCCAATGCGAAAGAGCTCGTCGAGTCCGAAACGGCAACGGTCCTCGCCAATGCCCTCATCGACACGTGGAGAGCCAAGGCCGCCGCCAACGACTCAGCCAATGCTCTCCTCCACGACCTTAAGGCCGCATACGCCTACCGACTTTCCGAGATTCGCCCCGACAGCCTCCTCGCCCCAGATGCCAATTTCACAATGCGAATTGCCTACGGACGAGTCGAAGCCCCACGGACGGGCATCGAGAATGTAGACCGATACTATACGACCGCCAAGGGCATCATCGCCAAGAATGCGACAGGCAATCCCGACTTCGCCCTGGCCGACAGTCTCAAGACGATGCTCGGCGGCGACTATGGCCGTTGGGCTGATGCCGACGGCGAGCTTCACACTTGCTTCGTTGGGAGCATCCACACCACGGGCGGCAATAGCGGCAGCCCCACCCTCAATGGGCGAGGCGAGCTCATCGGCTTGAATTTCGACCGCATTTGGAATGGCATTGCCTCCGACTACCGCTTCGACAATGAGCGTAGCCGCAACATCTCCGTCGACATCCGATACGTGCTTTTCGTCATCGACAAGGTGTGCCACGGCGGCCATATCGTTAGCCAGTTCGACATTGTAAACACCCCCACCCGATGAGCATGACGGCAGAAGAAAGGATAGCCCGTCTCCAAAGCCTTTACACCACATGGGCCGGAAGCGAGCCTTCCCGTTTTGAGAAACTACCGCCCTCGGGCTCAAACCGCGCATATTTCCGAATTGGAAACGACGAGCGGCTCGCCATAGGCGTGGTGGGCGAGAACGACCGCGAGAACAAGGCGTTCATAGAGTTCAGCAAGGGTCTCCGCAAGGCGGGTGTCAAGGTGCCAGAGATTTACGCAACCGACGAAGAGGCAGGCGTATACATTCAGCAAGACCTCGGCCCGACGTCGCTCTTCGACCTCATCAACAAGGAGCGCAAGGAGAACGGCGGTCAATTCACGTTGCGCCTCAAAGAGACGTACAAAAAGGTGCTGGCCTCGCTTGCGGACATTCAGTCCAAAGGTCGACAAAACGTTGATTTCACGCTTTGTTACCCCCGCTCTGATTTCGACGCTCAGAGCATGATGTGGGACCTGCAGTATTTCAAGTACTATTTCCTCCGCCTGGCGGGCATCCCTTTTGACGAGGCGGCCCTCGAAGCCGACTTCGCCACTTTCATTGGCTACCTTACGCAAGCCAATTGCAAATATTTCATGTATCGCGACTTTCAGAGCCGCAATATCATGATTGCCGACAACGGCGAGCCTTGGTTCATTGATTACCAGGGCGGACGACGCGGCGCTCGGCAATATGACGTGGCGTCGTTGCTCTACGATGCCAAGGCCGACATCCCGAACATTGTCCGCAATGAGCTTTTGGCGTTCTACACAAGCCGCCTTCGCAATAATGAGGTCGCCGCGTTCCTTCGCCATTTCTACGGCTATTGCCTTATCCGCATCATGCAGGCCATGGGTGCCTACGGCTATCGCGGGTATTTCGAGCGTAAGGAGCATTTCCTTAAGAGCATCCCCTTCGCCCTCGACAATCTGAGGGATATAATGGAGAAGCACCGCCCCGACATCAATACGCCAGAGCTAAGACGCGTTCTTGAGGACATCTCAAATTCGCAACAGCTGCGCAGCCTCGGGACGCAGAACAAGCTGAAGGTCCGCATCTTCTCCTTTTCCTACAAACACGGGATTCCTACCGACGTAAGTGGCAACGGTGGTGGCCACGTCTTCGACTGCCGCGCCTTGCCCAACCCCGGACGCGAGGCCCGATATAAGAACAGCACGGGGCGAGATGCCGACGTGATAGAGTTCTTCGCAGCCCACGAGGCGGAGATGCGCCCCTTCATCGAGGCCGCCAAAGCCATTGTGGAGATTAGCGTCCGCCGATATGTCAGCCGAGGCTTCACAAGCCTGATGGTCAGCTTCGGATGTACGGGCGGACAACACCGCTCGGTCTTTTGCGCCGAGACCATTGCCAAGTGGATTGGCGAGACATGGCCCGAGGTGGAGGTCGAGCTGAAACACGTGGAGCAACAATGAACGGGATGATTTTCGCCGCAGGCCTCGGAACAAGGCTTGCCCCGCTCACCAACACCCGCCCCAAGGCCCTTGTGGAGTTGTGCGGTCGTCCCCTCGTGGCTCGCGCCCTCGACCATCTTACGACAGCCGGCGTTGACCATATCGTCGTCAATGTCCACCATTTCGCCGAGCAAATTGTCGACTTCATCAACACCAACCGCTCGCAGTGGAGGGCCGAGATTGTCATATCCGACGAGCGGGAGCTGCTCCTCGATACGGGCGGCGGACTTATCAAGGCTCTGCCCCTAATGGCCGACGATGGCCCTATCGTTATTGGCAATGCCGATGTGGCAACCGACGCCCCAATCGCCGAGCTCATTGAGGCTCACCGCCGCAACGGGTGGGACGCGACCCTCTTGACAAGCCCACGCTCCTCAACACGCCACCTGCTCTTTGCCCACGACGACCTGCTCTGCGGATGGGAAGACATCAAGAACAACAAGTACCGCAAGGCACGTGAGGCTGAGCCGCAATGGCGCGAGGCGTTCAACGGCCTCCACGTCGTCGAGCAAGGTCTCGTAAAGGCCTTTGGCGATGTCCGCCCCCTGCCCATCATAGGCGCATATCTCGACCACGCCGCAGAGTTCGCCATCGGGCGATGCCAAATTCCCACCGGGCGTTATTGGTTCGATGTCGGCACTGTCGAGAAGCTCGCCGCAGCCGAAGCCGCCCTCACGGGCAAGATTTGACCCTCCACCCCTATCGCCCCACCCTTTCCCCCACCTAAGACGCACCATGAAAAAGCCCCTCATAGCGATGGCCGCCCTCTCTATGGTCATCGCCACCCCCTTTGCCCAAACAAAACAAGACCCGCAATACGCCACCCCCTTAAAGACCCCCTACCGCATAAGCGGCACATACGCCGAGCTGCGTGGCAACCATTTCCACGCCGGGCTCGACATGGGCACGGCGGGCGTGGAGAACATTGAGGTCCACGCCGCCGAGAGCGGCTACGTGAGCCGCGTCAAGGTGGGTCCCTACGGCTACGGACGCGCCCTCTACATAACCCACCCCGACGGCTTCACCACGGTCTATGGACATCTGAATGGCTTCGCCCCAAAGATTGACAGCCTCGTACGCCGCGAGCAATATGCCCGCCAATCGTTCGCCGTGGAGTTTTTCCCCGCCAAAGGGGTCGTCAACGTTACGCGCGACGAGGTCGTGGCCTACTCTGGCAATACGGGCGGCTCGGGCGGCCCACACCTCCACTTTGAGGTGCGCGAGACTAAGAGCGAAGAGCCGGTCAACCCGATGCGCTTCATTACGACAGATGCGGACAATGTCCCGCCAACAATCTTCGGCATCAAGATTTACGCCCTCGGAGACGACGCCCAAGTGGCGGGCGGACAGAACGACCGCTATCTGCCTCTCGCCAAAGCCAATGGGCGGACAATTGACGCTTGCGGCGAAATTGGTCTCGGAATCCATTGCACGGACTACGTGGCCCGCGGAGGGCGCCCCTGCGGTGTCGTGGAGATTAACCTGTATGACGGCGACGAGCTTGTCTTCCATTCGCGCGTAGACCATTTCCCCTTCGCCCTCAACCGCCACATTAACAGCCACATAGATTTGGGCGAGAGCCGTCGCAACCGCCGCTATATTCAGCGGAGCTACGTCAGCCCTGGCAACAAGCTGCCCATCTACGGCACAACAAACACCCCGACAACCATCGGGGAGGGCGAGACGCACAAGTTCCGTTTCGAGGTCATAGACTTTGCGGGAAACAAGAGCAAGGTGGCCTTCACTCTCAGAGGGCGACGCAACAAGGCCCTCGGTCAACGCCCCACGCCTAAGGGCGAACTCGTCCGCTGGGAACGCACTTGGGCCAAGGACACACTGGGCGTCGGGGTCCTAATTCCCCACCATAGCCTGTTCGAGGACACCTACATCGACGTCTCCCGCACCGACCGCGGAGCCAGTCTGCCCCCGACGTTCACAATTGGCGACCCGTCCATTGCCATGCAAAAGCCAATGACGCTCACCATGACCGTACCCGACAAGTGGAAAGACTTGGGGCGCAAGGTCTTCGTAGGTCAGTCTGTCGGCAAGAGCCTAACCTACATTGGCGGCGAGACGCAAGTTGACACAGGGGCGCGCGTTGTCCACGTCATCAACGCCAAAGTCTCACAACTCGGGACCTACTCCATCGGGGTCGACACCATCGCCCCGCACGTCCGCATCAACAACAAGAGCAACGCCCTAAGCCGCGACAGCTGGATTCTCATCGGCATGACGGACGACGTGAGCGGCATTGCCAACTACTCAGTGTGGATTGACGGGAAATGGGAAGTCTTTGAATACGACTACAAGAACAACCGCCTGAAGGCGAAGATTGATTACCTCGGCATAGGACGCGGACGCCACACTCTCCGAGCCGTTGTCGAAGATTCGTGCGGAAACACCACCGAGCGGAAATGGACGTTCAACGTCAATTGACGTGTATTCGGAAGAAGACGACTACGGGATTATCGTCATGGCGGACTCCATCCAACTTATCTTTCTCCGCCTCGGCTACCTTGTCGCCCGTGAAGCGGAATGTCGCCCCGCTCTCCGTCTGATAGGGGTGGAATAGCGCGACGTAGTTGTCGCCAATTGAGGTCATTGGGCGATATATGGGCGGCATTTGGCAATAGTCCGCAATGGGCATTACGCCTCCCGCGACGTTTCCCGTTCGGGCGTCATAAAAACCCCTGAACATCTTAGCCCTGTCCGACCGCAACATGAAGAAGACCCCTCCCTGACAGCCTATGGCATCGCCCGCATAGTAATAGATGCCTGTGCTCTCCCTCTCAGAGTTTGGCAAAGCCGGGTCAAGAAATCTATTCGACGAATAATCAAGCACATAGCGAGCCCAAATCTCATCGTCGACAATGTAGAACAAGGTGTCGCAAAAGCTATGGCTCATGACAACACCCTCGGCCGAAGGCTGCAAACGACGCAGTCCGCGGAGCTTAGGCGTGTGGGATACGAGGGGCGCAAGATGCCTCACGAGCCGCCCCTTACGATTGATGATAAGAGCGGGACTCGCCGCCACACCAACGGGGAGGTGCGTGTTTTGGCTATTGCTGTCGCAATGGACAATGAGCATGTCCGACGACGCGGAGATAGACTGAAAACGGAACGGGAAGGGGTCGGACCACTTGAACTCGCCATCGGCAGAATAGTGCATGACTTCGCCATCGGCGCACAGCATAATCTCACCATAACGCCCGTCGAAAGAGAAGTCGTGCGGACGCGATGTGCTATAAGGGATCTTCCGCACAAACCGTCCCACATTGTCAAATATAAAGAGGGCTTTCGGGTCAGAGATGTAGATATGGCTCTCGGTGACGATTACGCGGTCGGGCCTACCAATCTTTGAGGCCGACGTTGTCTGAAGCGGAACAAACTTAATATCGGAGACGAGGCTCATGAAGTCGAACTCCTCCCGCGTCATGAGTGGATTGACGTCTATTGTCTTGCACTTCTTGTCGTCGGGCACGGTCAAGACCGAAGCCGCCGGATTCATGCGCTCCAAATTCTCTTCAGAAATGCTAACTTCAGAGCCAATCGAAAAGGTGCAGGCCGCAAACAATGGTGCAGCCAAAAGGATTGTTATGTATCGGAGGAATGGCACAATCTACTGATATAGTTAGACCTGTAACACCACGAATTTACAACCAAAATTCCACAATTGCAAATAAAAGTAAAATCTTGCCACCGCGTCGTTATTTGAAATTAACAATCGTCGGTCGGGAGCAGCTTCTTTGGCGTCACGCCCATCTCTCTCAGTTTGTCGGTCATTTTCACCACGCTGCCCTTGCCGCTGCTCAGCTGATTCTCGCCCTTTTCCACGGTTGCCGTAAGGGTCGCAAGGTTCTTGCGCAGCGTGGCGTAGGTCTCTGTCAGGTTGACCACTTTATCATATAGGCCCGCCGCCTGCTTGACAATCTTGTCAAGATTCTTGTCGCGCCTGTCATATTGCCACAGGTTGTACGCCAATTGAAGAGCCATGAGCAACGACGACGGCGCGACAATGATGACCTTCCGCGCGTAGGCTTGGCGGCTGAGGTCGGGCTTGCGGCGCATGGCGGCAATATAGCCGCTCTCGTTGGGCACGAACATCAAGACGAACCCTATGGCATCGCTCACTACGGCGGAATAGTCCTTGTCCGCCAATTCGTTAACGTGCTTCTCAACGCTCTTGACGTGCTGGTCGAGCAGTGCGTCCTGCTCGGCAGGGTTAACGGTCTGCATGGCGGCGGCGTAGGCCGTGAGCGATACTTTCGAGTCGATGACTACGCTCCGCCCCTCGGGAAATCGGACAATTGCGTCGGGGCGCAGGTTTGCGCCGTTGTCGTCCTTCACGTTCTCTTGCAAGAAATACTCTTCGTCCTTCCGCAATCCGCTCGTTTCGAGCACTTTCTCCAGAATCATCTCGCCCCAGTCGCCCTGTGCCTTGCTGTCGCCTTTCAGGGCGCGGGCCAATGCGTTGGCGTCGTTGCCAATTTGGGTGGTCTTCTCGGTTATTGCCTTCACGGCGTTCTCTTGCTGTTGGGCAAAGAGGCGGAGCGCGTTGTCGAAGGTGTCGCGAATCTTGGTGCCACGCACTTCGTCGGCCGCCTTACGCTCTTCGAGCGATTTACGGAGAGCCTCAAACTGCTCTCGGACGGGCGTCATGATGTTGCTAATCTGTTGGCTATTGGACTCTTGCAACGTTCGCCGGCCTTTGTCGGCAAGTTCGGCGGAGGCTTTAGACAATTGGGCGGTCAGGGCATCCAGGCGCGATTGACACAGCTGCTCAGCCTCTTTCCGCAGTTCGACTTCGTGGGCTTGCGCCTGAGCGGCAAGCTCTTTCTGTTGGGATATTTGCGCTCGGAGTGTTGCCGATTCGGACTTTAGCCCCGACATATAAAATATGAGTATCGCGGAGGCTATGGCGGCACCGAGTAGAAAAGCGAGGAATAGGTCCATTACCCTTGACTTCTAAGAAAAATGTATAATTTTGAAATCAAATATAATGATTTTTAAGACTAAAGGGAAAGGCTTTCACTTTTGACAGGCACAAAAAACAGCAGCGGACCTCTTTCACAAAACATCACTTCACAACCACAAGGCATGACCATCAGACAAGGCATCGTAGCTTTAGCAATTTTCTATATATCAACACTTTGCGCAGAGACATCGGGACAAGAGTTAGCCTTGTCTGACGCCACCCTAAGAGTTCTGCAAGAACTGGACTCAACAATAGCCAAGGCCCCGTTCTTTGTCAACGAAAAGGAGGACCGACTTACCCTATTGAAAAAAGGACACTCCAGACGCTCCGACAAACAACGCCTGCTCATAAACGACGAGCTCTACGAGGAGTACAAGGTCTACGACTCCGACTCCGCCCTCAAGTACGTAGACGACAACATCGCCATTGCCAATAACATTGGCGACAATGCCTCTTTCATCGACAACAAGATACGCCAATCGTTCATCATGTCGACCAAAGGCCTCATGAAAGAGGCCTTCGAAGCCCTCAACGAGGTGAAACTGCGCAATATGTCCTCTGCGCAAAAGGCCGAGTACTTCGCTCAGGTGATGTACGCCTACTCCAGAGAAAGCAGCGACACGAAAATAAACTTGCACGAACAGGAGGCGAGCAACGACTCCGTGATGAAATACATTGCGCCGGACGCCCCTCTCTACACATGGTACCTGGGATGTGACAAGATGTGCAAAGGGGAGGACTTGGCGACGGTCGAGCTGTTGTTAGACTCAATTGTCGCCCACCCGGCCGACAGCCGCGAGTATGCCATGCACGCCTACCTCCTTGCCCAAACAAGAGAAGCGCATGGCGACACCGACGGCTACATCCGAAACCTCGCCCGCTCGGGCATTGCCGATGTCAAGTCTTGCAACAAAGACGTCGCGTCAATTGAGGAGCTGGGTATGTGGATGAACAACCATGGCCACGTAGACAAGGCCTTTGTCTACCTCAACTATTGTTTCGAGATTGCCCAGCAATACAACAACCGGGTGAGGGTCTTAAACATCTCGCGGACGCTCAACGGCATCCGCCAATACTACATGGAGCAAAACGAGCAGAAGGAGCATAGGCTAAACACCTACATGGCAAGTCTGGCCATTACGGCCCTGTGCCTCATTGTCGTCATCTTCCTCCTGATGATGCAGTTCCGTAAGGTTAAGACATCCCGAAAGTCGCTCGCCAAAGCCAATGAGCAACTGACCGAAAGCCTCGACAAGCTGTCGCAAAAGAGCCGCGAGGTTGCCGAGGCATTAGAGGAGCTGAAAGCCACCAACGCCCAAATCCAACAGCGAAACGAGGAGCTGAAGGAGTCTAACTACCTGAAGGAGGAGTACATAGGCTGCGCCTTCAACCTCTGCAACAGCTACCTGAAGAAACTCGACGACTACCGCCTCTCCATAAACCGCAAGCTCAAAGTGGGGCAGACGCAAGAGGTTGTCAAGATGACGTCGAGCTCCCAAATGATAGAGGACGAGCTGAAAGACTTCCTCCACGAGTTCGACACCTTCTTCCTTAATATGTACCCAACGTTTGTGAGCGACTTCAATAAGCTGCTCCTGCCCGAAGAGCAAATAATACCCCGCAGCGACGAGAAGCTCAACACCACCCTCCGCATCTACGCCCTCATCCGCCTCGGCATCAACGATAGCATCAAAATCGCAAGTTTCCTCCACTGCTCACCACAGACCATTTACAACAACCGCCTCAAGACCCGCAACAAGGCGATAATCCCCAAGGAGGAGTTCGCCGAAGCGGTCAAGAACCTGAGCAAGATGAGCGTGTAGCGTCAAGAAGCGCCATATAAACAGTTCCACAAAAGGTCGGCCTCCATAAGCCGGCCTTTCTCTTTTGAGCGTCTCCCCCGCTTTGCCGGCTTCAATTCTCCGCCCCCAAAGCCGCCCAAAGCCCCATTCCCACCTTTAATTTTAGCATTTGAAGGTCAAAAATAATAAACCACAGGCTCTTGAAACTCTCACAACCGTTTACCAACGAACACTAAGAACAGTCTAATTATCAGCCTATTACAATCTCAACATCTTACCTCAACCACTTACCACGCACACGCCGTCATGTTAAAAAGGCTGAACTTAGCGTCAACGAAAATGAAGTAGAACAACTCTACTCTAAACAGCGAATCTCTATGAACAGAAAAATGAAACAAAGTTCGGCAAGAAGAGCTTTAGCCTCTTTAGCCATGTTTCTTTTGATGTCTGTCGTCTCGTGGGCGCAGAATATTACCATCAAGGGAAACGTCAAAGACCAGACTGGTGAGCCCGTCATCGGGGCAAGCGTCATCATCAGCGGCACAACAGTCGGCACCGTGACCGACATCGACGGCAACTTCGTCTTGCAAAACGTCGCCATGGGTGCCGATGTGGAGGTCTCGTTCATCGGCTACACCAAAGAGGTGGTGAAAGTCGAGTCCGAAGTCCTCAACGTCATTCTCAGTGACGACACCGAGACCCTCGAAGATGTCGTCGTCATCGGCTACGGCGTTCAGAAGAAATCTGTCGTAACGGCCTCCATCGCCAAGGTCAGCTCAGACGACCTCGAAGGCAAGACACGCCTCCGCGCCGACGACGCCCTCAAGGGCATGGCCGCCGGTGTCAATGTCACCTCGTCGTCGGGTCAGCCTGGCTCCAGCTCCATGATCCGCATCCGCGGTGTCGGCACAATCAACAACTCCGACCCCCTCTACATCATCGACGGCATGCCGACCGACCAGAGCGGCATGGAGTCAGTCAACCCTGCCGACATCGAGTCCATGGAGGTCCTCAAAGACGCCGCCTCGGGCGCAATCTACGGTGCCCGCGCCGCCAATGGCGTCATCCTCGTCACTACAAAGAAGGGCAAGAGCGGCAAGGCGCAGATTAACTACAACTTCTCCTACGGATGGCAGAGCGCATGGAAGAAGCGCGACGTGACGGGCGCCACCGACTACGCCGTCCTCATGAACGAGAAGTTCCTCAACGGCGGACAGGCTCTCCCCAAGGACATGGCCTACCTCGCCGACCCCTCCAACATCATCGACGCCAATGGCAACAAGGTCGAAGGCTTTGGCACCGACTGGCAGGAGCTGCTCTTCAACGACGGCGCGCCTATCATGCAGCACGACGTCTCAATCAGCGGCGCCACGGAGAAGGTTAACTACTATCTCTCAATGGGTTACTTCTCCCAAGAGGGTATCGTAGGCGGCAACTATGACCAGTCCAACTACGACCGCTTCACGCTCCGCTCCAACAACCAGTTCAACCTGATTGACGACAGCGAAGAGCGCACCTTCCTCAACAAGCTCGATATGCATGCCAACATCTCCTATATGCGTGTCCACAGCACAGGTATCGATGCCAACTCCACATGGGGCTCACCTCTTGGCTCCGCCCTCTATCTCGCGCCAACGCTCCCCGTCACCCTCAAAGGTAAGGCTGGCCAGGACATGATCGACGCGTACCCAATGTACGACCTTTACAAGGATGCCAACGGCGACCCCTACACCATCCCGAGCTACATCGGCTCCTACAACGAGCAGAACAACCCAATTGCAATGATGCAGGGCAACCCCACAAAGAACTGGTCGCAAAAGTTCATGCCCAAGTTCTCCTTCGACCTCCAGATCTGGGACAACATCAAGTACCACTTCACGTGGAGCGCCGAGCAGTCCTTCTGGGGCAATCAGAGCGCTACGCTCCAGAAGTACTACCTCTCGGGCAACAACAACAGCGACCACACTCAGGCCGGCTCCTACAAGGGCAACAACACCCGTTGGCAAACTGAGAACACCATCACCTTCGACAAGACCCTCGACAGGCACACCTTCGGCATCGTCCTCGGTCAGTCCGCCACCAAGTTCTACGGCGACGACCTCTCCGGCTCCCACTGGAATCTTGTCAACACCGAGAAGCCATACATCAACTACACCACAGGCGGCGAATATGGCACCACGGTCAACGAGGATGGCCTCATCACTGGCGTGACGAGCTACGTGGGCGTCAGCGGCGGCCCATACGTCGAGCATCGCCTCACCTCGCTCTTCGGCCGCGTCAGCTACAACTTCGACGAGCGATACATGGCTCAGGTCACGGTTCGTCGTGACGGCTCCAGCCGATTCGGCTCCAACAACAAGTACGGCACCTTCCCCTCCGTCTCCATCGGTTGGAACATCACGAACGAGGACTTCATGGAGAACACTCAAGATTGGCTCACCAACCTTAAGCTCCGCGCCTCGTGGGGTAAGAACGGTAACGACAACATCGGCGACTTCGCTTACACCACCAACACCACCACGGGCGGCACCAGCAACTACCACCTCGGCCAGACGCAGTCCATCTACTACGGCTCGAAGGCCAACCGCCTCGCCAATGCCGACCTCAAGTGGGAGGAGAGCGAGCAAACCGACATCGGTCTCGACTTCGGCTTCTTCAAGAACGCCCTCACCTTCACCGTCGACTACTTCATCAAGAAGACCAACGGCATGATTATCGAGATGCCAATCCCATCTTACGTCGGTGAGGCCAAGCCTCTTGCCAATGTTGGCGACATGGAGAACTCGGGCGTTGAGTTCGAACTCGGCTACAAATGGAGCGCAGGCTCCGCCAACTTCGCCGTCAAGGCCAATGCCTCCTACCTCCACAACGAGCTTAAGAACCTCGGCAACGACACGGGCTTCCTCAATTGGGGCATCAACCAATTCTCCGATGGCGGCACTCGCGCCGAGAACGGACAGCCCTTCCCCTTCTTCTACGGCTACAAGACCCTCGGCGTGTTCCAAAACATGAAGCAGATTCAGGACTACACCGCGGCCGACGGCACCATGATTATGCCCGATGCCACCCCTGGCGACCTCATCATGGCCGACATCAATGGCGACGGCAAAATCACCTCCGACGACCGCACCAAGATTGGCAAAGGAACTCCTGATTGGAACTTCGGCTTCAACCTCAGCGCCGACTGGAATGGCATCGACCTCAGCATCTTCCTCCAAGGCGTGGCCGGAGTGGACATCTTCGACGCCACATATCGCCAAGACATCGCCTCGGGCAACTACCCGACATGGATTCTCGACCGCTGGACGGGCGAGGGCACCTCAAACAAAGTGCCTATCCTCAAGCAGGGCGACAGCAAGAACTGGGTCTGCAGCGACCTCTACATACAAGACGGCTCATACCTCCGAATCAAGAACCTCCAGCTCGGCTACACCCTCCCCCGCTCCATCACCCAGAAGGCTCACATCAGCCGCCTCCGCATCTTCGGTATGGCTGAGAACCTCGTGACATGGACCAAATACTGGGGCTTCGACCCGGAAATCGGTACTGACGGCACCTCGCTCGGCGTTGACTACGGTGTCTATCCGCAAGCCCGCACTTTCACCGTCGGTGTCAACCTCTCCCTGTAATCATCTCAGGATAACGGATTTCAACGAATACAATTATGAAAAAGCATATATCGACCTACGCCAGCCTCGTCATGGCTTCCATGGCGTTGGCATCTTGCAGCGACGATTTCCTCGACGTGACCAACCCTACGGGCGAGCCTCTTGAGGAATACTATACCACCAACGAGAGGCTCGAAGAGGCGCTCATGTCCGCCTACTCGCCTCTCCACTGGCCCGACTGGGACGGAACGGCCTACAACGACCTCACCGTCGATGCCGAACTCCTCGGCGACGACTTCTTCCCCGGAGGCAGCTCCAGCACCGACAACCAGCACTGGCACATGCTCTTCAACTACGAGGCCAACGGCAACAACACCCTCGCCACCCTCTGGACCGACTTCTACTCCGGCATCAAGCGTTGCAACGACGTCATTGAGTATTGCTCTTGGGGCGGCGGGACGGAAGAGTACCGCATCAAATGCACCATCCAGGCACGGCTGCTCCGCGTCTACTACTACAACATCCTTTGGCACTACTACGGCAACGTGCCCTTCTACCTGGAGAACCTCACCCTCCCCTACACCGCGCCGCAGATGGCTGCCGACGACATCTACAACCAGCTCCTCCCCGAGCTTGAGGCAATCATCGACGCCAACATCCTCCCCATGAGGTGGCCCAACTCCGAGGCTGGCCGCGTATCCCAGGCTTTCGCCTATATGCTCTACGCCGAGATGGTCATGTACCAAAACGACACGCAACGTTACGCCAAGGCTCTCGACTTCATGAAGAAAATTGCCTCCTCGGGCGACTACAGCCTCAACCCCGACTATGCCGCAATTTGGGAAGAGTCCGGCGAGTGGTGCTCTGAGTCAATCTTCGAGATTAACTATGACGACAACGGATGCCAACGCGACTGGGGCACGTCAATGTTCGTAGGCGGCAGCGTCCTCCCGACGCTCATCTCGCCCAACGGCTACAACGGCGACGACTGGAGCGGCCTCGACGGATGGGGCTTCCTCCCCATGCGCGTCAGGACCTACGAGATGTTTGAAGAGGGCGACGTGCGTCGCGACGCAACCTGCTGGGACCTCCGCGGCGAGTCTTACACCGAGCGTTACCAAGACACCCACATCTGGCTCAAAAAGTATCGCCCGACCAACGACAACTGCAAGGACTGCGGCACCTCTAAAAACCTCAACTACAACAACAATAAGCGCATCTACCGCTTCGCCGAGACGCTCCTCAACATTGCCGAGCTTACTCTCGCCACGGGCGGCAACACGGGCGAGGCCCTCAACAACCTCAATCAGGTTCGCGTCCGCGCCGGCCTCAATGGCTACACCGAGTGCACCATCGACAACATCCTCAACGAGCGTCACCTCGAGTTCTGCGGCGAAGGCAAGCGTTACTTCGACCTCGTCCGCACGGGCTACGCCTCCACGGTCCTCGTACCCTACGCCGAGGAGCACGGCCGCACCAACACTTGGACGCCCAGCAAGAAGTACATCCCTCTCGCGCAGTCTGAGCTCGATGCCGACCCGACCCTTAAGCAAAACGATTATTAACCATAATTGTAAATTAGCGTCATGAATAAGATATTGAAGCGTTTTGGCGTAATCTCCGCCTGCGCAATGGCAATGACCGCATGCTCGCCCGACGAGTTTGACGGCGCAGACCCTGCCAACATCCCCACCATACAAGGCAAGTCCATCAAGGTTGTCCTCGACGAGCAAAGCCCCACGACCAACACCGCCACACTGTCCATCGAGGGCGACATGACAAACTGCTACCCCGCGTGGTATCTGATGGTAGAGCAGGTAAGCGAGGACGGCAACGACACCACCTACGTGTTGTCAGAGAGCCCCTCGTCGGTCCTCCCCACCTTCACCTACGAGAACGCCTCGGCTGGCAAATACAAGGTCGCCGCAAAGATTGTCAATCGCAACGGCATCTCACAAGCCTACCTCTCCACCACGTTCTCGTTCCGCGAGACAAAGATTGACTACACGCCCACCTTCAACAAGCTCGTCGGCAAGACGTGGAGAGTAGACTACACCATCAAAGGCCACCTCGGATGTGGCGAGCCAGGCTCTGACGGCAGCGGATGGTGGTCTGCTGGCCTCAACGAGAAGGCCGACAACGGCATCTACGACGACCGCATCGAGTTCAGCCACTCCGATTCCGACCCCGTTAATGGCGGCACATACTCCTACAACCCAGGCGAGGACGGTCTGCTCTTCGTGAACGCGGGCGTCACGGCCTTCGGCGGCGCACAAGATGCCGACTTCGACACCGAGGTCCAGCCCCAGGAGACAACTTTCACCATCGTCTCGGGCGAGTATAATGGCGAGGAGTGCATCTTCCTCCAGTTCCCCGCCAAGACCCTCTTCCCCTACATCCCCAACGACGCCACGTACGAGAACCCAATCTGGCGCGTAGAGTCGCTCAGCTCATCGCAGCTCGCACTGGTTGCCGACGAGGGCACAATAGCTTGGCGCCTGGTCCTCACCAGCAAGGAGGACACAGGCCTCCCCGAGGAGCCAGAAGTTCCCGAAGAGGTCTTCGACTGGGACTACAACTCCGACGCAAACCTCTGGAAGTCAGTCGACGCCGGTGACGACTTCGTGGGTGTCTCCCCGTGGTTCGCCAACAGCGGATGGGCGCAAATTGACGACCCGGAGTGGACACAAGACGGCAATGTGTGGGAAGTCATAATCCCCGAAGGCATGGGCGGCGACCAGTGGCAAGGCCAATTCCCAATCAGCACCACCCTCTCCGCCTCAATGACCAAGAAGTACAACCTCTACCTCCTTGTCGATTCCGATGACGACATTCCCGGCCTGACCATCAAGTTCACCCAATCGGGCGGCGGCGATGCCGACAACAACTTCTTCACAGCCGACCGTCACGCCGTCTCTGGTGGAAAACAATTTGTCTTCAAGGGCAAAGAGATGGTCCTCCCGCAAGGCGATGCCGATGCCCTCACCCTCTTCTTCGACTTCGGCGGAACTCCAGCCGGAACGACGGTCAAGATTAGCAACATCTTCTTCGAAGAGGTAGCAGAATAAGATTTAAAACGCAAAAAACTTGTTTATCATGAGAAGCAGACTCCCTGCCATGCTCTGCTTACTCGCCACAGCCATCCTCACTTCTTGTGGGGATGGCGATGGCGATAAGACAGACGACATCCAACACTCCATCTCCGTCAGCGAGAAGACAATCAACTGCGACGGCAATGCCGCCGAGTTCACTGTCTCCATCATCACAAACCATGAGTGGGCGGCAAAGCCAAGCGACTCATGGATTACGATTACGCCCGAAAGCTCCGCCGAGCAAAAAGCCACTCTGACAATCAAAGTCCAGAAAAACGGCGAGTTCGACCCGCGCGAGGGGCAGATAACCATCATGGCCGGCACAGCCCGCGAATACATCGAGGTCAAACAGGCCGGAGGTGACGGTGTCCCCGACCCCAACGCCATAACCTGCCCCCTCAAGGGCTACTCTCTCGTCTGGAACGATGAGTTCAACACGGGCTCAGCGCCAGACCTCAACAAGTGGACATACCAAGAGGCACAGCCAGGCTGGGTCAACAACGAATTGCAGACCTACGTGAGGGAGAAGACACCCAACGGCACAAAAGTGGCCGACATCAAGGACGGCAAACTCCGCATCAAGTGCTTCAAGGAGGACGGCAAAATCTACTCCGCCCGTATCTACGGCAACGTCCGCACAGGCTGGACCTACGGCTACATAGAGGCCAAGATCAAGCTCCCTAAGGGCAAAGGCACATGGCCCGCCTTCTGGATGATGCCCGTCAACTTCACCTCGTGGCCTCACGACGGCGAGATGGACATCATGGAGGAGGTTGGCGCAAATCCTAACTACGTCTCTTCAAGCCTCCACGCCGACGGTCACGTCCACTCCAACAACACGCAGGTCACCCACGAGATGTACCTCGAAGGCGCAGAAGACGACTTCCACGTCTACGCCATGGAATGGACCGCCAATTACATCCGCACGTTCGTCGATGGCGGAGAACAACTCTACTACGAGAACGACGGTGGCGGCGACTACAACTGGCCATACCATACCCCCTTCTACGTCATCCTCAACCTCGCTTGGGGCGGTATGTGGGGCGGCTATCTGGGTGTCGACGAGTCCGCCCTCCCTTGCGTAATGGAGGTGGAATACGTCCGTGTGTTTCAGAAATAAGAACAATAGGCACACATCATGACTACTAAAAAAATCATCATCACAACCGCACTGGCTTTGGCTCTCCCCTTGGCGGCATACGCGCAAAAGGAGCTCCCCGCCTATCTCGACGACACCAAAGAAATCGAGGTCAGGGTAGAGGACGCCCTCAAACGCATGACGCTCGACGAGAAAATACGCGTCGTCCACGCCCAAAGCAAATTCTCTTCCGCCGGCGTACCACGCCTCGGTCTGCCCGACTTCTGGACTGACGACGGCCCGCACGGCGTACGCCCCGACGTCCTCTGGGACGAGTGGGAGCAAGCCGGTCAGACCAACGACTCGTGCCTCGCCTTCCCTGCCCTGACGTGCCTCGCCGCAACGTGGAATCCCGAAATCGCCTACCTCTACGGCGAGAGCCTCGGCGAGGAGGCACTCTATCGCGGCAAGGACATGATTCTCGGCCCGGGCGTCAACATCTACCGCACGCCGCTCAACGGCCGCAACTTTGAGTACATGGGCGAAGACCCCTACCTCGCCTCCCGAATGGTAGTCCCCTACGTCGAGGGCTTGCAGTCCAAAGGCGTTGCCGCTTGCGTCAAGCACTACGCCCTCAACAACGACGAGGAGTATCGCAACCAGGTCAACGTTGTCGTAGACGACCGCACCCTCCACGAGATCTACCTCCCTGCCTTCAAGGCCGCAATAACCGAGGGCAAGGCATGGGCAATAATGGGGGCCTACAATCTCTACAAGAATCAGCACAACTGCCACAACGAGATTCTGCTCAACAAGATTCTTAAGCAAGACTGGAAGTTCGACGGCGTTGTCGTAAGCGACTGGGGCGGAACCCACAATACCGACGAGGCCGTCATGAACGGTCTCGACATGGAGTTCGGCTCTTGGACAAACGGCCTCTCATGGGGCGCATCGAACGCCTACGACAACTACTACCTCGCCAATCCCTACAAGAAAGCCATCAAAGAGGGCAAATTCACCACAAAAGAACTCGACGAGAAGGTTCGCCGCGTCTTGCGCCTCTTCTTCCGCACGACGATGAACAGGAACCGCCCCGCCGGCTTCCTTTGCTCAGAGAGCCACTATGAGGCCGCCCGCAAGATTGCCGAAGAGGGAGTCGTCCTCCTCAAGAACGACAATCTCCGCAGTACCAAGACGCCTGTCCTCCCCATCGACCTCAAGTCCGTCAAGCGCGTCCTCGTTGTCGGCGAGAATGCCGTCAAGATGATGACCGTTGGCGGAGGCTCGTCCTCTCTCAAGGTTCAGCGCGAAATCTCCCCTCTCGACGGCCTGCGCACCCGCCTCAAAGGCGTTGCCGAAGTTGACTATGCCCGCGGCTACGTAGGCGACGTCACGGGCGAATATAATGGCGTCACGACAGGCCAAAACCTGAAGGACGACCGCTCGGCCGATGAGCTTATAGCCGAGGCTGTCGCGAAGGCCAAGGGTGCCGACTACGTCATCGTCTTCGGCGGCCTCAACAAGAGCGACTACCAGGACTGCGAGGGCCACGACCGCAAGGAGTTCGCCCTCCCATACGCGCAAGACCGCCTCGTCGAGGCTCTGGCCAGCGCCAACGCCCGCACGGTGTTTGTCAACATCTCGGGCAATGCTGTCGCCATGCCTTGGGCGTCGCAAGTGCCCGCCATCGTGCAAGGCTGGTTCATCGGCTCTGAGGCCGGCACGGCTCTCGCCTCAATACTTGTTGGCGATGCCAATCCGTCGGGCAAACTGCCCTTCTCGTGGATGAACAGCCTCAATGAGTATGGCGCTCACGCCCTCAATGCCTATCCCGGCACATGGCGCGAGGACAAGAAGATTATCGACGAGGAGTATAAAGAGGGAATTTTCGTCGGCTACCGCTGGGCGGATAAGGAGAAGTTGAAGCCCCTCTTCGCTTTTGGCCACGGGCTTAGCTACACTACTTTTGAGTACGGCAAGGCGGAGAGGCTCCCCAATGGCGACATCAAGGTAAGCGTCCGCAACACAGGCTCACGCGCCGGCGCAGAGATTGTCCAGCTCTACATCCGCGACGTCAAGTCGTCCCTCCCCCGCCCCGTCAAGGAGCTTAAGGGCTTCAAGAAAGTTTGGCTCCAGCCCGGCGAGTCGGTCGAGGTGGTCTTCAGCATCGACAACTCCATGCTCAGCTACTACGACGACACTAAGGGCGAATGGGTTGCCGAGCCAGGTCAGTTTGAGGCTCTCATCGGTGCCTCGGCCTCCGACATCAAGTGTAAAGTAGCTTTCGACCTAAAATAGCAACAACTTTCCCAAAGGTTTAGTAACTTCAATATTTGGCGGGATGCCGAGCCTTCGGCGTTCCGCCAATAATCCGTAAAAACCGTATATATGAATAAGGTAACAGCTCTCGCCGTGGCACTTCTTGCCACATCGCCCTCCTTTGCACAAAAGGAGTCGATGGACGTATTCGTCAGCGACCTCATGAGCAAGATGACCGTCGACGAGAAGATTGGCCAGCTCAACCTATTGCCGGGTGGCGACATCACGACGGGCGCAGTCTTGAACAGCCCTCTCGCCAAACTCGCCGCCGAGGGCAAACTTGGCGCCGTCCTCAACGTCAAGGGGCAAGAGAAGGTCCGCGACCTGCAAGAGCAAGCAGTCAAGAAGTCGCGCCTCGGCATCCCGCTGCTCATTGGCCAAGACGTGATTCACGGCAATCAGACCGTCTTCCCCATCCCCCTCGCGCAGTCTTGCTCCTGGGACCTCAACGCCATTGAGGAGGGCTCTCGAATTGCCGCCAAAGAGGCGACGGCGCAAGGCATCAACTGGGTCTACAGCCCCATGGTCGACATCAGTGTCGACCCCCGATGGGGACGCGTGGCCGAAGGCTATGGCGAGGACGTATTCTTGACCAGCCGAATCGGCGAGGCCGCAATCCGCGGCTATCAAGGCAACTATGGCAAGGAGAACGCCATGGCCTGCGTCAAGCACTTCGGCCTATACGGCGCTGTTGAGGCGGGGCGCGACTACAATACCGTCGACATGAGCCGCACCCGTATGTTCAACCAATACCTCCCGACCTACGAGGCCGCCGCCAAGGCCGGAGCCGGCTCTTTCATGTCATCCTTCAACCTCGTCGACTTCGTCCCCGCCACGTGCAACAAGTGGCTTCTCGACGACATCTTGCGCAAGAAATGGGGCTACGACAACTTTGTCGTGACCGACTACGGCTCAATCAATGAGGCCGTCGTCCACGGTCTCGGCGACGTCTCCGTAACCACGGAACTCGCCTTGAAGGCCGGCACCGACATGGATATGTGTTCCTCCGCCTACATCGCGCAACTCAAGTCGCTTCTCGAATCGGGGAGAGTCACAATGGCCGACATTGACAACGCCTGCCGCCGCGTCCTCGAAGCCAAGTACAAGCTCGGCCTCTTTGACGACCCCTACCGTTTCTGCGAGCCAAAGCGTCTGAAGACCGACCTCTACACCGCCGAGCACCGCAAGGCCGCACGAGACATGGCCGCCGAGACGTTCGTCCTCCTCAAGAACGAGACCAACCTCCTCCCCCTTAAGAAGCAAGGCAAGATTGCCCTCATCGGCCCTCTCGCCGACAACCGCTCCAACATGGTGGGATGCTGGTCCACAGGCGACACGCCCGAGCTCTACTCCACCCTCCGCGAGGCAATGGCTCGTGCCGTCGACGGCAAGGCGCAGATCCTCTTCGCCCAAGGTTGCAACATCTACGCCGACAACGCCACTCAGCAGGGCGCGACGCACGGTCGCCCTATCGACCGCGTTGACGACAAGGCCGCCAAAGACGAGGCCCTCAAAATTGCCAAGAAGGCCGATGTCATCGTATGCGCCATGGGCGAGATGGCAGAGATGAGCGGCGAGAGCTCCTCTCGTTCCGACATCTCGCTGCCCGACGTGCAGATGGACTTGCTCAAAGCCCTCGTGGCCACGGGCAAACCCGTCGTGCTTCTCAACTTCTCGGGCCGCCCAACCATCATGACCTGGGAGGCCGAGAACGTCCCCGCCATCCTCAACGTATGGTTCGGCGGCTCTGAGGCTGGCGACGCCATCTGCGACGTAATCTTTGGCGACAAAACGCCCTCTGGCCACCTCACCATGACGATGCCCAAGGCTCTCGGACAAATCCCCATCTACTACAACCACCACATGACGGGCCGCCCCGTAGAGGCTGGTGTCAAAGAGTTCCGCAAATTCGCCAGCAACTACATCGACATCCGCAACGAGCCGCTCTTCCCCTTCGGCTACGGCCTCACCTACACCACCTTCGCCTACGACGGCATCGGCATAGCGTCCGACGCGAAAGACGCCCTCTTCTCCGTCCGCGCGACACTCAAGAACACCGGCTCTCGCGAGGCTACGGAGGTTGTCCAGTTCTACATCCGCGACATTGCCGCCTCTATTGCCCGCCCCGTCAAGGAGCTTAAGGGCTTCCAGCGCGTCACGCTCGCCCCGGGCGAGAGCCGCGAAGTCTCTTTCGCCGTCACTCGCGAGATGCTCTCATTCTTCGATGCCGAGGGCAACAGCGTCTTCGAGCCGGGCGAGTTCGAGTTCATGATTGGCGGCAACAGCCGCGACGTTATCCGAACCACGAAGACGGTGGAATAAGCCCCCACCCCATTCACGATAAGGCAAAAGGAAACCGAGGTCTCCCAGAAGGGCGACCTCGGTTTCCTTTTGTCCTGACGCTCAGAACGCCTTACTCGGCCAAGACGGCGCGAACCATGTAGCCATAGCTCTTGTCGTTGTCGAGCTTATGCATATCGGGCTTCTTCGACGTAATCTTTAGCGAGTAGGCGAAACGGCTGAAGCTCGACAAGTTGGCTGTCCAGTAATAGCCAAGCGGCTCGGCAATGCCTTGGCCAATCACCTCGCGCCCGTCATCGTCAAGTGGCTTGGCATATCCGCCCGCGGGCAGGAAAATGGCCTTACCATTGGTTCGGCTCACTACGGCATAGCCTTGCGTATCGTGCCATGTTGTCCAGACCCAGTCGCATTCATTAATAAGCTCCTCAAATTGCTCAAAGGTCGGCATCTGCCACCCGGCACCAAGATTGGCCGTGGCAATGTCGTAGTCCGTACCGACAAGCGACGCCACCGACGGGTAGTCAGCCGGGTTGGACGAGGTCTTATCGCCCGTCGGGTCGCCCCATCCGAAGTACGTACCCGCCAGCTCGGCTTTAGACGCGCCCACATTCCTGGCCGCCCATAGCGTTGTAAGTCCCAGGTCCACAGGCAAATCGCTATCCTCGATACTCAAATTTTGCGTAGTGAAACTTATGGGGTCGCCCCAATAATAGACGGTGTCAATCTTCAAGTAGGCCATGTATGTGTATCGCGTCGACGATGTGAGACCCGTCAGCTGCGCCTCAAAACGGACTGAGTCGTTGGGCGAGACGCTGCCCTTTACAAAGGTGTCGACGCTTGGGTTCGGGCGGTCGGTCTGTCGCTTTGTATAAAGGAAGCCCACTTCGCCGAGAAACTTCGTGTCGTTCAGCTTGATGCTGCTCTCGCCGCGTATCGTGGCGGAGAAGATGCTCACGGGGTCGGCATCGGACGTGGAGACGCTGCATTTCAGCGTCGTGAAGTACATCACACGGCCAATTCGCAACGTCTTGCCATTGCTCTCGCGCAAATAAGCCCTGTAATAATACTTCGTCCCCATGGTGAGGCCTGTTGCCGAGCAGGTGAAAATTTTGGCCTGCCTCTTGCTGATGATGGTTACGCAATCGTCGGCATTGGGCATCGGGTCGGGATTAGTGGCCGAAATGACCACGCCCCACGTGGTGTATTGTGGCAATGAGCTGAAAGTCTTGATATTGAGCTTGCCCGTCAGGGTGGCACTATAATAGGTCACGTCTGTGGCCTGCCCCGTCACGGCCGTGTCAGTCGACGTAGCCCAATACTCTTCGTCGAAAAAGTCCTCCTGATCGCGGTCTGGCTTTTCGACCTCGTTGGTACACGCAGCCATTGCGACAACCATCATGAGTGCCATCGCAATGAGTTTTGCTGTCTTCATTATGTAGGATTTTTGGGTGGAAGTTGACCATAAAGATAAGAAATTGCCGAAAGAAGGCGATAATTCATCAACTCTAAGCCCTTCCGTACCCTTTTTCCGCAGAAAATATGAATTTCCCGACACACCCCCTAAAAAACAAAACCAAGACCTCCACAAGAAAGCGACATCCGCAACTCACCCCCAATTTTTTGCATACACATTCACCCCAAATACAACAAACTTCCAAATACACCCCTTTTCCGTCAAAGTGTCAATTCCACCCCCTATTGCTTTCAAAAAGCGCTATTTGAGGAAAATTTTCTTTTGATTTATAATTTCTATTGCACGAATAATTATAAAACATAACTTTGCAACACCAAACAATTACAGAATAACTCTATGTGTGGATTTGCAGTTTACACAGGAAGCGACCTCCAGGTCAAGCTCCAATTCGGTCACGAAGCATATAACATCAAGCATCGCGGGCCAGACAACACCCTGATGCAAGACCTTCCCCGCGGATGGATGGCCTTCCACCGCCTCAGCATAATGGACACCTCCGACGCCGGCAACCAACCTTTCGTAGCTAACGAAGTCTACCTCACTTGCAACGGCGAGATTTATAACAGCCCAGCCCTTCGCGCCCGCTACTCATCGTACCCCTTTAAGAGCGGCAGCGACTGCGAGTGCATCCTCCCCCTCTTGGCCGACAAGGGCCTCATAGAGATGGCTCGTGAACTCGACGGCGAGTTCGCCCTCGTGATTTACGACAAGAAGCAAGACAAATTCCTCGCCGCACGTGACCCCATCGGCATCCGCGGTATGTTCTACGGCAAGACTGCCGACGGCGACATCTGCTTCGCATCGGAGATGAAGGCTCTCAGCGAAATCTGCCAGACCGTCATGCCTTTCCCTCCCGGCCACGTTTTCGACGGAGAGAAGTTCGTACAATACACCGACATGACCGCCACGCCCAACGGCTACAACACCGACGACGAGGAGACCATCTGCCACAAGATTCACGACCTGCTCACCGAAGGCGTCATCAAACGCCTCCAGTCCGACGTACCTGTCGGCTTCCTCCTCTCGGGCGGCCTCGACTCCAGCCTTGTCTGCGCCATTGCCGCACGTCACCTCAAGAAACCCATCCGCACCTTCGCCGTCGGCATCGAGGACGGACCTATCGACACAAAATACGCCAGACAGGTGGCCGACTACATAGGCAGCGAACACACTGAGGTCCTCTTCACGAAAGACGACATCTTCAACTCCCTCAGCCACCTAATCTACCTCACCGAGACATTCGATATCACGACCATCCGCGCCTCAATAGGTATGTACCTGGTCTGCAAATACATACGCGAGAAGACCGACATCAAGGTGCTCCTTACGGGCGAGATTTCCGACGAGCTCTTTGGCTACAAATACACCGACTACGCCCCCTCGGCAGAGGCATTCCAAGAGGAGGCAGCCAAGCGCGTCCGCGAGCTCTATATGTACGACGTGCTTCGTGCCGACCGTTGCATCTCGGGCTGCAGCCTTGAGGCCCGTGTCCCCTTTGGCGACCTCGCCTTTGTCCACTACGTCATGAGCATCGACCCCGAGCGCAAGCTTAATAAGGTAGGCATAGGCAAACGCCTCCTCCGCAAGAGCTTCGAGGGCGACCTCCTCCCCTACGACATCCTCTATCGTGAGAAAGCCGCCTTCTCCGACGCCGTTGGCCACAGCTCCGTAGACTACATCAAGCAGTTCGCCGAGAAGTACTACACCGACGCCGAGTTTGAGGAGCGTCGCAAGAAGTATGACCACGTGCCGCCCATCACCAAAGAGAGCCTCCTTTATCGCGAGATTTTCGAGAGCCACTTCCCCGGCCGCTCGGCTGTGATTAAAGATTTCTGGATGCCTAACAAAGAGTGGGAGAACTGCAACGTAAACGACCCGTCGGCCCGCGTCCTCCCCAACTACGGCGCAAGCGGCAAATAAGAGCCTAACCTACATCTTTACATACTTAGACAGTTTGCGACTTCTCCTGCGAAAGGGAGGTGTCGCCAACTGTCTCTTTTTTTACATACGACGGCATGAAATGGAGACTTTGCGCGAAAGACAAAGTAGCAGGTCCCTGTTGTTTCAATGCTTATCAGCCCACATGGCAGCCTATCTCCCCCTTATTCCCTTGCAAAAATTGCTACCTTTACGAGGAAATTTCATTACAACAGGACAGATGAAAAAGAAAATGAGCGTTAGGTCTACCATCGTGGCCTTCATGCTCAACACGATTCTGGCGTACGCGGTATTCATGATTAGCCGCATTGAATACCTTCTCGAAAACTGGTCCACAATAGCCCCGACACTCTCGTGGGGCAACGTGGGCGAACTGCTTACGGGCTGCTGGATGTTCGACTCCTCGGCCATCGCCTATACGGGCGCCCTCTACGCCCTGCTGATGCTCATCCCGTGTTTCCTCAAAGAGAGCCGCGGATGGCAGACAGCCGCCAAGTGGACATTCATCATTATCAACACCATTTGCCTCATCGCCAACGTGGCGGATAGCGTCTACTTCGGGTTTACGGGCCGACGCACCACGGCAAGCGTATTCCAAGAGTTCGCCAACGAGGACAACATGACGTCGATTGTCGCCGCCGAGCTCATCTCCTCATGGTATCTCGTCCTCTTTGTCGGTGTCGTGGTCTACGTCATGACGCGCCTCTACGTCCGCCCCGCGCAACACTCGCGTCCTACGAGGCCATTGCAATGGGTAGTTTACTACGTCTCGCACACCATCACCTTCGGCATTTACATCCCCGTGATGATTATCGCCATGCGTGGCGGTGCCACCGATGCCACACGCCCCATCACCATATCCAACGCCAACCAATATGCCGACTCCCCCTCAGAAGTCGCGCTAATCCTCAACACCCCATTCTCGCTAATCCGCACTGCCGGTAAGAAACCTTTCGTCCCGCCCGCATATTTCGACCGCGAGGAGCTTAATGCGACATTCTACCCTCTCCACACCCCTCCCGACACGTTGACCAAGCGCAAAAAGAACATTGTCGTCCTCATTGTCGAGAGCTTCGGACGCGAGTTCATTGGCGCATACAACGAACGCCTCGACGGCGGACAATACAAAGGCTACGCCCCCTTTGTCGACTCGCTTTATAAGCGCAGCATGAGCTTCGACTACACCTTCTGCAACGGGCGCAAGAGCATAGACGCCATGCCGAGCGCCCTGAGCAGCATCCCCATGTTCGTAGAGCCTTTCTTCCTCACGCCCTCAGCCCTCAACGACATCAGCGGAATTGCCGACTGCCTGAACAAGATGGGCTATCAGACCGCTTTCTTCCACGGGGCCGCCAACGGCAGCATGGGCTTCCAGGCCTTCGCCCGCCACACGGGCTTCTCGGAATATTACGGCCGCACGGAGTATAACGAGGACAACCGATTTGACGGCGACAATGACTTTGACGGGACGTGGGCAATATGGGACGAGCCGTTCCTTCAGTTCTACGCCCTCAAAATGAGCGAGTTGAAAGAGCCCTTCATGACCTCGGTCTTCACCGCCACGAGCCACCACCCCTTCGTAATTCCCGTTGCCTATCGCGACACGTTCCCCGAAGAGGGCGGCAGCGTAATGCACAAATGCATCCGCTACACGGACCATGCGCTCCGGCGTTTCTTCGAGACGGCAAGCAAGCAGCCATGGTACGACAACACAATCTTCTTCTTCACGAGCGACCATACCAATCAGCCCGACCACCCGGAATATAAGACCTCGCTCGGCCTCTATGGCTCGCCCGTCCTCATCTTCGACCCGTCGGGCGAGATTCCCGCTGGTCGCCGCCACGGCATAGCCCAACAGATAGACTTCATGCCGACAATCCTCAACTACGTGGGATATGACGAGCCATACATCGCCTTCGGCAAAGACCTCCTCTCCACACCCGACTCCGCCACATGGGCCGTAAACTACAACAACGGAATTTACCAATACATAGAGAAAAACATCCTCCTCCAGTTCGACGGGCACGAGACGCGCGGCGTCTATGACATCGACGCCGACTGGATGCTCACACACGACCTCCGAGGCCAAATTGGCGAAGACGAGGCCAGAATGGAGCGCAAGTTGAAGGCTATAATCCAACAATACATGGAGCGCATGACGGAAAACCGCATGGTTCCCCGACAAGAAAAACTATCAAACCAATAAACTAATCAAACAAGGAAAAACATGGCATTCATCGAAGCCCACGAGGTGGTGAAAGAATACTCTGGTCACCGCGCCCTCGACGGCCTGAGCCTGAGCGTCCCGCAGGGGTGCATCTACGGCTTGCTCGGTCCCAACGGCGCCGGAAAGACCACTTTCATCAGAATCCTCAATCAAATAACACGTCCCGACAGCGGCACAATCCAAATTGACGGACACCCGCTCACGCCCTCCGACATTGAGCGCATTGGCTACCTGCCCGAAGAGCGCGGCCTCTATAAAAAAATGAAAGTGGGCGAAGAGGCCATATACCTCGCCCGCCTGAAGGGTCTCTCGGCCATGGACGCCCGCCATAAGCTCCGCTATTGGTTCGAGAAATTCGACATCATGGACTGGTGGGACAAGAAGGTGGAGCAGCTATCAAAAGGAATGCAGCAGAAAGTGCAATTCATCGTGACCGTGCTCCACGAACCCAGCCTCCTCATCTTCGACGAGCCTTTCAGCGGCTTTGACCCCGTGAACGCCAATCTCCTAAAAAACGAGATTTTGGAACTAAAGAAGAGGGGCGCGACCGTCATATTCTCAACCCACAACATGGCCTCCGTTGAGGAGGTGTGCGACGACATCACGCTCATCAACAAGAGCCGCGCCGTACTCTCTGGCTCTGTGGGCGACGTGCGTCAGCGTTTCAAGGAGAACAAATTCCGAATCCGCTACACGGGCGACGACACGTCGCTCACCCAGCCCGACTCACCCGTCAGCCTTGCGGACGTACGTCAGAACGGCATATACCACGAGGCCACAGTCATGCCCTCGGCAGCAGCCGCCAACATGACGCCCAACGAGCTGATACGCAACCTCTTGCAACACGTCGAATTGGCAAGTTTCGAGGAGATATTGCCAAGCATGAACGACATTTTCATTAAAGTTGTCGGCCCTAACGCCGCCGACGAGACCAACAAGTAAGACGACAATGAGCAGCAAACTATCCCTCATAATCAACCGCGAATACAGCACCCGCGTCCGCAAGAAGAGCTTCATCGTGATGTCTCTGCTCATGCCCATCGGCATGCTTCTGCTCATGGCACTCCCGACGCTCATCACCATACTCGGTCAGACCGAGGCCACGAGAATTGCCGTAGTGGACCGCACGGGCCGCTACGCCCAAGCCCTCCACGACGACAACTCGGCAACATTCTCATTCCTCGCCCCAGACACCGACGAGGAGGGGCTGCGCAACTCGTATGAGACGAGCGGCTACGACGCCTACATGATGATTCTCGGCTCGCCCGCCAAGCGCGACAGCGTCCGCCTCTACTCCAGCTCCACCGTCCCCATGGAGGCCGTAAGCCACACCGAGGACGCCCTCCGCGAGCAAGTACGGCGCGAGATAATGAACAACTACGCCGGCCACACGTCGGAACTTGACTCCCTCTTCGCCTGCGTCGACAAGGCCAACGCCAACATCACGACCATCAACATCTCCGACGACGGCAGCGAGAGCGAAGACTCCGCCGCCATAGGTGCCGTTGTGGGATTAGTCACGGCATTGCTCATCTACACCTTTGTCCTCACGACGGGATCAATGGTGATGCAGGGCGTTATGGAAGAGAAGACAAACCGCATTGTCGAAGTCCTCGTCTCGTCGGTAAAGCCCTTTGAGCTGATGATGGGCAAGATTATCGGCATAGCCCTCGTTGCCCTGACCCAGATGGCTATATGGATTGTAGTGGGCTTCAGCCTCGTCGCCATGGTCTCGTCGCTCATGGCGCCAGACCCTGCCACCATTCAGTCGATGGTCGACACGGAGATGGCATCCGCCGCTGTGGATCAAGGCTTAGTTGCCGAGATAATGCACAAGATGGAGAGCATCAACTTCATCCAGCTCATCACGCTCTTCGTGGTTTACTTCCTCTTCGGCTACCTCCTCTACGCCAGCCTCTTCGCAATATGCGGCGCGGCAATGGACCAGCCACAAGACGGCTCGCAGCTCAGCATCATCGTCATGATTCCGCTCTTTGCGGCCGTATACATCGCCATCCACACGATGCAGGACCCAGCGAGCGACCTCTCCTTCTGGGCATCGCTATTCCCGTTCACATCGCCCATCATCATGATGGCCCGCATCCCGTTTGGCGTCCCGGCGTGGGAGATTGCCCTGTCGGTTGCCATCCTTGTCGGGACATTCATCCTCTTCACGTGGATTGCGGCCCGCATCTACCGTGTCGGAATCCTCATGTACGGCAAGAAAGTCACCTTTGGCGAGATTGTCAAATGGTTCAAACAAGCGGAATAGTCGCACCATTGTAAGCAGACATAGCCCCCCGCCCTCCGAATTATGTTGCAGGGCGAGGGGCTTTTTGCTAAACCCTCAAAATTGTTTCGCTGGAGATTTGGGGGGATTTGTAGCAGTATAAAGATTGCGTAGCTAATCCCCAAAAATGATTCTTCCACGGGCTGTGGAAAGAATGGCTCTAAATTAGACGCAATAATAATCACGCTATCATGTTCGAAATTTTCAAACCTACCCCACCGCGGGGCGACATTCAATCGCAAGTCATAGAATGGCTTCGGTTTCCTCTTGCGGTTCTTGTGGTGTTGATACACACAGGATGCTTCCTTGGCAGTAATTTTAATTTAGTCCAAATACCCCCCCCCCGGAAGCGGGTATAACCGCTCACTTAACCTACCATTCTGTCGTAGCGATTCAGCAGATATTGGCACACATCTCCGTGCCTCTCTTCTTTTTCATGTCGGGATACCTATACTTTTTCAAGACAAAAAGGGAGCAGTTCTCAATTGAAGACTATATAGCTAAAACTCGTAACCGCATCTTCACTCTCTTGATTCCGTACATAGCATGGAACGCATTGCAAATCATTCATATTCTTATCATTGCAATCCGAGACGGAGGCTCTTATGACATTATATCGCTCGAAACCCTCCCTCATTTACTATGGGATTACAGCCAATGGGACAGAAGCTATTGCACAATATTCGGGGAGGTGCAGCATATGACAGGGCCTGTATTCCTTGTGGGTTGGTTTATTAGAGATCTTATTATCGTATGTTTGGCAGCACCAGCTATTTGGTGGCTAATCACAAAAACAAAGGGATGGATTTTGCTCATTTTCGGTTTATTCTACGTCACGTGGGCATGGCCAATCGCAAGCGGACTGTTAATCACCACAGTTTTCTGGTTCTCTTTCGGGGCTTTGTTTAGCATCAAAAAGCTCAACTTCGTAGATGTATTTCGCCGCTTCAAGTGGTTGAATCTCGTTGTCTCCATTATATCGTTTGTCGTCTTGCTTGCAAACTGGAGAAAAGAACAAGACACGTGGTGGCCTACGATTTTTTACGTCTCTTACGTCGTGAGCACAGCCATGGTCGTTGTGTGTTTTACCGCTACTCTTCTTGAGCAAGGAAAACTTCAACTGCGTTCAGGATTGGGCGACTCTACTTACTTCATATATCTTGGCCATCCTTTCCTGGTAGGTTACGTACTGAAATTTCTTAGCATTATGCCTTTTCAAGGGATTCCCGCTTGGTTTCTTGGGGTTGCAATCATCGTGATTGCCCTTCTTTGCGTGTATGCGTTCTTGCGGAAGTATGTACCTTGGACGTTGAGGGTTTTGCTCGGTCAGAAATGAGGAGAGTAATGGGCTAAAAAACGAATCCCGCATGGAGGTGCGTCCATGCGGGATTTGCTTTGTTATGTGAGATTGGCTATTGCTCTACGCCTTTCATGGTGAGATTGATACGGCCGCGGGCGGTATCGACATCGAGGACGCGGACGACGACCTGCTGATGTAAGGAGACGACATCGGCTACGTTTTTCACGAAGCGGTCGGCCAATTGGCTGATGTGGACGAGTCCATCGGTCTTTACACCGATGTCGACAAATGCGCCGAAAGCCGTGAGATTTGTGACGATGCCTGGGAGCGTCATGCCAGACCGTACATCGTCGATAGAATGGACAGAGTCGTCGAATTTGAACTCTTTGATGGACTGGCGCGGATCTCGGCCCGGCTTCTCCAACTCGGCCATGATGTCGCGGAGGGTTGGCAGACCGACATCGCCACTGACGTAGCGGTCGAGCTTTATGGACTTTCGGCGTGCGGAATCGGACATCAGCTCGGCTACGGTGCATTTGGCATCGGCGGCCATTTGGGCGACTATGGCGTATCGCTCAGGGTGGACAGCTGAGGAGTCGAGCGGATTCTTGGCACCTGCTATGCGGAGAAAGCCGGCGCATTGCTCGAAGGCCTTTGGACCAAGGCGAGGGACTTTCTTCAGCTCGTCTCGCGAAGTGAAGGGGCCATGCTCTGTGCGATAGTCGACGATGTTCTTGGCGAGCGTCGGACCAAGTCCTGAGACATAAGTGAGGAGATGGCGGCTCGCAGTGTTGACCTCGACGCCCACTTGGTTTACGCAACTGACGACGACAGAATCGAGCGACGCCTTGAGCCGCGCCTGGTCAACATCATGTTGATATTGCCCCACGCCGAGCGACTTGGGGTCAATCTTTACAAGCTCGGCCAAGGGATCCATGAGACGGCGACCGATGGAGACGGCACCGCGAACTGTGACATCCTCGTCGGGGAACTCCTCTCGCGCCGTAGCTGAAGCGGAATAGATAGACGCGCCGTCTTCTGAAACGACGAAGATGCGGAGCTTGGCCTGTGCGTCGAACTGACGGACGAAAGCCTCCGTCTCTCGACTGGCCGTCCCGTTTCCGATGGCTACGGCCTCGATGTGGTAGGTATCGACAAGCCTGCGGAGTTCGGCCTCAGCCTCTTGTGTCTTTGAGTGCGGCGGGTGAGGGTAAATAACTGAATGGCAGAGCATTGTACCCTGCTCATCGAGACATACGACCTTGCAGCCTGTACGGAAGCCTGGGTCGAGAGCCAAGACGCGGTGTCTGCCGAGTGGCGCAGCGAGGAGAAGCTGCCGGAGATTGGTCTCGAAGACGGTGATGGCCTCCGTGTCGGCTCTCTCTTTTGCCTCGGCCTCCATCTCGGTCTCCATTGCCGGCGCGAGGAGGCGTTTATAGCCGTCGGCCACTGCCATCTCGACCTGCTTAGCGGTTCGGGGCGCCTTCACGTACCGCCTATTGAGGCGGCTGACAATGGCATCGGGATCGGCGGGGGCAACGGACATCTTGATAACGCCCTCGCTCTGCGCCCTCATCATGGCCAGAACGCGGTGGCTTGGGCATTTGGCGAGATTCTCCTGACGGTCGATATAGTCGCGGTATTTCTCGGCCTCAGCCTCCTTACCTTTGACCATCTTGGTGGAGACGAGCCCCTCGCGGCGGAAGACATTTCGCGCTGCTTCGCGAGCCTCGGGTTGGTCGGCCACCCACTCGGCTATGATGTCACGCGCGCCTTGGAGAGCGTCGTCGGACGTTGGGACATCGTCGGACAGGTATTTCTCGGCGGCAAGCTCGGCATCGGCACAAGAGCCGGACATCAGGGCAAGGGCAAGCGGTTCGAGACCGAGTTCGCGAGCCTTTGCGGCACGGGTCTTGCGTTTGGGTTTATAGGGTTGGTAGAGGTCTTCAAGACGTGTGGCATCCCACGTCTCGTCAATCTGCTTACGCAAATCGGGGGTGAGTTTGCCTTGCGCCTCGATGGTGGAGATGATGGTCTCCTTGCGGGCCTCGACCTCCTTTAGTTTGGCGTAGGAGTCGGCTATTGAGCCTATTGCGACCTCATCGAGATTGCCTGTGGCCTCCTTGCGATAGCGGCTGATGAAAGGGACAGTCGCGCCATCGTCAATGAGCTTGATGGTGTTTTGAACTTGCGCAGGCCTTAGACCGAGCTGCGCAGCTATGAGAGAGTGGAAGATGGGGTTTCCCATTATTGTGTGAATTGGATTGGAGTTTTAATCAGCATAAGATAATAGAATCGAGCGGGACATCGCCCTCGTCAGTCGGGACATCGGGGAACAATTGGCAGCTGAAGCCTACGCCGATGCGTTTGGCTTTTGGAAAATCGGAGAAACTCCTGTCGTAGAACCCCTTGCCTCGCCCGAGACGACGACCATCGGGAGCAAAAGCTATTCCCGGAGTGAGGATGACAAGGTTGTCCGTCAAAGCCACCTCGGGAGGCAAGAGAGGTGCGTCGACTGAGGGCTGGAGAATACCGAAATCGGGATCGGGAATCAGCTCGTCGACACCACGGAAGAGCCGGAATTGGAGGTCGTCGCCAACCATTATCGGGAGATACACATTCTTCCCCATGTTACGCAAGGCGAGATTGAGCGAGACGATGTCAATCTCGTCGGGCATGGGCCAAAACGAGAGGACGTTCTCAGCCGAGGCAACATCTGGATTGGCGAGAGCCTTGTCCGCAAGAACCTTTGCGGCCTCAGCCCTCTGAACGGGCGAGAGCTGCGTCTTTAGTCGTCGGACTTTTCGTCGGAGTTCTTTCTTCAGTTCAGAAATTGTCATGGTAAGGGGAATCTCTGGAAAAACGAACCCCTCCGTAGCCGTGGGCGTTCGGAGGGGCATCATACGTCAATGTGTATCTTGCTGATGTGGGAATCAGCGAAGGGATGCCTTTCGGCGGGGTTTACTTGCGGACAATAGTCTGCTCACGGTCGGGTCCAACGGAGACAATCTTGACAGGCACACCGAGGTAGCTCTCGATGAACTTGACATAGTCGACAAACTTCTGTGGGAACTGGTCTTCGGAAGTCATCTTGTCCATTGGCGTGTTCCATCCCTCGAAGTCCATGTAGACAGGCTCGACGCCATCGTTGATGTCGAATGGCATCTCGTCGGTCTCGCGGTCGCCAACCTTGTAGGCTACGCACGCCTTGATGGTTTGGAAGGCATCGAGGATGTCGCTCTTCATCATGATGAGCTGCGTCACGCCGTTAATCATGACCGCATAGCGGAGGGCGACGAGGTCAATCCAACCGCAACGGCGCGGACGCCCCGTCACAGCGCCGAACTCGTGACCGAGCTTACGGAGCTGCTCACCCGTCTCGTCGAAGAGCTCTGTGGGGAAAGGACCACTTCCGACGCGGGTGCAATAGGCTTTGAAAATGCCAAAGACCTCGCCGATATTCTTTGGGGCGACACCGAGACCTGTGCAAGAGCCAGCGGAGACGGTGTTGGAGGAGGTGACGAAGGGGTATGAGCCAAAATCGACATCGAGCATGGTGCCCTGGGCGCCCTCGGCGAGGACATTCTTACCCTCGGCGAGAAGGCTGTTGATGTAGAACTCGCTATCGATGAAAGTGAATTGGCGGAGCTTCTCGATGCCTGCCATCCAGTCTTTCTCAATCTCGGCGAGCTTGTCGAGCTGGTAATTGTAATGCCCGAGAATCTCCTTGTGGCGGTTGATAGCGGCCGTGTACTTAGCCTCGAAGTTGTGCTCCAGGTCGCCTACTCGGAGACCGTTGCGGCTAATCTTGTCGGTGTAGGTGGGGCCGATGCCTTTGCCTGTTGTACCAATCTTGCCGTCGCCTTTTGCCATCTCGTAGGCAGCGTCGAGGAGACGGTGGGTTGGGAGGATGAGGTGGGCTTTGCGGGAGATGAAGAGGCGGGAACGGAGGTCGTGGCCAGAGGCTTCGAGCTGCTCTACCTCGGTTTTGAAGAGAGCCGGGTCGAGGACGACGCCGTTTCCGATTATGTTGACTTTGTCGCCCTGGAAGATGCCGGACGGGACAGAGCGGAGGACGTATTTTTGTCCTTCGAACTCGAGAGTATGGCCGGCGTTGGGGCCGCCTTGGAAGCGTGTGACGGCGGCGTAGCCTGGTGTGAGAACGTCGACCACCTTACCTTTACCCTCGTCGCCCCATTGGAGGCCCAGGAGAACGTCTACTTTCATTATCAGTTTCTTAATATTCAGACATAAAAAATCGGAAGGTTGGACGAGCTTCGTCCTGACCCCCCGATGCGCTAAGATATGAATTATTTCTTAAATAAAGAGGGAATACAAACGAAACTTAACATCTGGGCGAAAAGCCATGACGCGAGACTGTTACTCATTTGTTTCGGCAACCCTGCCGCACGGGCTTGGCATGAAGAGAACCCTAACCTCGCGAACCCAAAGGACGAGCGACGAGAGAAGCGTGATGACAACCCAATCGACGAGTGCCATTGGCATGACATCGAAGAACTTATAGAGAACCTCGACGATTAGGACTTGCCCGACGAGAATGACGAGAGTAATGGTGCCGAAGCCTTTGCAGCCTTTGAGATGGAGGGCACTGCGTCGCGTCTTGAAAGCGCGGGCGTCGAACATATACCAGAAGTGCGTCATGACGAAGACGGAGAAGATGAGCGTCTGCTCGTAGGTGGTGAGACCGTTGGCCTTTCCGAGGGAGAAGGTGAGGAAATCGGACATGGAGCGGATGTCGGCGTGTTGGCACACGTAGAGCATGACGAGCATGATGAGGAAGAAGACGCCTCCGATGGCGAAAATCTCGATGCCCATGGTGCGGTCGATGATGAACGCCTTGCGGTCGCGGGGCTTATCGTTCATGACGGACTTAGAGGGCGGGAGGGAGGCGAGGGCCATTGCCCCGAAGGTATCCATGATGAGATTGACCCAGAGCATCTGAGTGACCGTGAGGGGAGACTGGACACCCATGAAAGCACCGACAAGCACAATTAGACAGGCGGAGACATTGACAGTGAGTTGGAAGAGGAGGAACCGCTGGATGTTCTGATATAGAGAACGGCCCCAGAGGACAGCCTTGCCGATGCTGCTGAAAGAGTTGTCGATAATGGTGATGTCGCTGACCTCCTTGGCGACAGACGTGCCGTCGCCCATGGAGAGACCGACGTGAGCGGACTTGAGGGCCGGCGCGTCATTTGTTCCGTCGCCTGTTACGGCTACGACCTCATTGTGCCTTTGAAGGCTCTCGACGAGCCTCTTCTTGTCCATAGGCCTTGCTCGGGCAATAATCTTGAAGTTTTGGACATTGGAATCGAGCTCGGCATCGGACATGGCGGCTATTTGCGGGCCTGTCACAATGTTGGAATCGGTGTCGGTGGCGGGATTCCATAGACCGATTTGACGACCTATCTCGATGGCGGTGTTGGCGGTGTCGCCCGTCACCATCTTGATATTGATACCGGCATTTTGGCACTCGGCGATGGCATCGGGGACATCGGGGCGGACTGGGTCGGCTATGGCGACGACACCGAGCAGAGTCAAATCGTTGGCGACAACTTGGCCGTCGGAAATTGGAGATTCGGCATCGGTCAGCTCCTTGTAGGCGAGGGCGAGAGTACGCATTCCTTGCTTTTGGAACGTGGCGAGAGAATCGAAGACCTCTTCACGGCTTTTGCCGCCGGCTATTGAGGAGCAGAGATTGATGACAATCTCCGGAGCACCCTTGACATGGATAGACTTGCGCCCTGAAGGAGAGGCGATTAGCGAAGCCATGTACTTACGCTCGGTTGAGAACGAGAGTTCGTCGATGCGTTGGACTGAGGAACGGACGGCTCGATAGTCGACACCCTGGGCATTGAGCCAGAGGAGGAGCGCACCCTCGGTAGGATTGCCCACCACGGATGGGGCGGAAGGATTTGACGTATCGAGATCGGCAGTGGAATTGACGGCGAGAGCCTCGGCAATGATGGACGAAGTCGGGGCGGAAGCGAGGGGCGCATTGTCGGGGAATTCGAAGAAGAGAGCCTTGTTGACCCTCATCTGGTTTTGCGTAAGCGTACCCGTCTTATCGGTACAGATTACCGTTGCGGCACCCATTGTCTCGCAGGCGTGCATCTTGCGGACGAGGTTATTCGTCTTGAGCATACTGCGCATACTGTAGGCGAGTGCGAGCGTCACGGCCATGGGGAGACCCTCTGGCACGGCGACGACGATGAGGGTTACGGCAATCATGACCGTTTGGAGAAGATAGGCCATGAAATCGACCAATACGAAAGCGGAGTCGGAGGACAAGACCGGGATGAGATACATGACGAGACGGCCAACGACGACCAGGGCGGCTATGGCGTAGCTGAGCTTGGTGACTAGACTGCCGAGACCGTCGAGCTGCTCATTGAGAGGCGTCTTGACGCTGGAATCGATTTGCGCGGCCTCGAAGACTTTGCCGTTCTCAGTCTTATCGCCGACGGCAAAGACACGCGCGACAGCGTGGCCCTCCATCACCTTGGTGCCACGCATGACGTGATTTGAAGGGAAAGTGGCTTGCGGATCGAAATGGTCGGGGTTTGTGGTCTTATCGCAGACGGGTTCGCCGGTAAGAGAACTCTCGTCGACCTTCAGGTGGGTGGATTGCAGGAGCTCAGCATCGGCGGGAATCTCCTCGCCAGTGGAAATAACGATGACATCGCCGACGACAACATCCCTCTTTGGCACACGGCGGGCGATGGAGGAACGAATGACCTCGACAGGCTCGTCGTCGTTGACCTGATTGAGAAGCTCGAACTCCTTATCGGCCTTTAGCTCGAAGATGAAGGCGAGCCCCGTGGCGAGAAGAATGGCGATGAAAATGCCGATGGGTTCGAAAAAGACTGAGGCATCCTTGTCGAGACCGTAGAACTCGTAGAACGAAATTCCGACGGAGAGGCAGCCTGCCACGAGCAGAATGATGATGAGTTGGTCGGAGAATTTTTCGAGGAACTTCTTCCAGATGGGTTGCTTCTTTGGCGGGGTCAGGACGTTACGCCCGTTTTCTTGTCGGCTCTGGGCGACTTGTTCGTCGGTGAGACCCGTTAAGTTGTTGTCAGTCATGGTTTTTGAAGATATTGTGTTTGTTTGGTTTAGTCGCAAAGATATGGAAAAAGAATGGAGGGAGGAGATAGGTCCCACACATTACATGAGGAAAGCGACCCGTCTCCTTGTGGATAAGGAGAAAGCCGCTTCCCTTGCCTCTTTTTATAAAGCTTAGGTTATTGTCAGAGCTAATTGACGTCTGGGGTTTAACCTACTTGATGATATTGAGCTTTTTGAGTTCGTCGACAACGAGTTGGCGGTTGGCGGGCGTCATTGGGCAGAGGGGAGCTCGATAGACCTCCTCCATCATGCCCATTTCGGCGAGTGCGGCCTTAACGGGGATGGGGTTGCTCTCGACAAAGAGGAGATCCATGAGCCTCCTGTACTTGAAGAACAACTCGCGGGCCTCGGCGACCATGCCTCTCATGGAGAAATCCATGAGGCGGACGAAATCGGCGGGGACGACATTGGCGAGGACGGAGATGCAACCATCGGCACCGAGGACGTTGCAGAGCATGGAGATGTTGTCGTCGCCGCTGTAGACCTTGAAGCCCTCGGGACGGCCGTCGATGAGTTGGGCGACGTTCATGATATTGCCCGTGGCCTCTTTGATTCCGACGATATTATCGAAATCGTGGGCGAGACGGAGAGCGACCTCGGGCTTGATGGGTGTTCCGGTACGGCCTGGGACGTTGTAGAGAATGATGGGGATGTCGACAGCCTTGGCGACGGAGGAGAAGTGGAGATACATACCCTCGGACGTTGGCTTATTGTAGTAAGGGCCGACGGTGAGGACGGCATCGACACCGGCTTGCGCGGCATTGCGCGTATACTTGATACAGCTCTCGGTGCAATTGGAGCCGGTTCCGCCGATGACGACCATCCTGTGGTTGATATACTCGACGGAGTGGCGGAACATTTGCGCGTCTTCTTCCTCGGACAGCGTAGGGGTCTCTCCCGTAGAGCCGCAGACGACGACTCCCGCGGTGCCGTTGGCGAGGTGGAAATCGAGAAGCCTGTCGTAAGCCTCGTAGTCTATTGAACCATCTTTCTTGAACGGCGTGACGAGAGCCGCTATTGAGCCTTGAAGATTGAAATGAGCCATGAACTCAGAAAATGTTATTATAGGACAGCGCGGCCGTCGGGATTAACTTTCGGCATCGCCCTTAGTTTCAATAAAGTAGCCAAAGCGCCATGGAGTTGATGGGAAATGGCGGCACAAAGTTAATTTACTTTTGCCTTTATTGAAATTTCAACATAGGAAAATTACATTGGGCAGAAAGAAATGACGCCCACGTTGCAAGAACACAGGCGTCAGTATGGAGAAATTGTAAGAGAGGGGTCTTAGCTGAACATCTGCTTAACCTTCTCGAAGAAAGAGGCTTTCTCGGAAGCTGAGGGCTTGAAAGATGGGCTTTCGATGAGCTTCTCGATGAGCTTCTTGTCGTCGGCGGAGAGCTTCTTCGGGACGTAGATGTCGACACGGATGAGGAGGTCGCCCCGATAGGAGCTGTTGACCTCGGGGAGGCCTTTGCCTTTGAGGCGGAGGACCTTGCCGGGCTGGGTGCCTGGCTCGATGTTGATCTTGACCTTGCCGTCGGCAGTAGGAATCTCGGTCTCTGTGCCGAGGATGGCCTCGGGTACGGAGAGCAGGAGATGGTAGATGAGGTTGGAGCCGTCGCGCTGGAGAACTGGATCCTCCTCGACCTGAATGACAACGAGGAGGTCGCCGGCCGTTCCGCCATTGGGTGCGGCATTGCCACCGCCGCGGACTTTGAGCTGCATACCGTCCTCGACACCAGCAGGAATCTTTACGGAGACGACAGCCTCGTCGGACATGGTGCCCGTTCCGCCGCACTTGGTGCACTTGTCGGTGATGGTCTTACCACGGCCACCGCAAGAGGGGCAGACACTCTGCTGCTGGACACGTCCGAAGAAAGAGTTTACGACTTGCGTGACGTATCCGACACCGTTGCACTGGGAGCAAGTCTTGACGGAATTGGCATCCTTGGCACCCGTGCCGTTGCATTGTGAGCAAGGCACTTGCTTACGCACCTTGAGCTTCTTCTCGACACCCGAGGCGCACTCCTTGAGGGTGAGCTTGACACGGACGCGGAGATCGGAGCCACGATTTCCAGCAGCACCTGAGCGGCGGGACGAGAAACCGCCGCCGAAGCCGAAGCCCTCGAAAATGTCGCCGAAGTGGCTGAAGATGTCCTCCATATTCATGCCACCGCCATAGAAGCCACCGCCTCCGGCACCCGAAGCGCCATCGAAAGCGGCGTGGCCGAACTGGTCGTATCGGGAGCGTTTGTTTTGGTCGGAGAGCACATCGTAGGCCTCTGCGGCCTCCTTGAACTTCTCCTCGGCCTCCTTGTCACCCGGGTTGCGGTCTGGGTGGTACTTAATGGCCAGTTTTCTGTATGCCTTCTTGAGTTCTTCGGGAGTTGCGTTCTTGCTGACCCCGAGGACCTCGTAATAATCTCTTTTTGCCATAGATTATCAGACTCCTTTCTTGCGGAAAATGTCTATCGACTTATGGAGTTATATTATTGTCCGACAACGACTTTGGCGAAACGGAGGACCTTATCGCCGAGCATATAGCCTTTCTCGACGCAATCGAGAATCTTGCCCTTAAGCTCGGGCGTTGGGGCTGGAATCATCGTGATGGCCTCGTGGACATTGGTGTCGAGAGGCAGCTCTTTGGTCTCGATGACCGTGACGCCGCGTTTTGCGAGATAGTCGTTGAACTTCTTGTAGATAAGAGCGACGCCGTCCTTGACGGCATTGACATCGGCATCGTCGTTCATGTGGGCGAGGGCGCGTTCGAAATCGTCGATGACTGGGAGGAGCGCAGCGAGGATGTCGGAGCCGGCGCCCTTGATGAGGTCGGCCTTCTCGCGGGCAGTCCTCTTGCGGTAATTGTCGTATTCGGCGCAGGTGCGGACGTACTTATCGTTCAGGTCGGCGATTTGCTTTTTGAGCTTCTCGACCTCGTCGTCGGCAGCGGGTTGCTCGGGGGCCTTAGCCTCGTCGGCATTCTCTTCTTGCTGCTGTTGCTGAGCCTCGGGCTGTTGCTGAGCCTCGTTTTGTTGTTGCTCTTCTGGCTTAGCCTCTGTCTGTTTATCTTGTGTGTTATCCATAATCGAAATTAGTTTTTGGGGCATTAGCTGCCGCCGTCGTCATGTCAAAATGGTTGCCAAACGTTCACATTGCGTCTTTTTGGCAGAGAGAAGAAGAAATGTCACACAAAGAAGGGCGGCCACGACGGGTCGCCCTATAAATCTTCATCGCGAGAGTGACATTATGTCAGTCGAAAATGCCATTGAGGAACTGCAAGAGTTGCTCGCCTCGGAGATTTGTGGCAATGATGACGCCGTCCTTGTCAATCAGGAAGTTGGACGGGATTTGCTTCACATCATATTTTGAGGCGAGAGGGGAACGCCAACCCTTGAAATCGCAGACGTGGTAAGACCAGCTGAGCCTATCGGCATCGATTGCTTTTTGCCAGCGATCTTGACTGACATCGAGGGAGACGCTGAAAATCTCGAAGCCATTGCCTTTGTTGGACTTCTTGTCATGGAACTTGGCGTAGGCCTTGACGAGAGTAGGATTCTCGGCACGGCAAGGGCCGCACCATGACGCCCAAAAATCGACGAGAACGACCTTGCCCTTGAGACTCTTCAGATTCAGGCTCTTGCCATTGGGCGAGAGGGCGGAAATCTCGGGGGCGGACTTGCCGACCCATTTGTCTTGCGCCTCGGACTGGACTGCGGCGAGGACGAAGATGAGGGAGAAAAAGAGTAGCTTAAGGGATTTGGTCATACGATTGCGTTTTTATTGGCGCAGCATATCGAGCGTAGAAGCGATAATTTGCGTACCGAAATCGCGGGCGAGGATACGTCCGTCGGGACTGACGAGGAGATTGACGGGCCTATTGACATCGAAGTCGTGAGCGAGTGGCGAGTCGTCTCCTTTGAGATCGCAGATGTGGAAGAAATCTCCTGTGCCGTCGGACTCGATGGCTCTCAACATTGGAGATTTGAAAGTGTCGAGGGAGATGCAGACGACCTTAAGTCCTCCCGCGCCGTTGAAAGTGGAATTGGCGAAGCGGTTGTCGAGTTGCAGCAGGTCGTAGTTGTTGATTCTGGAAGCTGGATCGTAGGAAGCCCAGAAGCTGAGGATTAGCATTTTGCCCTCAAGAGAATCGGCGCTGAGCGATTGGCCGTTGACGAGAGACTCTTTCGCAAGAGTGTGGAGCTCGTCGAGATAGATGTTTTCTTCGTTTTCTTTTTTGCTTGACGTGAAGATGAACGTTGCCACGACAAGCAAGATTGTGCAGAATAAGCTGTTCTTTGTCATCCGTTTGTTGTTCTCTCCAATCGGGAGGAAACGTGCAACCGCGGAGCGGAGCAGTTAGCCTCTTGGTTGCGAAAAAACTTGGAACGCAACCCAGCCAACGTTGTCGGCGGGAAACCGACTATTGGCCTTGACTGGAGAAATTTGATGACGCAAAGCTAATTAGCCCAACAGAAATAGCGTCAAGAAAGGCGTTAAAAGAGGGAAAATTGTGTTGAATGTGAGAAATTCAAACCTCAACAACTTGAAAACCAACGCAATACAAAACGTTAAAGTTGCGCCATGACGCTTTAAAAGATGTCGACGCGTGGCGTGTGGGCGTTAGTCGAGACGTGCGTAGACGTGTTCTCCGCAGACCCTTTGCTGGAAAAACTTCTCGCCCATGACCACCTGTCCGTTCATGATGACGTGGTCGATACGGCCGGAGAGACGTATGTGTTTTTGCGCACCGCCCGGCATATCGATGGAGACAGTCTCCGCGACATCGGGGTTCCAAATGATGAGATTGGCTGACATACCCTCGGAGACGCTGGCCAGAGGAGGGCGGAGACCGAGGAAATCGGCAACCCTCCCGACAGTGAACTCAGCTAACTCGTTGACAGAGAGAGGCTGGAAAGACTGAATGGCATTGAGGAGAGGGAGTTTATTGCGGAAAACAATCTCTGGCGTGGTGTCGGGCCAATGCTCTTTGAGAGACTGAGCGACGCAGGAGGCGAGGCCGAGAGAGGTCCAGTCCTCGTGACGGAGCACGGCGACAATACCATCGGGCGACAAGCGGCCAGAAGTATCGTCGTAGGTCTCGAAAGGATTGAAACAGATGTGGGCACGGACGTAGCACTTGGCTCGGAGACGCTCGACGATATGGAACTCGTCTTTTGTCTCGATGCCGACGATATAGGCCTTGTTGCCCTCCACCCTCTCGAGCACCTTGGCGAGGCACTCAAGCATGGCGAGCCTCTCGAAAGGGCTGGAGATGCCCCTGAGATCGAAGGCGACGATGAGTCCGAGCTCCTTGGCGATGGCGATATTCGTCTCAAGGGAGAGGATCTCGGCCTTGGAATCTTCGCCGAGGCGGACGACAGCCGACGCGACGCCGTGGAGAATCATGAGACGTCGAAGCCTTTTGCGGTTAGCCTCATTGACCTGCCTGAGGGGGATATGGAAAGCGTAATTGAGCTTTCGGAAATCGGCGGTGAAGTCGCTGATGTTCTCCTCAAGCTCACTGGCGACGGTGAGAATTGTGGTTATGCCCGTCGTAATATGCTCAAAATTAAGTGTTTTGGCGATGTCGGGGCTAAAGTTCTTGGGCTGTGCCTTGCAGATGTCGATAAGCGCGGGGATGGCGTATCGGCCTTCGGCATCGAGATTCTCGGTATCGATAAGCGGATGCTGAAGGTTCTGCCCAATTCCGACTATGCGTCCGCCGCACACGAGGATGGACGTGTGTGGCTGGTCGGGCGGAAGGGTCGCCAGGCGAATGTTACGGATGAGGAGATAACGCATTGGGTGGGAAGGTTAGCGTTAGCAATAGTCTACGAAACGCCAAAATTAACTCTAAAATTTGTTATCTGACAATGAGAAAATGCGACAAAATGAACAGTGGAGCAAAAAACAGCTTAGGGGAGCGTCGGGGCCTTACTTGGAGAGGACGTAATCGGAGAGTCGGAAGCGGTCGGCATAGAGGGCGTTGAGGTCGACATATTGCGAAATGCCTGGGACCGTGCCGCGGTCGGTGAACTGCCAGATGTCGGCATTTTGGGGGCATTTGCCATTGCGGTATCGGGCGATCCAGAGGGGATAGCCTTCGGGGAGGCCTATCCTGTTGATATACTTATGCGAACCGTAGATTATGGGCTTATGGCCGTAGCGTCTCGCCAGTCGTTTGGCGACATTTAGGAGAGTGTCTTTGACGCGGTTATTGGCGTAACTGCCGAGGATGTCCTCTTCGAGATCTATGACGGGGACAAGGTCGCCCTTTCGGAGCTTGGCGTTGGAGATGAAATTGGCGGCTTGGGCCTTGGAATTGGCGAGCGTCAGGACATGGTACGCGCCGAAGGGTATGGACAGCTTGCGGACGTTGACGCGGTTGCGCTTGATAGTAGAATCGACATGAGTGGCACCCTCGGAGGCCTTGGCGAAAATGAAGCTGATGGAGACGGCGGCGGCATTGGACGAAGGGAGTTGGCGTCGCGTGACGGGGTCGAAGTGGATCTGCCGGAGACTCTTCCAATCGATGTCGCCTTGGTAACGGGAGATGTCGAGCCCATAGGCATCGGCCTCGGGAATGACCGGGTCCACCCCGAAGAGAAAGTGCTCAACCTGGCTTACCAGGGGGAGTTGTCTTACAAAAGAACGGCAGGAGGGGGACAAGAGGACCGCCGAAAGCGCGAGCAGCAACACCACGAGGGCGATGACGACGATTCTGCGTTTTTTGTCAGTCTTTCTTTTTCGACTCGGCATGAATGGGTAGGTAGGGAGCTAATGATAGGGGCAAAGGTATGAAAAAGCGAGGAGAAAGGGAAACGGTGGAGCGGCATAGGGGCCGTTCCACCGTTTAATGGGGTATGGAAAAGAATAGTGACTATCAGGCGTTCATGGCCTGCTCGATGTCGTTGATAATATCGTCGACGGCCTCGATACCGACGGAGAGGCGGATTAGGTCTGGAGCGACCCCAGCCTCGCGGAGCTGTTCGTCGGAGAGCTGGCGGTGGGTGTGGCTTGCGGGATGGAGGACGCAAGTGCGGGCATCGGCGACGTGGGTGACGATGGCGATGAACTTAAGGCGGTCCATGAACTTGATGGCATCCTCGCGCGTCCCCTTGAGGCCGAACGCGATAACCCCGCAAGAGCCGTTGGGGAGGTACTTTTGGGCGAGGGCGTGGTACTTATCGCCTTCGAGGCCTGGGTAGTTGACCCATGCGACATTGGGATTGGCTTTGAGCCACCGGGCGACCGTGAGGGCGTTTTGGCAGTGGCGGGGCATACGGAGATGGAGCGTCTCAAGGCCAAGATTGAGGAGGAAAGAGTTTTGTGGCGCGGGGATGGAGCCGAGGTCACGCATGAGCTGGCTGACGAGCTTGGTGGAGTAGGCTTTTTTGCCGAAAGCCTTAGAATAGGTGAGGCCGTGGTAGCTCTCATCGGGCGTGCAGAGACCTGGGAACTTATCGGCGTTGGCCTCCCAATCGAAATTGCCGCTATCGCACACGGCACCGCCTACTTGGGTGGCGTGGCCGTCCATGTACTTCGTCGTGGAGTGAGTGACGATGTCAGCGCCCCACTCGAAGGGGCGGCAATTGATGGGCGTCGCGAAAGTGTTGTCGACAATGAGGGGCACCCCGTGGCGGTGCGCCATATTGGCGAAGCGCTCGATGTCGAAGACTGCGCATCCTGGGTTGGAGATTGTCTCGCCGAAGAAGAGCTTGGTATTGGGGCGGAACTCCTTCTCGATTCTCTCGTCGGGCCATTCGGGATCGACAAACGTGCACTCGATGCCGAGCTTTTTCATCGTTACGCCGAAAAGGTTGAACGTTCCGCCGTAGATGTTGTTGGAAGTGATGAAATGGTCGCCGGCTTGGCAGATGTTGAAAACGGCGTAGAAATTGGCGGCCTGCCCGGAAGAGGTGAGGACGCAGCCAACGCCACCTTCGAGAGCGTTGATCTTATCGGCAACTGCGTCGTTGGTAGGGTTTTGAAGCCTTGTGTAGAAATATCCTGAGGCCTTGAGGTCGAAGAGGTCGGCCATGTCTTCGCTACTGTCGTACTTGAAAGTAGTGCTCTGGATGATGGGGAGGACACGGCTCTCGCCGTTTTTGGGTTGCCATCCGCCTTGAACGCAGATGGTATCGAGGTTTCGCTTCATTTATTGTGGAAATAATACTTTAGGTTTGCGCACACAAATCGCAAATATAGCATTATTTGGATTGGAAAGGGAGCGAGGTTAGAACTCCACGGCAAGATTTAGGCATAGGGCACCGCGTTCGTCCATGTGCGTATTGGGGAAGACGGGGTCGTGGGCATTGAGGAAAGTGAATCCCATTCCGTAGAGAAGCGTGACATGTCGGAGGGCGGCACGTACACCGAAAGTGCCCGACATGAGGAGAGCCACATCGTCGACATTGCCCTCGGGGACGACACCGGCGCGGAACTCGAAATATGGTGAGACCTTTCGGGGAATCAGGTCGCGGCGGACGTAGCCATAGAAGGCGCAGGTCGTGTAGATATATTCAGCTTCACTGTATCGCTTCCATACAGCCCAGTCCTCGCTGGACTGCTTGATGAAGAAATCGTTATAGTCGTAATCGTAATAGGATGGCCGATAATCGTATTCGTAACCGCAATCGCAATCATAGAATTCGGTATCGACGCGGCCGAAGATGAGACCAAGGCCTACGGTGGTGAGGTGTGTGGGCTTCCACCCCACCTTGAGATCTAGTCCGCCGATAAAAATTGAGCCGGCACTGAAAGAACCGCCGACCCCGAAGACGAAAGAGTGCTTCTTCAAGGCCGGACGTTGGAAGAGACTCCCGTCTTCTTGTGCGGTCTCGTTGATGATGATGGAATCGATGTCGGCGGCGCGGATGGTGAGAGTTTGGTTGCCGAGATTGACACGGGCGTCGCCGGAAACGATGGAGACAACGCGTCCGCTGACGGGGCCGTCGGTCCGTGTGTAGACGACATCTTGCGCATGGGCGGTGGCGGCAACGACGAAGAGCGTTGCAATAGCGAATAGTTTTTGCATTATGAGTATTGAGTTGATTGGATTCTAGAATAAAGTTAGGACGAATTTATGGAATTTGTACGCTGTTACGCAAATAATTGGGGCTATGGGTGACTCCTTTTTATGGGAAACTTTTTCCTAATAAGGATTCGGAAATAGGGGCATGAGCCGTTTACGGAGAGGTCTTTGCCGTCGTCGCCTTTCCGAAACTGGATTATCTCGAATTGTGAGGGATTGTACTTGTGCAGAAAAGTTATGGGGACACCCATTGCGCCATCATAATCCATGGGGATGTCTTGGGTACGGTTGACATTTATGGCATTGTAGTTATCAAACTTGGGGTATGAGGCCTCGTTGGCCTCATACACTTTTGTCAGAGTGAGCAGATTATGCCTTGTTTGGACATCTAAATTGGTGAGCCATAGGCAATTGTTTGGGGAGACAATTCTGTCGCCGCATTGGGACACACGGGTCTCTGTTCCATACAGCTCATAATGACCTGGCACCTTGAAACCTGAGATTCCGCGGCCGAGATGAACGCCGAGCCATATCCTATTGGATTGGATTAGTTGGAAAACCTCCTTGTAGGTGATGGCATTTATATTGGCTATGACGAGAAACTCCTTATTGAACTCGATTATTTGGGACAGGAACTCCCTAAACAGGGAAAAGGGAGGGTTGGTAACGACAACATCGGCCTGCCGTAGCAGCGAAAGAGCCTCATCGCTTCGGAAATCGCCATCGCCTTTGAAGAACACGATGGGCAAATCGGAAATCTGCTTTTCGACATCGCTTGGCGTACACACAACATATCCGCCCCGCTCAGCATCTGACTGGCTGAACAAATTGGGCTTGCTTGGCACATAGTATGAGGCAATTAACGATTTCAGCCCCAGAGACTTGAAATTCAGAAAGAAATACTTGAAGAAATTGCTCTCTCGCGGGTTGTCACAATTACAATAAACGACCTTTCCGCGGAATAATCCCTTGTAGTGAACAAGTTCGCGATTGATGTCTTCGAGCAACGTATAGAACTCGTCGCTCTTTGAGGCTTTTGCCTTGTGCAACAGATTATTAGACGCCCGTCGAACCATTAGAAACGAATATAACGAAAATAGCCGCTTGCGTTCTTTATTTAGAAACTGCAAGCGACTATTTTGAAATCTATTGAGATCTTACTCCCACTCGATGGTGGCGGGTGGTTTGGAGCTGATGTCGTATACTACGCGGTTTACGCCGCGAACCTTGTTGATGATGTCGTTGGAGACCTTGGCGAGGAACTCGTAGGGGAGGTGGACCCAGTCGGCGGTCATGCCGTCGGTTGAGGCCACGGCTCGGAGCGCGACGGCGTTCTCGTAGGTGCGTTCGTCGCCCATGACACCGACGGACTGGACGGGGAGGAGGATTACGCCAGCCTGCCAGACCTTGTCATAGAGACCTTCGGAGCGGAGAGCGGAGATGAAGATGTCGTCGGCCTCTTGGAGGACACGGACCTTCTCGGGAGTGACATCGCCGAGGATTCGGATGCCGAGACCTGGGCCAGGGAACGGGTGGCGGCCGAGGAGTTCGGGAGCGATTTCGAGAGCTGCGCCGACGCGGCGAACCTCGTCCTTGAAGAGAAGACGGAGAGGCTCAACGAGTTTGAGATTCATCTTCTCGGGGAGGCCGCCGACATTGTGGTGGCTCTTGATTTTGCAAGAGGGGCCGTTGACGGAGGTCGACTCGATGACATCGGGATAGATGGTGCCCTGACCGAGCCACTTGGCATCTTGAATCTTCATGGCCTCGGCGTTGAAGACCTCGATGAAATCGGCACCGATGATCTTGCGCTTCTTCTCGGGTTCGGTAACTCCGGCGAGGTCGGCCATGAAACGGTCTGTGGCATCGACACCTATCACGTTGAGATCCATGCCCTTGTATTGTTCGAGGACGCCCTCGAACTCATTCTTGCGGAGGAGGCCGTTGTTGACGAAGATGCAGGTGAGGTTTTTGCCTACGGCCTTGTGGAGGAGGACAGCGGCGACGGTGGAATCGACACCGCCCGAGAGGCCGAGGATGACGCGGTCTTGGCCGACGGTCCGACGGATTTCGGAGACCGTGCTCTCAATGAAGGAGACGGGGGTCCAATCTTGATGGCAACCGCAGATTCCGACAACGAAATTGCGGAGAATCTTGGAGCCTTCGACGGAGTGGAAGACCTCGGGGTGGAACTGAATGCCGTAGGTCTCTTCGTTATCGACCTTGAAAGCGGCGTTGGTGACGGTCTCGGTAGAGGCGAGGAGTCGGAAGCCAGCGGGGAGCTTGACGATGGTGTCGCCGTGGGACATCCACACTTGGCTTTGGGACGAAACGCCGACGAAGAGAGGAGAGCCTGGTGCGCCGATTGTCAGGAGAGCGCGACCGTATTCGCGTGTGGCACTTGGCTCGACCTCACCGCCGTTGGAGTGAACGAGATATTGTGCGCCGTAACAGATGCCGAGAACTGGGACTTTGGCACGGATTCCCGACAAATCGATAGCTGGTGCGCCGTCTTGACGGACGGAAGAGGGGCTTCCTGAAAGGATGACGCCGCGAATCGAGGAGTCGATTTCGGGGCATTTGTTGAAGGGGTGTATTTCGCAATATACGTTCTGCTCTCTGACGCGGCGGCCGATGAGCTGCGTGTATTGAGAGCCGAAGTCAAGTATTACTATCTTCTCCTGCATGAAATTCTATACATTTAGTGTAAGGTTTGCAAATATAATGTATTTGGGAGGGATAGCAAAATTTGAGGAGAAATGAGAGGGGTTTGGGGCGGGGCGAGGCGGGAAAGGCACATCCGATGTGAGTTTCGGACGGGCGGACCGCTTCACTTTCGGCCGGGCGGACCCGCTGCGCGTGTGTAGCCGGTTAGTGAGGTATGGCCCTTCGGGCCAGTCCGGGGTTGGAACAGGAGGGAGGCTGTTACTCTTGATGAATTGAAGATGTAAATGAAATAGCCGTGTTTGACGGCAGAGGGGGATGGAAAATTATGGTGAAACTTCGCTATCTTTGCTGACATTGAGGCAATAAAAGAGCAGACTAACGACATGATAAAGATAGGCGTTTATGACAGCCACGCATTGATAGGCCAAGCGTTGGTGAAACTGGTGGGTGAAGCAGATGAGGAGTTCGAGGCGGTGGCTGTAAGCATGGACGTATCCGTGGCCGTTGGGAGCATAAAGAGTGACGGCGTGAACGTTGTCATTGTATGCGTGCACCATGGTGAGGAGGCCCCACTTGACTTCATAAAACTGCTGACCCAGCGATTTGAGCGTCTGCGGTGCGTAGCGGTACTGATGGACCCTACGGCTCACGTGGTGACGTGCGCCATAAAGAACGGCGCGAAGGGTGTCGTCTCGCCGGACGTGGACATGAACGAGCTTCGCCTGGCCATTAAGACGGTGCGTGGCGGGTTTGAGTATTTCAGCAAATCGATAACGGACGTACTCGTAGTGAAATATGTTGACGGCGTGGTTAGCGGAGAGCAACAGAACAAGGCGAAACCCGCGCCAGCCATTGACGCCCTGAGCTCTCGACAAATAGAGATATTGAAGCTGTGGGGCAGCAACATGAGCAATAAGGACATTGCGGACAAACTATTCTTGAGCGTTCGCACCGTTGAAAGCCACAAGAACCACATAATGCAAAAGCTGAACCTGAAGACGACTGTAGACATCATCAGGTTCGGCATTCGCAATAACATTATTGATTTATAATCCCTTAGGGGGGAAAAGCATTACGCCTCGCCCGTCCACTCGTCGATGAGTTGGCGGGCGATGCTCATTTTGCCTGGCAGCGCGGGGAGAGCGTCGCGCTTGAAGAACTTGGCATCGATAAGCTCCTCCTCTTGGATCTTAATCTCGCCGCTGACGTATTTGGCGACAAAGCCAATCATGAGGCCAGAGGGGAAAGGCCAGGGCTGGCTGGCAGCATAGCGGATGTTGTCGATCTCGAGTCCCGTCTCCTCGCGCACCTCGCGGCGGACGCACTCTTCGAGGCTCTCTCCGACCTCGACAAAGCCGGCTACGAGGCCATAGTGGTCATCGCGGAAATTGCGGGCGCGAACCATGAGAATCTCGTCGTCGCCCCGCTCTACACGGACAATGATGGCGGGCGATATGGGAGGATAGGTCTCGTGGCCACAGGCGGGGCACTTCTTGGAGATGTCGGTCAGCGGTTGAAGTTTTGCGCCGCACTCGGGGCAGAAGTGGCTTTGGGCTTCCCAGAAGACCATCTGCTTGGCCTTGCCTGCGGCATTGAACTCGTCGCGGCGCATGGTGAGAAAGAGTGGGCGGAAATCGACAGCCTGGAGCGAAGAGGAAGAGGGCCACTCGGCGAGGTATGTAGCGACGAGGTCGGCACTATTGGCATGAACCGTGATGAGCTTGGCGTCGGCGGGAAGGAGTTTTTCGACATCGGCGACGGTCGGGAGAGCTGGCGCATCGGGCATTTGCTTGACAACCATCTGCCCACGACCGACGAATATGCATATATTGTTGGAATTCATATAGATAGGGATGAAGTATTGGCGAAAGTCAGCCTAAAATATTTTGAGAGTAAGAGAGGCTGGCGAAATCTGTTTCGCCAGCCTCAGTCGCTATGGTTATGCAGAAAAGAGCTTAGAACAGCTTAGCGGGATATTCGCCCTTGTCGATGAGGGCTTGAATCTTGTCGACCACTCCTTGGCGGTCGGCGGCGTAGGTGACGCCGAACCAGTGGCTTGTGGTGTCGAGCACCTTGACTGTCGCTGTCTTATCGTTGATGAGCTTATTGACCATGAGCGGGATGAAGAACTCGGCCTTGAGATTGGTCATGTTCTTGGGGTCGGAGAGGAACTCCTTGAAGTAGGCCTCGCTGTGAGCGAAGTAGTCGGGGGTGAAGCCCCAGACGTTCATGGAGACGGGGGTATTGTCTGGCACGGCGACCCATTTGCCCTCCTCGTCCTTGTAGCATACGGGGCCGTCGACCCTCATGATCTCGGTGCGCTCGACGACGGTTGTGAGATTGCCGTTCTCGTCGGTGGAGCAGATGCCGCGAGCGACGGTGCCGCTCTCGCTGAGGGTATTGCCGACGCGGAAACCGACCATGCAATAGTCGTTCTTAGCGTCTTGCGGGAGGTTGGAGAGGTACTTGCCGATGACGGCGAACGTATCGCGGCCATAGAAATCGTCGGCATTGATTACGGCGAAAGGCTCTTTGATGACATCCTTGCCCATCAGGACGGCGTGGTTGGTGCCCCATGGTTTTTGGCGACCTTCGGGGCAAGTGAAGCCCTCGGGGAGGTCGTTGATGCTCTGGAAGACGAGCTCTGTAGGGATGTGACCTTCGTACTTGGAGAGAACCTTCTCGCGGAAAGCGTCCTCAAAATCTTTTCGGATGACGAAGACAACCTTGCCGAAGCCGCCACGGATGGCGTCGAAGATGGAGTAGTCCATGATTGTCTCGCCATTGGGGCCGAGACCGTCGAGCTGCTTGAGACCGCCGTAGCGGCTACCCATTCCTGCGGCGAGGACGAAAAGTGTTGGTTTCATAGTTCTGACTATTTATAATGCCATTATATATAGAACAAATTTTTGGAGTCTATTTATTTACGGAGACTTTGAGCTTATCTCCATCCTTGTCGACAGCGAGGGTGTCTCCCTCCTTCACTCCACCGAAGAGGAGAGCCTCCATGAGAGCGGGTTTGAGAAGCTTGCCGATGGAGCGATCCATCTCTCGTGCGCCATAGTGGGAAGAGAAACCCGTGCCGAGGAGAACCTCGCGGGCCTCGGGGGAGAGCGAGAAACGGACATTTCGCTTCTTCTCGAGAATGGACTGCAACTCGGACACTTTGCGGTCGAGAATCTGCACGGCCATATCGCGGCTCATGTCGTGGAAAGAGACGATTTGGGTGAGCCTATTGAGGAACTCGGGCGCGAAGACCCTCTTAAGCTCGGCACCCATGACCTCGCTCTTCTCGCTGTTGGCACCGAAACCGAGGCCTTTGCCAGTGGCGAAACGCGCACCGGCGTTGGACGTCATGATGATAATCGTGCCCGTGAAATCGGCCTTCTGCCCCTTATTGTCGGTGAGCTTGGCGTAGTCGAGGACTTGGAGGAGGAGATTGAAGACTGCGGAATGGGCTTTCTCAATCTCGTCGAAGAGGAGGACGCAGTGGGGATTCTTGCGGACGGCATCGGTAAGGAGGCCTCCGTCGTCGTAGCCTACATAGCCTGCGGGAGAGCCGACGAGCTTGGAGACCGTATGTTGTTCGGAATACTCACTCATGTCGAAACGGATGAGACGCGTACCCAATTCGGCAGCGAGGACCTTTGCCAGCTCGGTCTTTCCGACACCCGTGGGACCTACAAAAAGGTAGGACGCGAGAGGCTTGGAATCGTCGCTCAGGCCAGCTTTGGCGAGGAGGACGCTCTGCGCGACACCATGGACTGCCTCGTCTTGGCCAAAAATCTTCTTCAAGATGTTGGGTTCAAGCTCGCGGAGACGCTCCTCCTTTGTCTCGCGCATGGAGATATTGTCAAAGCCCATGGCCTTGAGATAGTTATCTACCGAAGCGCGGGAGACAATCTTAGGCTCGGGTTTCTTCTTAAGCGACGCCTTCATCTCGGTGAAAGCGCAGACGCTCTCAAGGAGGTCGATGGCTCGGCCGGGCATTGCCATCTCCTTGGAATAGGACGAGAGGGCGGTATCGACAACGTAGTCGACGACCCCATCCTCGCTCTTAAGGAGATGCTTGCTGACGATGCCATCGATGGCAATTGAGAGAATATTGCGGCAATCGGGGTCAACCTTTGGCTCGGCGAGGTCAATCCTTGTGAAATTCTTCTCGATGTAGGGATTGTTTTGCGTGAGCCTCTTGTATTGCTCGAACGTCGCGGTAGTGACGATTCGGGCATCGGTGTCTTGCGTGAGCGAGATGAGCAGTTTGAGCGTGTCGGGCGTCGTATCGTTGACATTTTGAGGGACCATGTCTGCCATGTTGTCGACGAAGATGACGGCCATAGACGTTGCGCCGTCTGGCATAGTCACCGAGCCGATGATGTCGGCAATATGGTTCTCAATCTCGTCGGTATAGGATACGCCCGTGACTACGGCAGAGGGGTTGAGCTTGTAGAACTTCGCGCCATTGAAGCGCGAGCCTGAGCGGAAATCGTTGTGGGCCTTGATGAGACCCTTAATCATGGCCGACTTGCCGACACCACGGTCGCCGACGAAGACGATGTTACCCTTGTGGGACTTGAGGAGCGTCATGATGGCCCGCCTCAGATCGTCCTCTCGGCCGTAGAAATCGAAGCCGCTGTAGCTGAGATTGTCGTTGAGGAGGACACACGCCTCGTCCTCCCTGTCCACCTCGTCGTCGTAGTCGTCGGAGTCGAAATCGTCATCGTCATCAAACTCGACATCTTGCTTACGGTCGCCGAAGAACGGGTCGTTTTCTGGCTCATCCAAATAGTAGAGGTCGGCGTACTTCTTGAGGATGACCTTCATCACCCGAGGCTTGATGAACTGGTGGAGAATGCGGCTTGCGTCGGTGGGTTGGTAGAGGTAGAGAGCGGAGAAATAGAAGAAAACGGAGTAAGGGCTCTGCGTACTCTCCGCCATTTGCCTTGATTGTTCGAAGACGGCACGTGCGGCTACGGAATCCTCAATCCTGTACTCCTTAGACTTGGGGACGCATTCAAGCTCGCCGATGTAGTTATCCACCTCATCGACCAAGCCCTTGTAGTTCACCTTGTGGTCTTGGAGGAGGGTTCGCACTTGCTCTTTGCCGAGCAAAACGCGCAGATAGACCTCGGGCGTGCAGAACTGCAGCCTCTTCTGCTTGGCAAACTCAGTGACTTCCCTAAGGAAAAAAACGAGTTGCTGAAAGTCTCTCGTCTCTAAGTATCGGTCTTTCGCTAAATTGTTTCTTTTAGGCATCTTCGGTTTTAATTCTGAGCGGGAAATTTTCGGCGCGCGCCATAGCCATGCCGGCTTCGGCTTTGCTTTCGGCAATATCTTTTGGATAAACTCCGACCACAGCACTGCCGTTACGGTCTATGGCAGAAGTTGTTCTTTCGGCCTCATCGTGCTCCATGAAAAAGACATCCTCGAGCATACGGGTGACGAACTCGAAAGTTGTCACGTCGTCGTTGAGGACGATGACTTTACACTTGTTAGGCTCCTTGGTCTTGCGCCTCGGCAGACGAGATGCGACCTTCTGTAACTGTTCCATTTGAGAGTTGGCTGCAGGGTGTTGAGACTATCATCTTGCTAAATTAAACATTTTAAACCCAAAGCTCAAAAAAAGAGCCTGCCACGACCAGCCGCGCGACAGAAAGCGCGGCGAGCCGTGGCAGGCAAGGCATATTAAAGAACAGGTTCGGTATGGCTAAATTAGATCTGCGCGAAAGCCTGGTCGATGTCGGCGATGATGTCGTCGATGTGCTCGGTGCCGATAGAGAGGCGGACCGTAGAGGGGGTGATGTGCTGTTGCTCGAGCTCCTCGGGGCTGAGCTGTGAGTGTGTCGTCGTGGCGGGATGGATGGCGAGGCTCTTGACATCGGCGACATTGGCGAGGAGGGAGAAAATCTTCAGCGCGTCGATGAACGTCCACGCCTCTTCTTGGCCGCCTTTGATCTCGAAAGTGAAGATGGAGCCGCCACCGTTGGGGAAGTACTTGTTGTAGAGCTCATGGTCGGGATGGTAGGCGAGGGCAGGGTGATTGACCCGCGCCACCTTGGGGTGCTTGGAGAGATAGTCTACCACCTTGAGGGCGTTGTAGACGTGACGCTCAACTCGGAGGGACAGCGTCTCAAGGCCTTGGAGCAAGATGAAGGCGTTGAAGGGCGAGATGGTTGCACCAGTATCGCGGAGCAAGACGGCGCGGATGCGGGTGACGAAAGCTGCTGCTCCGGCGACATCGGCGAACACGGCACCGTGGTAAGAGGGGTCGGGCTTGGCGAGTGTCGGGTACTTATCGGCGTTCTTCTTCCAATCGAAGGTGCCGCCGTCGACAACTACGCCGCCGAGGCTTGAGCCGTGACCGCCGATGAACTTGGTGGCGGAGTGGACGACAATGTCGGCACCATGTTCGATAGGACGGATGAGGAAAGGCGTGCCGAAAGTATTGTCGACGATGAAGACGACATTATGGCGGTGGGCGACCTCAGCGATGGCGTCAAGATTAGTGACATCGGAATTGGGGTTTCCGAAGGTCTCGGCGTAGACGACCTTTGTCTCGGGGAGGATGGCAGCTTCGAGGGCAGCGAGGTCGTTGACGTTGACGATTGTATACTTGACGCCCTGAGCGGCAAGAGTGTGGGTGATGAGATTGTAGGAACCGCCATAAAGGTTGTCGGCCGCTACGACATGGTCGCCTGGGAGAAGGATGTTTTGGAGGGCGTAAGTGATTGCCGCGGCACCAGAGGCGACAGCCAGACCTGCCACACCACCTTCGAGAGCCGCCACGCGGTCTTCAAAAACGCCCTGAGTGGAGTTGGTAAGACGGCCGTAGATGTTACCCGCGTCACGGAGTCCGAAGCGGTCGGCGGCGTGTTGGGAATTGCGGAAGACGTATGACGTGGTCTGGTAGATGGGCACTGCACGTGCGTCGGTTGCGGGATCGGGATTCTCTTGACCAACATGAACTTGAAGGGTCTCGAAGTGAAGTTTGCTCTGTGCCATAGTATTGATTCTTTTATTTTGTTTCTTGTTTATGAAATTTGTCTGTTTTGTCGTCGTGAGATTCATTTCTCTCATCTTGACATTGCAAAGATGCGCACATCTCTAATTCTGTCCTAATAATTCAACTTATATTAGAAAACCATTCTGAAAATTCTAATTTAACAGAACGAACATAAGGATTAGCACCCCAAAAACAGCATTTGGCAGAATGGACGCAAGAAAGGCCTCCCCCACCCTACGGGGCAAATATTGCTACCTTTGCCTCAGACCCAAACATTGAACCCCGAGAATATGCTCAGAAAAGCAATGGTCATTGCCATGCTCGCCGCCGGAGCAGAGGCACAGGCAGGAGCCCCACCATCGTTCAGGATGTCGGGCGTAAAGACAGTAGAATTGCGCCACGAATCGGCGGCGGACAGACGCGAGGGGCGCATCCCCGGCTGCATTGTGTGCCACCTTGGGCAGGCGGAGACGTTGACCTTGGACTTCGACGTCATTGACGGAGCCACGGAATCGCTCTATTACAGCTTTGTGCATTATGACGCGCGGTGGGAGACGTCGGACATGATGGAGATGGAATACGTCAGCGGGCTGAACAAGATATACGGGGCGGAGACATCGCGGCTGTCGTTCAACACGACCGTGGCGTTTGTGCACTACACGATGACGATAAGCACGGAGACGCTCTTGGCATCGGGCAACTACATGATAGAGGTGCGTGACGCCGCTGACGAACGCCTCGTATTGAGCGAGCCGATGTGGCTGACGGAAGACGCGTGCGGACTGGGGGTGAGAGTGGACAAGGGGGAAGCGACCCAAGAGATAGACGTGGCGGTGAAATGGCCTCGGCACGGGCTTATGCAGCCCGAGACGCAGATGACGATTTGCGCATGGCAGAACAAGCGGACGGACGACATACGATACGCTGAGGGGCCTACCTACGTACGTCAGGACGAGATAACGTATCAGCACCTTGACGAATGGCGTTTTTGCGGCGGGACGGAGTGGCGATGGCTCGACAGCCGGAGCATCAGACAGCTGGGGATAAGCGACTCGCGGGTGGAATTTGCGGGCGGGATGTACAACTACACCCTTGCCACGGACACTCGCCCGAAGGGGTATAGCTATCACGAAGACTTTGACGGCGGGCAATGGGTAGAGACCCACGACCGACGTGACGACGAGGCGGAGCTTGTGGCGGACTATGCCATAGCCCACTTCACGTATGCCCCACCCGACCCGTCGATATTGACAACGCACGACGTATACGTGATAGGCGACGCGACGGGATGGGAGCCGACGAGCGGCAATAGGCTTGAAGCCGACGGCTCGACAATGAGCTTCCGCGGGCAGAGCCTCGTGAAACAGGGCCTCATGAACTACCTATACGTATCGCGCCCTAAGCGACAGAGGCGAGAAGCCCCGCAAATGACGGACACGGAGGGATGTTACGGGCAGACTGAGAACGACTACCACATTGCAGTATACGTCCGCAAGCCGGGCGACACGTATGATCACCTCGTGGCGTTTAAGACGCACAACACCCTCACGTCGCGGAGCGAGTTTATCAACTGACGGAGGGGCGCAAGAAGCGGGAAACAAACCGCCCGAAGCGAGATGTTCGCTTCGGGCGGTTTGTTATTGAAAGCCCCATAGGGGAGGGGCGTGGCGACTTACATTGCGGAGAGAAGTTTCTTGACGCAATCGGAGATGGCTTTGCCCTCGGCTCGTCCGGCGAGTTCTTTGGAGGCTGTGCCCATGACCTTGCCCATATCCTTGGCGGACGTGGCACCTACCTTGGCGATGATGGCAGCCACGGCGGCTTCGAGCTCCTCGGCGGACATTGTTGCGGGGAGGTATGCGGCGATTACATCGGCTTGGGCAGTCTCGGTCTCGGCGAGGTCGGGTCGGTTCTGCTCAATGTAGATTTGCGCGGACTCGCGGCGTTGCTTGACCATCTTCTGGAGAATCTTGAAGACGTCGGCATCGGCGAGGTCGCCGTTTGCGCCTTTGGCTGTCATGGCTTCGAGCAATTCCTTCTTGATGCCCCTGACGGCTTCGAGGCGAGTGTGGTCGTGGGCCTTCATTGCGGCCTTGATGTCTTCTGTAATCTTTTCGATGAAGCTCATAATGACTATGATTAAGGTGTTAGTGTTCAGGCGTTAACGCAGTTGGTGTCTCGTCGGATGTAGGCGGGCCTTTGCTCAATGTTGGCCAGCTCCTCCTCGGTCAGCTTATCGAGAGGGAGGCAGGCGACATCGGCGAGGTCAGAAGTGGAGTAGACCTTGGACATCCGTTTTGCGGAGGACTTGCCCGAGCCATAGAGTTTCACGTAGATTTCGTCGGTCTCTTCGTCCTCGGGGCTGACGGACATGACGACAACGGGGGACTTCTCCTCATCGTCGGCTGTTTTCGTCTTTTTGGCGCTCTCGCCACGTGAAATGTGGACGACCTCTTGGCTCTTGTTGCCAATCTCGAAACAATCGGCCTCGAAGCCCGTAGCCACGACGACGACGCAGATGACACCTTCTTCGAGAGTTTCGTCAGCGCCGGCGCCCCATATCACGGTATTCTCGTCATTATCGTCTCCTCCGGCCCTCTCGTAGACGTAATTAGTGATGTAGGTGAACTCTTCGGTTGTTAGGTCCCTCTCGTTTTTGGTGGTCACGCTTAAAAGCACGTGCTTGGCCCCGTTAATGTCGTTGTTGTTGAGAAGCGGCGACTCGAGGGCTTGCTTTACGGCCACCTCCGCGCGTTTATCGCCTTCGGCTTTGGCGATGCCCATGAGAGCGCAGCCGCTGTCGGTCATAGCCGTACGGACATCGGCGAAGTCGACATTTATGCGGTTGTGGCGTGTGATGAGCTGTGAGATGCCACGAGCGGCATCGCTCATGACCTTGTCGCAGAGGTCGAAAGTGTCGACGAGGGAGGTCTTTTCGCCTCCCGCCATTTCGAGAACCCTATCGGTATTGACAACAAGCATGGCGTCGACACACTCGCTCATATTCCTTGCGCCCTTAATGGCCTGACGGATACGTGGTTTGCCCTCGCGGCTGTATGGGATGTTAACGATACCGATTGTCAGAATACCTTTTTTCTTAGCGGCTTGGGCGATAACCGGCGCAGCACCCGTGCCAGTGCCACCACCCATGCCCGCTGTGACGAAAACCATTTTCGTATTTTCGTCAAGCATGGCATCGATGTCGGGCATGGACTCTATGGCACTGTCGCGGCCACGTTCGGGATTGTTACCCGCACCGAGGCCACCCGTAAGCATCGCGCCGAGCTGAATCTTGCGCTGAATTGGGCTGTTCTCAAGGGCTTGGGCATCGGTGTTGCATACGACGAGATTTACGCCCTTGATGTCCATGTTGTACATGTTGTTGACAGCGTTACTGCCTGCGCCGCCGACACCAATTATCTTGATAATTTCGGACTTCTCCTCTTTCTCAGGAATGACGAAATTATCAATCAGTCCGTTTCCGTTTTCTTCCATAGAGATATTTTGTTTGGCGTAGATTTTAATGGATTAATACTTTGTGTTGGTCTCGTCGTCGAAGAGGTTGGTGAGCGTATCCTTCAGTTTCGAGAACAGCTTTTTTCCCTTTTGGGGTTGTTGTTGAGTTTTTTTCTGCTCGGGGGTGGAGGTAGGCTCGGGTGCGACGGGTTGCTCGGGAGCGGGAGCTGGTGCTGGCTCAGGCTCGGGGACAACAGGCTCCTCGATTGGGAGAACGGGTTCGGAGATGGTCTCCATCTGGCTGCGCGCGGCAAGAGAGGCCATGCCTACGGCGGCGGCAAACTCGATGGACGAGACACCCTGCCCGAGGTCGGGTTGGGGAATTGAGACCACTTCGGCATCGACCTTATCGGCGAAAACCTCCTCGATGTTGGCGAGCAGAGAGCCACCGCCCGTGAGGACGAGCCTAAGCTTGGAGTCGCGGAGATTGGGCTTGCGGACGCTGGTGAGAACGGAAGCCACGTAGACGGCAATCTCTTCGACGCGGGCCTTGACAACAAAGTTGTAGAAAGAGCCGGAGAAGTTGATTTGCTCACCATTGGCGAGGTCGTAGGCGTACTCCTTGCGAGACTGCTCTTCGTCGATGATGCCGACCTTACGTTTGAGGCCTTCGGCATCGGCGGAAGAGATGTTGAGGGCGGAGGAGATGTCGGACGTAATGGTGTCTGAGCCAATGGGAATCTCGACCTCGAAAAGCAACGCGTCGCGGGAGAAAACGGCCACGCCCGTGGAACCTGCGCCCAAATCGACAAGCACTACGCCATCCCTCTTCAAGCTGGAGGACAACGCGACAACGGCTTTGGCGGAGGTGGAGGTATAATAATTTGTCGGCTTATTGGGCGCGACGGGGAAAGCGGAATTAATGAGCGAGATGCATTTTTGCTTTGCCTTGAAGCACAAGAACCGGGCCTCTAAAATGTTTCCCGTATGCGTCAGGACATCGTCGTTAAAAGGCTCATTGTCGATGGCATATCCGAGCGAGACAAGCCTAATGACCTTGTCGTCGTCCATGGAGTATTGCGTCTGATTGTTTTCGGCCTGATTCTCAATATATTGCAACGTGCGTCGAGTGACGGGCTGATTTTGGATATTGACCTTCTCGGTAATGACGGACGTCTGGAAATTCATCCCACCGACATTGACGCAGACGACACGGGGGGCAGCTGGCGTTGGAGCGGCAGTGGTCCTTCGGCGTGGCGTAGGGAACTTCTTCTCGGCACCCGTAATAAGATTTCGGACGACCTTCAGCACGTCTTCCTTATTGTATACAGCCCCCCTCTTGATGCCTTGCGACTTTTGGGTTTCTGTATACACAATACTCAATCCATAGGGTTTTTGGTCGTCGGTTACGGCAGCTACAATTCTTGTTGTTGAAGTACCGAGGTCGATGGCGATAATACTACTTTCCATTTGAATAAGTGATTAAGAATGAATCAAGTATATAAAAAAGGGAATCTATTACCTTCTCGTGCAGACAATTTGTCCTGAGAATTTGAGGCTTACCTTTTTGTAGACGTTCCACTCGTGTTTGTCCCACCCTTTTTTGTAAAGGGTCTTGAGGTCGTCGAACTTACGCTCGATGTCGTTGGCCTTTCCAAACTCAACAACATGATTCCCGACGCGGGGGACGAGAATGTACTCGTGTTGCTTGGTTACGTAGACCTGCTCAATCATTGCGGACCAGAAATCGTCGCGGCTGATGAAACGGCAGAGGGCGATAAGGTCGTCGTGGGAAATCATGGAATTGACATGACCGTTGACGATGAGCGTGTGCGCCCTCATGGCGGAAGTGGCTGTTATCTTGTAGCCCTCCTCGTCCATGTAGTAGGAGCTTCCACCGGCGAAAATTCTCATGATGGGCTTTCGCTGGTAGATGTCGACGTGGATGGAGCCGCCCGCCGTTGGGTAGGCGTCGCATCGGCGCACCATTGGCATTGTCTCAATCTCGGCCTCGAGGCTGGCATAGTCAACATCGTCGAGGCGCGAACCGATAAGCTCGGGATGCCGGGACTTGACGATGGAGAGCAAGCCGGCATTGCTGATGAGGACACTGCCCCCGTCGGCGTGAACATTGGTCTTGATGGCCTCGCACCGGAGCTGCGACTTGGCATGAGCAACGAAGAAGAGCGCGACGGGGAAGTAGGCGAGGAGGAGGCACCACCCCACGAACTTCAGGGCCGCAAGCCACTGGGGGTGGCGCATGACATGAGAGTCGTTCTTCATCGTTGGCATTTGATATTCAATTAGTTATTGTTTCGCATTCAAGGAACACTGAACCATATAGGCGACGGAGGGGACGAGGTCGGCAATGTTGCCAGCCCCCATGACGACGACGACATCGAAATCTTCGGAGACGATGTTATCGGCCAAGTCCTCTTTTGACGATAGGCGTCCTACGCCCTCCTTCATCTTGCCGATCAGCATCTCGGACGAGACGCCAGGGATAGGCTCCTCGCGGGCGGGGTAGATGGGGATTAGCCAAACACGGTCGGCGAGGGAGAGAGCCTGGGCGAAATCGTCAGCCAAATCTCGCGTTCGGGTGTAGAGGTGGGGCTGAAAGGCGACGGTAATCTTTCGGCCGGGATAGAGATCGCGCGCGGAGCGGATGGCGGTCTGAATCTCCTGCGGGTGGTGGGCATAGTCGTCTACAACGACGGCATCGGGACGCTCGAGGATTAGCTCGAAACGCCTCTTATCTCCACGGAACGTCTCGCAAGCCTGGGTGACAGCAAGAGGCGAAGCACCAGCTGTGAGGGCGAGAGCCGCTGCGGCGACGCAATTCTCCACATTATGGAGGGCGGGAACGCCGAGACGGACATTGCTAATGGGGCCGGAAGGGGTCTGAATGTCGAAAACGTATCGGGAATCAATCAGACGGACATTGGTGGCGTAGAAATCGGCCAAGGGGTCGAGCATGGCGTAGGAGAAAATCTTGACGCCCTCCGCCACATCCTCACGGCCTACGGGCAGCCCCTTCTTGATGATGAGAGAGCCGCCAGGGCGGACACGCGCGGCGAAATCGAGGAACGCCTTGATGACCTCGGCGTGAGTGCCGTAGATGTCGAGATGGTCGGCATCCATGGCCGTTATGACAGCCGCCTGGGGTTGGAGCTGGAGGAAAGAGCGGTCGAACTCATCGGCCTCGGTGACGACAGCCTCAGAATTGGTATCGGCCCAGTAGTTGGTATCGTAATTGACGGAAATGCCGCCGAGGAAGGCGGAGCATCCGACATCGGAATGGCGAAGGATATGGGCGGCAAGCGTCGACGTGGTAGTCTTGCCGTGGGTACCGGCGACGCAATAGGTCTTGAAAGGTTGCGTCAGCTCGCCGAGGGCGACGGACCTCTTGACGATTCGGAAACCGCCATTGCGGAAAAAGGCCCAGATGGCACTATCGGCGGGGATGGCGGGGGTAAGGACGACGAGCGTCTGACTGGGGTCGCGGAACGCCACGGGGATTGTCTCGGGGTCGTCAGAATAGGAGACTGCCACCCCTTCGGACTCAAGCGCACGGGTGATGTCGGAGGGAGTACGATCGTATCCCGCCACATGGGCGTTGAGGAGATTGAAGTGGCGAGCGATGGCACTCATACCGATGCCACCAATCCCGATGAAATAGACGTATTTGCTGTTCTTGTCATCCATAATCGTCAGGTGGGGGGAGTTATTTACGATTGGCGAGAGCAATAACCTCGCGGGCGATGTCGTCGGCGGCATTGGGACGCGCGAACGTCGTGATGTTGTCGCCGAGGGCTGAGAGCCTCTTGGCATCGGCGAGGGCCTCTTGCGCCACCTTGATGAGCGTATCGGTCTTGGTATCGGGAATCATTATGGCGGCACCTTGGTTTTGCAGAGCGAGCGCATTCTTGGTCTGATGGTCCTCACTCACGTTGGGCGAGGGGACGAGAATTGCGGGCTTACCGAGAAGGGCGAGCTCGGAGATGCTGCTGGCGCCGGCTCGTGAGACGACGACGTCGGCGACGGCGTAGGCCATATCCATCTCGCGGATGAAAGCCATGGCCTTGACATCGGGATGCGACTCGTGGACGAGAGAGGCCTTGATGGCCTCGTAGTAGAAGGCACCGGTCTGCCAGAGGAGCTGCGTACCGCCCGTGAGGTCGGTGAGGGAGTGACGGATTCCGTTATTTATGGAACGCGCGCCGAGGCTGCCGCCAATGACGAGGATTACGGGGCGGTTGGGGTCGAGACCGAACTTTGCGGCCGCCTCCTCGCGAGTGACATTGGAGACGAGGGTCTGCCTGACGGGATTTCCCGTAAGGAGGATCTTCTCCTTGGGGAAGAAACGCTCCATGTTGGGATAGGCGACGCAAATCTTGGACACCCGCTGGGCGAGGATTCGGTTTGTGATGCCAGGGAAAGAGTTTTGCTCCTGGACGAGGCATGGGACGCCCTTTTTTGCCGCGAGATATACAACAGGGCCACTGGCATAGCCACCGACACCCACGGCGACATCGGGCTTGAAGCGTCGGACAATTGCGGCAGCCTTGTATAGGCTGTTGATGAGCTTGAAGGGGAAGAGCAGATTTCGTCCGATGTTGCGGAGATTGAGCTGGCGATGGAATCCCGCCACGGGGAGGCCAACAATCTCGTATCCCGCATCGGGGACCTTCTCCATCTCCATCTTGCCTTGCGCGCCGACAAAGAGAATATCGGCATCGGGGATGGACTTTCGGACTGCGTTTGCTATGGAAATGGCGGGGAAGATGTGGCCACCCGTGCCGCCGCCGCTTATGATGATTTTCATAGTTTTAGCGAGTTTTCAGAGGTTAATCAGGCAAAGACTGTTGTTGTTGTGATGCTTTATGTTGTTCTGGCTTCATGTGATTGCTCACGGAGAGCATCATTCCGTAGGCCAGACCCATAACGAAATTTGAAGAGCCACCCATACTGACGAGAGGGAGCGTCTGTCCCGTGACGGGGATGAGCGACACACCTACGGCCATGTTGATGATGGCTTGCGTGGTGAACATGAAGACGAGGCCGAAGATGAGGAACGTGCGGAAAGGGATGACGCAATTCCGGGCGATGTAGACAGCCCTCGCGAAAATGGCCGTATAGGGCAAGATTACGAAGAAGAAACTCCCGATGATGCCCCACTCTTCGAGGATTATGGAGAAGATGAAATCGCTGAAGGCCATGGGGAGGAAATTCTTGATGTAGCTATTTCCGGGGCCCTTGCCCTTGATGCCACCCGTCGCGACGGCAGCCTTTGCCTGCTCGGCCTGATAGTTTCCCGCAGCCACCTCGGCGGAATCGTCGTCGCCGACGAAACGCTCGATGCGCGCCCTCCACGTATTGGCACGGCTGAAAATGCCGCTTACGCTGGACAATTGCGGAGCGAAGATAATGACCAAAGCCAGAAAAGCACCCACGACAGCGGCAGAACCACCAAGGTAAATCAACGGCACACGCGCCACGGCCATGACGACCCAAACAGAGAAGACGATGAGGACGCACGTGGACAGATTCTCAAAGACAATGAGAATGCACACGGCACCCGTCGCGGCTAAGATATACCAAAACGCCTTACTCAGATTATCTTGATGGACAGCCAATTGGCGGGCGACAAAGACCATCAGGGCGACTTTGGAAATCTCCGACGGTTGGAACATGACACCGCCGACGGAGAGCCATCGGGACGCGCCGTTGATGCTCGTGCCGGCGATGAGCGTAAGAGCCTGCAGACCAACAGCGAGGAAAAGCATTGGCCAAGCCAACCCCATCCACACGCCGGGCTTCAAGCGGGAAGTGCAAACGAGAATGGCGAGACCGCCGAGGAGCATGGCGCAATGGCGCATGAGGACACCCGACGTATCGCCTCCACGGCTCTGATAGGCGAGGACGCTTGCGGAGCTGTAGACGGCGAGGGCAGACACGACCATGAGAGTGAATATGGCGGAGAGCATATATGGGTCGCCACGGAAAATACGCTTGAATATTAGCGCGAACTGGTTCATGGTCTGTGGGGGGTATAACTACTTGATGTTGAGGACTTCTTGACGGAAGAGATCGCCGCGGTTCTCGTAGCTCGTGAAGAGGTCGAAGCTGGCGCAGCATGGCGAGAGGAGGACTACATCGCCTTGCGAGGCGAGGCGGCGGCACTCGGCGACACAGTCGGCGAGAGAGTGGGTATCGACAACCGTGGGGATGACCCCCGTGAAATTGTCGATGAGCTTTTGGTTATCCTTGCCGAGGCATACGAGCGCCTTGACCTTTTGGCGGCAGAGGTCGAAGAGGACGGAATAGTCGTTGCCCTTGTCCTTGCCACCGGCAATCCATACGACGGGACGCGTCTGGGCATCGAGGGCGAACCATGCGGCATCGACATTTGTGGCCTTGGAATCGTTGACGTAGTCGACGCCGTCGAGGGTGCGAACCAATTCGAGGCGGTGGGGCGCATTGCGGAACGTGCGCATACCCTGGGCCACCTTTTGAGGCTCGACCCCTGCGAGAAGGGCGGCCGACATTGCCATCATGGAGTTATAGACATTGTGGCGGCCCTTGATGGGCAGCTCGGCAATGTCGAAATATAAAGGCGTGGTACCGATGTTAATCTGAATGGCACCCTTGTATGCATTGACACAATTGGAGCGCCCGATGGTGGACACGGGGACGCACTGCGTCTTGGGGTCGTTGAAATAGGCGAGAGTGCCCTTGTCGTCAGCATTGTAGATGAACATCTGGTCGGGGCCCATGTTTTGCGTAATGCGATACTTGGCACGGGCGTAGTTGCCGAAATCGTGATCGTAGCGGTCGAGATGGTCGGGCGTGATGTTGCAGAGAATCGCGATGTCGCACCTGAAATCGAACATATCGTCGAGCTGGAAACTGCTGAGCTCGATGACGTACCAGTCCGGCTCATTGCCACGCGCGACTTGGCGTGCCATGCTGAACCCGACATTACCCGCGAGCGAGGCCTTGAAGCCGGCGGAGGTGAGGATATGGTGGGTGAGGAGCGTCGTAGTGGTCTTGCCATTGGCACCTGTGATGCCGATGAAATGTGCCTTGCTGTATCGCCCAGCCATCTCGATTTCGGAGATTACGGGGACGCCCTTTTGGCGGAGCTTGACAACGATGGGGGCAGTCTCGGGGATTCCCGGACTCTTGACGACAAGGGACGCCTGGAGGACGCGCTCCTCGGAGTGCCCTCCCTCCTCGAACTCAATGCCTTCGGCGTTGAGCTCATCGCGATAGTTCTGCTTGATGGCGGCACTATCGGACACGAGGACCTCGAAACCTTTGACTTTGCCGAGAATGGCGGCACCGACACCGCTCTCGCCACCACCAAGGACAACAAGTTTTTCCATGATAAATTACCTGATTTTGAGCGTCACGACAGTCAGCAGGGCCAAGACGATGCAGACGAGCCAGAAACGCGAGACTATTTTGGGTTCGGGGATGCCTTTCTTTTGGAAATGGTGATGAATGGGCGTCATGAGGAAGATGCGCCGCCCCTCGCCGAACTTTTTCTTTGTGTACTTGAAATAACTGACCTGCATAATTACGGAGAGATTCTCGATGAGGAAAATACCGCAAAGGACAGGAATAAGCAACTCGACATGGATGAGAATGGCGAAGACGGCGATGATGCCGCCGATGGTGAGAGAGCCAGTATCGCCCATGAAGACTTGCGCGGGATAGGCGTTATACCACAAGAAGCCGATGGTTGCCCCGACGAAAGCGGCCATGAAAACGACCAGCTCGGCGGAATTGGGTATGAACATGATGTTGAGGTACGTCGCGAAGTAGTAGTGGCTGGAGACGTAGGCCAAGACCATAAGCGCGGCACCAATGATGGACGACGTCCCCGCGGCAAGACCATCGAGGCCGTCGGTGAGATTGGCACCATTGCTCACGGCCGTGATGATGAATATGGCGACGATTGCGAAGACAATCCATCCGACGATATTGCGATAGTCACCAGCCCATGAGGCGAGGTCGCGATAGTCGAACTGGTGGCTCTTGACGAAGGGAATCGTCGTGACGGGGGCTTTGGTGATATGCATATCGGCCTGAGCGGCAGCCTCGACCTGCTCGATGGAGGCTGTGGTGCTGAGCTTGGGGGCATTGTCGGAGCGGATGACGACATCGTCGTTGAAATAGAGCGTTGCGGCGACAATGACACCGAGACCTACTTGGCCGACAATCTTGGCTCGCCCGGGGATGCCCTCCTTATTTTTGCGGAAAACCTTGATATAGTCGTCGATGAAGCCGATGACACCGAGCCACACCGTCGTGACAATCATCAGGAGGACATAGACATTGTCGAGGCGGCAGAAGAGGAGGGCGGGGACGAGGATGGAGAGAATGATAATGATTCCGCCCATTGTGGGGGTTCCCTTCTTTTGGAGCTGGCCTTCGAGACCGAGGTCGCGGACAATCTCGCCAATCTGCTGTTTTTGGAGAGCGTTGATGATGCGCCGTCCGATAATCGTTGCGAAAATGAGCGACACGACGAGAGCCATCGTGGCGCGGAAAGAGACATATCGGAAGAGACCTGAACCTGATACGCCGGCCTCGTTGAGGACTTGGAACAGAGAGTACAACATCTTTCTTTAGAGGTTTTGCAGTTCTTCGAGGTCGCTGAAATGGTGCTTCACCCCGTTAATTTCCTGATAATCCTCATGACCCTTGCCCGCAACGAGGATGATGTCGCCTTTTTGCGCGAGAGCGGCGGCCGTCTTGATGGCCTCTCGGCGGTCGGGGATGGTGAGCGTCTGCTGGAGCTGCTCTGGGGAGAGGCCCGCCTTCATGTCGGCGAGAATGTCGAGAGGGTCCTCGGTTCGAGGGTTGTCGCTTGTCAGAATCACCTTGTCGGCATCCTTGGCGGCCTCTTGCGCCATCTCGGGACGCTTAGTCTTGTCACGGTCGCCGCCGCATCCGACGAGGCAGATAATCTTTTGGCCGTCGCGACGCACCTCGTGGAGAGTTGTCAGGACATTCATGAGGGCATCGGGCGTATGGGCGTAATCGACAATGGCTGTCGCTCCGGACTTTAGCTTCACCGTTTGGAAACGGCCATCGACGGGCTTAAGGCCGCTTAGCGCGACGAGAACATCGTGGGAATTGAACCCGAGGAGACACGCCGCGGCATATATGGCCGTGAGGTTGTAGGCATTGAAGCGTCCGACGAACTGCATGAACGCGTCTTCGCGGTCGTCGAAACGGATGAGCATCCCGTCCATGCTGTCTTCGACGACACGCGCGCGGAAATCGGCTGCCGTCTGGAGAGAATATGACTTGCGGACGGCCTCAGTGTTTTGGAGCATACGGTCGCCGTTCTTGTCATCGACATTGGTGAGGGCGAAAGCCTCCTTTTTTAGCCCGTCGAAGAAGCCCTTCTTGGCGGCAATGTAGTTTTGGAACGTCTTGTGGAAATCGAGATGGTCGTGGGTGATGTTGGTGAAAATTGCGCCATCGAAGTCGAGCCCCTCGATTCTCTTTTGGACAACGCTGTGGGAGCTGACCTCCATGAAACAGTATTGGCACCCGCAATCGACCATTCGCCTCATTGTCTTTTGGAGCGTTATGGCATCGGGGGTAGTCTGCATTGCCGTTGTCTTCTCGTCGGCGACGTAATTGGCGACTGTTGAGAAGAGGCCGCTCTTGAAACCGAGGGCGGAAGTGAGCCTATAAAGGAGCGTCGCGATAGTCGTCTTGCCATTGGTGCCCGTGACACCGACAAGTTTGAGCTGTCGGGAGGGATGGCCGTAGAAAGCGGAAGCAATCTTGCCGAGCGCCTCGTGGGAATCGGGGACCGTTATTACCGTGCAATCGTCGGGGAAAGCCTCTTCGGGCGTGACCTCGCAGACGACAGCCCGGCAACCGGCGAGGACAGCATTGGAGATGAACTTGTGACCGTCGGTCTTCTCTCCCTTTTGCGCGACGAAGAGAGTGCCGCCCTTTGCCACACGGCTATCGAGAGTGACGGAGTCAATCTCTTGCTCAAGAGTACCTTGCACGAAAATCTCGGTCAGCTGTGCGTCAGAGATAATATCTTTTAGCTTCATATCTAATGAATGTAAATGTCTGAAAATCAGTTTTCGAGCGTCAGGCTGATGCTCGTGCCCTTGTGGAAATGGGAGCCTTGGGGGATGCTCTGGCTGACGACACGCCCGACGCCCTCGAAAGAGACGACGAGCCCCATCTGTTCGAGGAGACTAACGGCATCGGCAGCCCCCATCCCGATGACACTCGGCACGACACCTTGGGTGAAGAACCTCGGCTTGACACTGACACCGTCAGCACGAGCCGTGGCTGAGACCCAGTCGGACGACGAGGAGGAGACGGTGTTTGGGACTTTGAGGTCGGAGAGCGTCTTGACGAGGTCGGGAGCCCATCCGCCCTTGCTGTAAGGCATCTTTCCGGAGGTTGGCACCTGGGGCTTGGCCTGGCCTGAGCCCTTTCGGAACTCGGCGGCATAGACACGGTCGGCGATGGCCTTGACGACATTGCCTGCCACGACATTGCCGTAGTAGACATTGTTGCTGGGGCCGTAGACCATCACGACGACGGAATAGAGGGGGTTATCGGCTGGGAAATAGCCTGCGAAAGAGGCGAGGTAGCTGTGTTCGCCGTCCTTCTTGTAGCCTCGGCCGTCGTGGGCGATTTGGGCTGTTCCTGTCTTGCCCGCAATCTGGTAGGGCGTGCCGCTGATGTTCTTTGCCGTTCCGTTCTCGACGACCCCGACGAGGGCCTTTTGGATTTGCCTTATTGTTGAGGTACGGGCAATAGAGTTGCGCATGACGCGTGGCTTAACCTCGGCGACGCGCTTGCCGTTGTCTATTTGGCACTCGACGAACATGGGCCTCATCATGGTGCCATTGTTCGCCACGGCGTTATAGAACGTGAGCAGCTGGATTGGGGTGAGGCGGACCTCGTAGCCGATGGACATCCAGGGGAGCGTCGTGCCGCTCCATGTGGGGTCGGCCGGCGTCTTAATCTCGGAACGGCCTTCGCCCTTGACATCCAGCCCGAGGCTATCGGCGAGCCCCATGTTCTTGAGGCACTCGATGAAGACATCGCGCTTCTTGTCGAAACACTTCATGACGAGGCGCGACATACCGATGTTGCTGGAGAGCTCGAAAGCCCGTTGGACGGTGACATTGCCGTGGCCGCCTGGCTTGGAGTCCCTCATGACGCGGTCGTAGATCTTGAATTCGCCATTGTATGTATCGATGGTGTCGGAGAGGCTTACCCCACCCTCTTCGATGCAGGCGATGAGCGACGCGAGTTTGAACGTGGAGCCTGGCTCGGCAAGCTCGCCTACGGCGTAATTGTAGTGGTCCTCGGTATAGGAGCCGTCGGCTTGCCGGTGGAGATTGACAATGGCTCGGACGGCACCCGTCTTGACCTCCATGAGCATGGCTACGCCGTGGTCGGCGTTGTGCGCACTGAGCTGTCGGATCATGGAGTTCTCGGCGACATCTTGGATGTCGATGTCGATTGTGGTGAGTAGGCTTCGGCCATCGACGGGTGGCGTCACCTCGCAGGAAATCCACTTGCCCGTCATTTTGAGCTTATTGGCCACGCCGTCCTTGCCACGGAGAACCTTGTCGAAAGAGTTCTCCAGACCTACGAGGCCGCCCTTTTGCTTATCCTCGTAGAGCTTACCGACGGTGCGCGCGGCGAGGATTCCGAAGGGGAGCTTCCTCTCGTCGTTCTGCTCGACAAAGAAACCGCCCTTGTTTCGACCTCGGGAGAAAATGGAAAACTCCTTGACGCGTCGGTACTCGAGGTGTGAGATGCGACGATTTCCGAGGCGGAGGTATCGGCTGCCGCGTCGGCGCGCCGCCTCGATTTTCTCCCTGTACTCCTCGGGGGACTTGTCCTTGAAGAGATTGGAGAGCTGGACGGAGAGTTTGGAGATGCCCTTGTTGAAAATGGAATCCTTAAGGCCATCGGCGCAGGGGTCCATCACGATGCGATAGCTTGGGACGGAACAGGCGAGTTTTCGCCCGTCTCGCGCGAGAATGTCGCCGCGGTCGGCAGGGACAGCGACACGTCGTTGTGAGTTCTCGGCGATTTTCTTGCGATACTTATCGCCCTCGGTAACTTGGAGAATGAAAGCCTGAGCGAGAATGACAATAAAGGCCGCCGCCACGACGAAAAACGTGACGGACATAAGCAGGTTTGTCACCTTGAACCTATTGTCTTTCTGCTGAGCCATAAGTGTGTTTGCGTGATCCGCTTAACGGTCAATGATACGTGGCGGTTCTGTAAGTTCTTTTAATTCGAGGCCTTCGAGCTCAACGCGTCGGAGGACCTCGCTTTGCTTGCTCATATTCATGAGCTGGCTTTGCGTCGTAATGTGTTCATAACGCATCTCCTTGATCTCGGCGTTGAGGTCGTCGATTTTTCGGAGCTGCCTTTCGGTGTCGAGGCGATTGGTGATATAGATGAAAATCAGCACCCCGACGAAAATCAGGAAGAGAGGCGAAGCGCCGTCGGTCAACGCGATGCGCCCGTTGGTTATTCGCCGTAGCCACGACTCATTGGCAGACGTCTTAGGCATGGGGAGTTATATTTTGACGGCCCATCTCATCTTGGCGGAGCGGGCGCGAGGGTTACGCTCGACCTCGTCGGGAGAGGGGACAGTTGGTTTGCGCTGTGAGACGGAGAAGGGGACCTCGACCGTCCCGAAGACAACATCTTGCTCGGCTTGTGCCTTCATGGGGTCTCCGCTCTTCATGATGTTCTTGACCATGCGGTCTTCGAGGCTGTGGTAGGCAATCATGACGACGCGGCCACCTGGGGCGATGCACTTGGCGCAGCCTCGTAGCATGGCATCGAGGGCATCCATCTCGTGGTTCACCTCGATACGGAGAGCCTGGAACACCTTTGTGAGCGTCTTATTCTGGTCGTTTCTTGGCGTTACGGACTCGACAATTTGCCTTAGTTGGGCAGTTGTGGAGATGGGGCTTTCGCCTCGGGCCTTTGTGATGGCGTTGACAATCTTGAAAGGCTTGTCGACCTCGCCCCAGGAGCCGAGGATTCGGGCGAGGGCATCGGGTTCGTAGGAATTGACGACCTCGGCGGCGGTCTGGGTTGCGGCCCTGTTCATGCGCATATCGAGCGGGCCGTATTGTCGGAACGAGAAGCCACGTGAGCCGTCGTCGAAGTGGTGGGACGAAACGCCGAGGTCTCCGAGGACACCGTCGACGGGTGCGACCCCGATATAGTCGAGGAAATCGGCGATGAAGCGGAAATTGTGCCTTACGAGCGTAAAGCGGGCATCGTCGGGGACATTGGCGAGGGCATCGGCATCTTGGTCGAAGGCGATGAGACGGCCATTGGGACCGAGGCGGTTGAGAATCTCCCGGCTGTGGCCACCACCACCGAAAGTGACATCGACATAGGTCCCGTCAGGGCGAATGTCGAGGGCATCGACAGACTCGTGGAGAAGGACTGGGACGTGGTATGTGTCGGGTTGTGGCATCATGATGGGAGACTGTTTACGCATTAAAGATTTGGTCGGCCAGAGCGCCCAACTCCTCGCCCGAGAGGGAAGAGGAAGAGCGTTTTTGCTTGTCCCACAGCTCGATATGGTTGTCGACACCGAGCAGGACGAGGTCTTTTGAGGCCTGGATGATGTCGAGGAGGCGTTGCGGGACGAGGAGACGGCCATTGGCATCGAGCTGCGCCTCGGCGGTACCGCTTTGCCATTCGCGGAGGAACTGGGCGTGGGTGCGGTTGTAGGGGTTGAGGCGCGAGCGGAGGTCGGACATCATGGATTGCCAGACATCGTAGGGATAGATGACGAGACAATCTTCGTACATATCCTTTCTGATAACGAGGCGGACGGTCTCCTGCCCCTCAAACTCGCGTTTGAAGGCGGCAGGAAGCACGACGCGGTTCTTGGCGTCGGCCCGGCACTCGAAATCGCCTATGAAAGAATAAGCCATAATATCCATTATTCGGGGGTGTAAATTTACCTCCAAAACAAACCACTTGCAACCACTTTGCCCCACTTTTATTCACTAAATTACATAAAACGTTACATTTCAAAGGGTTAGTGTTAGAAAAGTTTTCGATGGGCGGAAAGGGAGGGTGATACGAAATTCACAATAGGAGGCGACGTGGAAGGAGAAGGGGAAGCACAAGAAGCCCCGACACCTGGGCAGGCATCGGGGCTTCGGGAGTAAGAGGGATAGGGAAGTTGTTACTTCTTTTTCTTGAAGAGATTGTTGAGAGCGTCCTTGGCCTTGGTGACGGTCTCTTTGGTCTTCTCGTCCTTGATGTTGTCGATGGCTTTCTCGACGGCCTCGGTGGCCTTCTCGGTAGCCTTGCCGGCAGCCTCGGACGTGAGGGTCTTTGTGGCCTCGCTGAGGTCGAGCTTCAGGCTGGGTTTGGAGAGAACGCCCGTGATCTTGATGCCGACGGGGAGAGCCTCGCCTTGGCTGAACTTGGTGGCGGAGACACCGACCTTGCTGACGAGATTAGCAATCTCGGAGCGTGGGATGGGGAGGCTGAGGAGGTAATCCATGGACTGGTCGAGACCTTGGCGGCCAGAGAATGTCGCCTTTTGGTTGAAGACATTGACCGTGAAAGGCTCGACGATGATGTTGCCATCCTCGATATTGAAGTTGATGTTGGTATCCTTGATGCGGATGTCGTTGTACTTATCGTTGCCGAGGAGCTTAGACAAATCGTGCTGGAAGTCGCTGTCCTTAAGTTCGAGGTTTGCGGAAGCGAACTTGCCATTTCCGTTGACCGTCTTAAGGATGGGGCTGAGCGACGGGTCGAGCTCGGTGGTGACATCGAGACCAATAGTGACAGTTCCGTAGGCGTTGCGGGCGATGGGGAGGAGGCTGTCGACAACGGAGAACGAGCCCGTGAGCTTGTTGATATTCACGTTGTTGAAATCGACCTTCATATCGGCCTTGCTGTTCTTGCCCTTGGGAGTGACGAGCTTGCCGTTGAGGACGAGCTTACCGTCGCACATATCGGTGGAGAGGTTGGAGAGGTCGGCTACGCCATTGGCGAGAGCTACACGTCCGTTCACGTTGAAGAGCTCGAGCCTGTCGAAGAGGACGGTGTCGAGATCCGTATTGAAACGGAAGTCGATATTCTCAGGCAAATGGAGCGGCTCGGATTGGGCATCGGCTTGCTGCGGCTCGGCGGCCGTGGTGTCGGCGGGTGCGGAATCGGAGGAGGTCATGGCGAGCAGCTCGTTGCAATCGAGGAGCTTGGAATTGAGCGTTACAGAGCCTTTGACGACATCGCCCTTAAGGATGAAGGGGAGATAGTTCTCGACATTGCCTTTGAGGCTAATATCGCTGCGGCCGATGATGACGTTGAGGGGGTCGAGATTGACGGCTTTGGGCGAGAAAGCGAGGAGCGCCTCTGTGACCTTGACGCCCTTGGGGAGGGACGAGCTCTTGAAAATGAACTTGTTGAGACCGACCTTGCCTTCGGCTACGACCTTCTCATATTGTTGCTGCTCGACACTGGCGAGGTCGGCAGCGAGTTTGAGGTTGGCATCGATGAGACCCTCTATCTCCATGCTGTCGAGCGGGAGCGCGTTTTTGAGCTTCGTCAAGTCAATCTTGCCGAGAGCAGAGGCATCGAACTGGATGTTGGAGATGGGGGTTTTGACATTGGCGCGGATGTCGAAAGGATTGCCTGCGAGCGCGAAGTGGAACGTATCGACAGCGACAGTGGTGAGGTCGGCACTTCCGCCTGGGTTGTTAACGAGGACAGAGATGTTGATGTCGGAGAGAGACTCTGGGAGGTCGGGGTACTTGACGTAACCATTGTTGACCTTAAGGCCGGCCTTAAGCTGGGGAATGTTCTCGAGATCTCGGAACTCGCCTTTAGCCATGACGTAGAGAGCGAAAGAGCCTGAGGTCTTAAGCCCCTCGACACTCTTGAGGACATCGGCGGGGAGGAGGTCGAGGACGGATTGGAACGTAGTCTTGAGCGCGGCGAGCTTCATGTCGAGCGCGATGGCGTTGGAATCCTTAAGCTGGATCCAACCGTCGAAAGCGAGGGGAAGGCCTCCGAAAGTGAGGGAGTTCTTGTCGAAGGTGAACTTCATGGAATCGAGGTCGGCAACGGCATCGGCCTTGAAATCGAGCGACGCGCCGTTGACGTAGTTAATACCGCTGAGAGCCGCATTGATGGCGTTGATGTCGAGATTGAGTTTGAGGCTCATGACATTGCCATCCATATTACCACTCATTCCGGCATTGAGACCGTTGATGGAGGCGGCGATGTCGGAAGTAGAGTCGGCGTATGCGATTCGGACATTGGTGAGGCTAACCGACTCGAGATTCAGCTTGAGGGGAGCGGACGCCGTTGTGTCGGCAACCTCGGTGGCGGTGGTGTCGGACTGGAGCATCACGATGTCCCAGTTGGCGATGCTGTCGGACGTGACGATGCCTTGGACGAGGACATCGTCGATGGAGACGGCGTTGACCTGAATGTCGCCGCTGATAGCCTTCATGATGTCGAGATCGGCGTAGAGCGTACCGACGTGGAGGAGGGTATCCCCCTCGAAACGATCTTGGCCGACGATATTAATCTGCCCAATGCCGGCACGGAGATTTGGGAAGCTGGAGAAGATTGAGAGCGAGAACTCGCCGAAATCGACCTTAGCGTTCTTAACGTACTCGTTGGCTGTCTTCTTGGCGAAGTTCTCCACTTCGTCGCTGAAGAAAGTCGGGATGATGACAAGCGCGAGAATAATGACGAGCAACAATCCGCCTATTACACCCGCAATGACTTTCAGAATTTTGCCCATTTTTTGAATTGAGAGTTTTTTTTTTAAAAAGTTATGTCTGAATGGTTAGAAGAAGAGACGCTGTGTTTGTTCTGAACGCCTAAGTTAGAAAGACTTCATGTCTTCCTTCATATATTTATTGACAATTTTCTCGGGGATGAACTTCCAGTTGTCGAGTGGCGAGAGTTTAATCTTGCCATCCTTGGACTGTGCGGCCATCTCGGCGAGGTCGTTAATCAGGAGGCCACGGAGATCTTCGTCGAAAGTCTTGATGATGCGCTTTGGGATGTCGTTGAAGGAAATACCCGCGCCATGTTCGAGAAGGCCTCCGCCGCCATTGGCACGGTAGCTGTTCATGGCGACCTTGTAGGTCTTCGAGAGGCTGAACTTGGAGCCGTCGGCCATCATTTGGATGGTGATACGATGTCCTTTCTTCTTGGTCACATCGACAGTGTAGACGATGCCAGCCGCGGAATCGAGGGCGTAGGTGTTGGTCTTCATGCGCCCGGGCTTGGAGAGAAGGAGGACGTGGCCGTTATCGTTGGGGTTTTGAATCCACTGATCGTAGCTGTATTCGAGGTAGTTGAGAATCTCCTTGCCTGTCATTTTGAGGACGGCGAGCTTATTCTCGAACTTATAGAGCGCGAACATACGGCCGACAGTGATGTCGCCAGCTGGAATCTCGACATTGACCTGCATAGGCGCGGTGAAGCTGATGTCGGCACCTGTGCTCTTGAGCATAGTCCTGTGGACGGCATCGCAGAAGACGGAGCTGCCGGCGAGCGCATCCTTGGCGTAGATAGGCTCTTTGAGATTGGCGATGACGCGGCGGGTGTAGGCCTTGACGGCGAGCTGCTGTGGACGGAACTTATCGTTGTACGTGTCGGAGGGCTTGACATTGGAGAGCGCGATGATGCTGGACTTGCAGACCTTTGAGCCGTCCTTCTTGAAGGAGATGGAGAGCTGGCCAATGTTTCGGGAGGTGGCACCTACGTCGAGAATAGGGACGCGGCGGCCTGAAGGAGAGATGGCGTCCTTCAGGTAGAGCTGGTGGTCGTGGCCGATGAGAATGGCATCGAAACCTTCGACACGTTGCGCGACGAGGAGGGAGGCGTTCTCGTTCTTGTAGGTATCGGCAGTTTGCTTATTGTAATTGAAATTGTGGCCTGAGTGGAAGAGGCCGATGATGGCATCGGGGGACTCGGTCTCCTGCACCACCTTGACCCAGTGGGCTGCGGACTCGACCATATCCTCGAACTCCATGCCTGACCAGAAATACTCGGGCAGCCAGTGGGGGACGTAGGGCGTGGTGAGGGCGATGATGGCAATCCTCTTGCCGCCTCTCTTGAAGACGGCGTAGGGTTGGAAATAGGGCTTGCCCGTCTTGGTGTTCTTGATGTTGGCGGCGAGGACGGGTGCGTTTACTTGGCCTACGAACTTGTCGTAGACCTTGTGGGAGGCCTCGATGTCGTGGTTACCGACTCCGATGGCGTCATAGTCCATGAAATTGAAGACACGGGCCATGACATTGACGGCGGAGGTAT
>JALEMI010000096.1 GCA_022768325.1 Bacteroidales bacterium
CCAGAACCAACGTCGCATAGCCCAGAAATGCTAGTTTTGCAGACCCCCAAGGAGGAGAGAGGAGGGGGGTACCCCCCTCCTCTCTCCTCCTTGGAAACAGAAATCATTACTAACCCCTGTCTAAAAATGGGGAGTACCATATTTATCTTTGGAAGAAAAAAACAGAAAGTGTAAGAAACATGGAAAAGAATAGTCAAGAGGGCGAAGCAAAGCCCATGGATCAGCGTACGGAGGAGAGCCTCTCGCGATTCTTCGGCATCTTGGGGCGGCTGCGCAAAGAGTGCCCTTGGGATAGGAAACAGACATGGGAGTCGCTCCGGACGTTGACAATTGAGGAGGTCTACGAGCTGGCGCAAGCATTGGCGGAAGAGGACGCTCCGAACGTAAAGAAAGAGCTTGGCGACGTATTTCTCCACATTGCCTTCTACTCGCTCATTGCGCACGAGAAGGGGCTCTTCGACTTTGCGGACGTGGTCAACTCACTGAGCGACAAGCTCGTCTATCGTCACCCGCACGTGTTTGGGACTGACGAGTCGTCAACGGCCGAAGAGGTCCTGACGAAGTGGGAGAAGCTGAAACTGAAGGAGAAGGACGGCAACAAGTCCGTCTTGGGAGGCGTTCCTGCGGCATTGCCGGCCTTGATTAAAGCGTACAGGATTCAGGGCAAGGCGCGTGGCGTAGGGTTCGATTGGAAAGAGCCGAGCGAGGCGTGGCAAAAGGTCAACGAGGAGGCCGAGGAGTTCCGCGGCGAGGTTGAACGCGACGACAAGGACAAGATGGAGGCTGAAATGGGCGATTTGCTCTTCTCGGTCGTCAACATTGCCCGCCTGTACGGCATAAACCCCGAGAATGCATTGGAACGCACAAACCGCAAGTTTATCAAACGATTCAACCACATTGAGCAAGGCGCAAAAGAGCGCGGCGTGTCAATATCAGAACTGAACATTGACGAGATGGAGGCCTTGTGGCAAGAGGCCAAGAATCTGAAATAGAAGAAACAGTGCAAAGCAAAAGCCGCCTGCCCCTAAGTTGTTGAGGCAGGCGGCTTTGCCTGTTATTATCTGCGTTCCAACAGAACCACCGACTCGACGTGGTGAGTGTGGGGGAACATATCCACGGGGCGGAGGGCTGTGACCTTGTAAGCCGAGTCCATCATTTGGATGTCGCGGGCCTGAGTGGCCGAGTTGCAGCTGACGTAGACAATGCGGCGTGGCGCGGCTTTGAGGATTGTCTCGACGACATCGGGGTGCATACCGGCGCGTGGGGGGTCGACAATCATGACATCGGGTGCGCCATGCGTGTTTATGAAGTCGAGGGTCAGGACGTCCTTCATGTCGCCGGCGAAAAACTCGGTGTTCTCAATTCCGTTGATTTGGGAGTTCACCTTAGCGTCCTCAATTGCTTCGGGGACGTACTCAACGCCTATGACCTTCTTTGCGCTGCGAGCCACGTAATTGGCTATTGTGCCAGTGCCTGTGTAGAGGTCGTAGACGACTTCCTGACCCGTCAGGGCGGCGAACTCTTTGGCGACATCGTAGAGGCGGTGCGCCTGGTCGGAATTGGTCTGATAGAAAGACTTGGGACCGACGCGGAACTTGACGTCGCCCATCTGCTCGGTAATGAACGGTTGGCCAGCGAAACACTTAATGTCGAGGTCTGTAATCGTGTCGTTGGCTTTGGTGTTGACAACGTACATGAGGCTCGTCACCATGGGGAACGCCTCTTGGAGGGCTTTCAGCATTTGGGCGATAGCCTCGGGCTGGTCTTCGCCGAAAGAGAGAATGACCATGACGTCGCCAGTCGATGCGGTGCGTATGGTGATGTTGCGAAGCAAACCGACCCTCTCGCGCAAGTCGTAGAAAGAGAGGTTGTTGGCGAAAGCGTAGTCGCGGGTCCAGTTTCGGATGGAGTTGGACGGCTCGGCCTGAAGGTGGCACTCCGTGATGTCCACGACTTTGTCAAATAGCCCGGGGACGTGGAAACCGACACCTGGGGTCTTGGCGACTTCAGGATTTGCAAGTTCGTCGGGCGTGAGCCAACGCTTGGCCGAGTAGGTGAACTCCAACTTATTGCGATAGAAGCGGTTATTAGCCGACGGCAAGATGGGCATGGGCTCGGGCAACTCGACATGACCAAGGCGGCGAAGGTTGTTCACCACCTCGCGTTGCTTGTACTCCACCTGCTTCTCGTAGGGGATGAATTGCCATTTGCATCCGCCGCACTTGCCGAAATATGGGCAGAAAGGCTCGACACGAATGGGCGAGTACTCTTGAAAACGGGTCACGAAGCCCTCGGAATAATTGCTGCGCTTTTTAGTCACTTGGATGTCGACAACATCGCCAGGCACTGCGCCGGTAATGAAGACCACTTGGTCGTCGACTCTGCATATTGACTTGCCCTCGGCTGCCATGTCGGAGACGGTCACGCCGAGCAGCTCGGGTTTCTTATTCTTAGATCTTGCCATTTCTGTGTTTACGTCGTTCTTATTGCGAAGGGATGCGCCCTTGCTCTATTTCGTTGTTAACGATTGATATTCATTTTGATACGCCACTCTTTCGGGTAGTAATTGTTCAGTCTTTTGCCAATAACCTTGACCAGCCCGAGGCGAAGCCCTTCGTGCGAAATGACGAGCCAACCGTCGGGAGCGTCATCGGGCAAGAGCAGGTCAGAGTCGCCATGCAAGAACTTGAGGGCCTGTTGTTCGGGCAAGTTGACCTCGGGAATTGAACCCGACTTGAACGCTGCTGAGAGCGGTAATTCGGGTGCGGGCGTGAAGACGGAGGTCCCATTTTTCTTTAGAACCGTGCCTATTGGTACGCCTGCCATCAGGGGGGAGAGAGCCTTCGTGAGCTCGGTCATCGCAGAGGCTAAAGTTGCGGGGAGGCCTATCAGCTCGTCACCTTTTAGGTAAACCTTGAGGCCGTTGGTGTATTCTGTCCCTTGTTTTGACTCTTTAATCTCGATGCGTTGAAGCCCCTTTTTCTTGGTGTCGGGACGTTGCGGAATGGTGTCCTCGACTTTGCGCAAAAGGCAAATGAAGAGGCCTTCGCCCTTGACCTTATGGGGATAGAAAGCGTAGGCTTCGCCGGTTGATGTTTGGAGGGTCTCAATTCCAAAGCCCTCTGGTATATGCAGTTTGATGATTTCTGCCCCCAATTCGTTGACCATCCACTCCACGTTGCGCTCGTTCTCGTCGGGGTTGTACGTGCAAGTGGAGTAAATAAGGAAGCCGCCAGTTTTGAGGGCTGGCCAAATGCTGGTGAGAATCTCACGTTGGCGTGTGGCGCAGTCGGCTGCGGCCTTGGGGCTCCATTCGTCTATGGCTGTTTGGTCCTTGCGGAACATACCCTCGCCTGAGCAAGGGGCGTCGACGGTTATGAGGTCGAATGTGACGCCCGAGGCCGCAATCTCGTCGGGTTTCTTGTTCGTCACGATGGCGGATGGTGCACCCCATTTTGCAATGTTCTCCCTTAAAATCCATGCTCTTTGGCGGACAACCTCGTTGGCTACGACAATGCCCTGCTGGCCAATGCGGGAGAGCAGAAGAGTGGCCTTGCCGCCCGGAGCGGCGCAGAGGTCGAGGCAAGTAGGGTGGGGAGGGAGAAGTGGCGTGACGACGGATAGGGCCACGGAAAGAGACATGGACGACGCCTCCTGGACATAGAAAGCGCCGCCGTGAAATTGCGGGATAAGGGTGAAAAGGGGTCTGTCGTTCAGATAGTTGCCGTCGGAACACCAAGGGACGGCATCGCCCATGGCGACGGGGAGGTGTGACTCCTGAGGCTTGAAAGGGTTGGTGCGGATGGAGAGCCACGGGTCGCCAGAGATGGCTCTTAAGAAGTCGTCGGCGTCATCGGGTCGTTGACCTTTGATTCGGGCGACGAAGGCCTCGGGCAGTATTTTTTCGGGCATTATTGTCAGGAAAGAGTGAGCTATGCGCATATTACGCAAGGCGTAACCGCAAAAATAGCAAGAAGAAGCGAGAAAAGGGAACTACGATGTGCCAAGGAGAGCTAAAATGTTGTATATTTGTAGCTGTTAATGCACTACGGGGCTGAACTGGATTTGACAGCGTTGCAAAGTGGTGCGTAAGCATGCGGAGCGTCGGTATGCCGGCTCCATAATCTCGGGTACTAACCTTTTAACTGGCAACAACTCTTACGCTCTCGCAGCCTAATCGAAGCATAGTAGATAGGCTTCATCCTTTTCATAGTGAAGAGGACGAGACGTCTCCCAGATGCCCACTCCTTGAGGCGGTCTGATTCGGAGGCGCAGAAAAATCAGGGATGGTCTGCGGGGTGCTCCTCTCCAAGGGCGAGATTTTAAAGAGCTAAGGTGCGGCGTTGGGTGCCTTCCTCCAAGCCAAACTCGAAAACCCGAAGGACGGATAAGCATGTAGAAAGCGCATGACTTCAATGTTTGGACTGGGGTTCGATCCCCCACAGCTCCACAAAAAAGAAGCGCGTGACGATTTAGTATCGTCATGCGCTTTTTGCATATAGGTGTATATGTGCGGAAAACAACAAAAGGTCGGATTGGGCATTTCCAATTCCGACCTTTTGCATTATGTGTGCGGGGTAGGGTGTCCGCTACTTCTTGTCGAGCCAAAGAACCGCAGTCCCTGTCGAGTCTGCGAGGCAAGCCCTCGCCCCGTCAACAGAGAAGCTCCTCGCCTCGCCCAGAGCTTTCAGTATGGCATCCTCCGTAGCCTGATATGGCCCGGCTGCCATACGTGTCGTGCCAATGCCAGAAATCGTCACGCCCGAACCGATCACCGTAAATGTTCCAAAGAACCTGTTCGCGCCCGTGCATCCTGCCATCTTCCCATCGGCCGAGAAGCTCACGAAAGCCGTATCCGATGCCTCAGCCGTAGCCAAGTTGTACGCCTGGACAATAAGCCACTCACCCTCTATTGTCTCATTCTCGCGCACAAGCACCAGCACATTCTCACCATTCTTGTCCTTCAGCAATGCGCTGTCCCCGTCAATGGCAAACGACGCCACTTGACTAAGACCCTTCTGCACAGCTTGCTCAATCTCGGGGTGAGCCCCCATCCTCATCGTCATCCCAAGTCCCTCGCCAATGCTCAGGCTCGCCCCGTCTTGGCTATACGACCCGAAGAATCTGTTTATCGACGAATTGCCATAAACCTTTCCCGAGTCGCCAAACGCAATGAACGCAGGCTCCTCGCCCTCAGCAGTGCTTACACCGCACGCGCTTACAATGCGCCACTTGCCGCTAATTGGCTCCACTGCGCTCTTAGTCGGTGCGCAACTCGTCACGACGGCCGCAACAGCGGCAGTCATCATTCCCATTTTCATCTTCATGGTTCTTCTTTCTCTATGTGTTCTACAATTGTTCATATTACTCAGTGACCAGCAAACTTCATGCCAAAGCCCGCTTTACGCATACAAAAAGCCCACCCAAGGCGTCTCCCCATGTAGGGATTCCCTCAGGTGGGCCAAATCACAATTCACGAAACTAAAGCACTACTCCTGCTCCAGCTTGAGAGTCTTGCTCGGCTGGTCGCATACAGCCGACGGACCGAAGTACTGGATTGGGCCGGGATATACGTAATCCGTATCGATAGCCCACTTCTCGCGGTTGGCAGCGAAGAACTTGAATGGACCGCCGTCCAGCTTGACGAGAGCCTTCTGGATAACGGGCTTCATCTTGCCATTACGCTTCTCCATGTTCATCATGGCCGTGATGGGGATGCCGCCAGCGAGCCACTCTGCCGCAGGCTTCGTCGTGTTACGTACCGAGCTCATGTAGCCAGTCTTGCCATTCGCGATGAGAAGAGCTGCTACGCGGCCAAGAGAGTAGCAATAGTCGGCGTCGAAGTTAGAGGGAGCTGCGCAACGACCCTCGTAGCCGAAGAAGTGGTGCTGAGTGGAGAACTTGCCAACATACTTGCCCTCCTTCTTCCAAGCGGCAAGCTTCTTGCCAACCATGTCAGCGAGGAGCTGCTCGGTCTCAATGAGCGATACCTGTACGTTGCCGTGGGGGTCGCGCTCAAGGGCGAGCTGACGAGATACGCCTGCGGGGAGGCTCTCGAAGATGGCTGCGTTGGCGGCGGACAGATGCTTGACAACATAGTCAATCTTCTGGTCGTCAGCAACCGTGTCAAACTCAGCCTGATTTGCGGCGAGCATATCGTTAAGCTCAGCAATGAGCTTCTTGATGGCAGGGATGAACTCAATCAGGCCCTCAGGAACGAGGACAGTGCCGAAGTTGTTGCCCTTAGCTGCGCGGGCTGCAACAGCCTCAGCAATGTAGGTGACAATGTCGTCAAGGGTCTGCTGCTTAGCCTCAACCTCCTCACCGATAAGGGTGATGTTAGGCTGGGTCTGAAGGGCGCACTCAAGGGTGACGTGGCTTGCCGAGCGACCCATCAGCTTAATGAAGTGCCAATACTTCTTAGCCGAGTTGGCGTCGCGCTCAATGTTGCCAATAACCTCAGAATATACCTTCGTGGCCGTGTCAAAACCGAACGAGGTCTCAATCATCTCGTTCTTCAGGTCGCCGTCGATGGTCTTGGGGCAGCCTATGACCTGGATGCCGGTGTTCTTTGCGAGGTAGTACTCAGCAAGAACGCAAGCGTTGGTGTTGGAGTCGTCACCACCAATGATGATGATGGCCTTGATGCCGAGCTCTTTGCAGATTACGAGACCCTTGTCGAACTGCTCAGTCTCTTCGAGCTTCGTACGGCCAGAGCCGATGATGTCGAAGCCGCCCGTGTTGCGATACTCGTCTACAATCTCAGACGTGAGCTCGATGTACTTGTGGTCAACGAGACCAGATGGGCCACCAAGGAAGCCGTAGAGCTTGTTGTCCTTATTCAAGGCCTTGATGCCGTCGAAGATGCCAGAGATGACGTTGTGGCCGCCAGGAGCCTGACCGCCGGACAGAATCACGCCAACGTTGAATGGCTCGCTCGTTGCTGCGCTCTCACCCTTCTCAAAGGTGACGATGGGCATCCCGTATGTGTTGGGGAAGAGTTTCTTAATGTCCTCCTGATCCGCTACTGATGCCGTGGGTTTCCCCTCAGCCAAGCGGGTCGCGCCGACGATGGACGCCGGCATCTTCGGAGCGTATTTGCTGCGCTCAATCTGAAGTGCACTCTTGCTCATTATCTTTTGTTTTGATTTATATGGTTTCTGAATTTTCAACTTTTGCAACTCACAAATATAACAACCTTTGGGCAAAATTAAGCCAATCCTTTCACTCCCTGTTTCACAAAATGCCACAAAACGCACCCCACAAAATCTCAAACACCCTTCTACCGCTATTTGAACGTCATTTAAACGCCGTTCAAACACCCCTCAGAACCGAACCCCAAACAAAAACTCCGGGTACAGGCCATGCGCAAAGCAGACCCCATACCCGGAGAGAATGTCAGACCAAAAGCAGCAAACTACATACGCTGCTTGGCGTCTTGTCCTGCACCCGTACCCTTGTACTTGCTATTGGCCGTATTGAACCGATAGGAAGCTCGCAACTGAAGGCTGGGCATATAGCCGTTATTGTCTTGGACAATTTTGCAGTTGCCATAGTCTGTCGAGAAGTAATACCTCATCTTGTCGAGAATATCGTTCCATGCGAGGCGAATGTTCAGTGCGTCATGCTCAAGGAAGGACTTGCTTACGGCCATATTCAGGCAATGTGTTGCCCTCGTGATGCTCGACATCAACTGGTCGTTGTCGCTCGTATACTGATAGTCGAGGTCGATAAGCCAACTCTTTTTGAGGCGGAACGCATTATTGGCCTGGACGAAGAACATAGGCGTGTTGAGCGTCACGCGCCTCTGCCCGCCCTCCACACGTGGGTCGAGAATATCCGTCGTGAGGTCCTGACGCTGAAGCCCTATCGTATAGCGAGGGTTGAAAACGCCGAACGTTGGCGAAGCGTTGAGATATACGCTAATCTTGCGCACAGCGTCGTCTACATTAGCGTATTGCACCATGATGATACCCTCGTCATTATACGGATAGGCCTTCTGCTGAATTGAGTGGTCCACAACTTCATAGACTGCCGTAAACGTCAGCCATTGCCAATTGGCGTTGAGCGAGAGTGTCTTCTGAACCTCGTTCAAGAGAGTCGGGTCGCCCGTCTGATACGTAAAGCGGTTGTCGTATAACACTTCGGTCGTCATCTGGTCATATCGTGGCCGCCTTACGCGCGTAGAGTATCCAAGGTTCAGGTTGACAACTTTTATCTTCGTTGCGAAATTGAAAGAAGGGAACCAATTGTCCTGCTTGCGCCCGACGCTCTTCTCGGGGGAAATCTCATTGTCGTAGTCGAAATCCACGTGCTCGTATCGCAGTCCGGCGCTAAACTGACCAAACGGTGCGCCGAATGCGTATTCCGCAAAGCCGGAGATGGTGTTTTCCGACATGTCTGCGTCAGATGATGGAATCTCGTCGTGAGTGATTGAGTACGCTTGGTCGCCGCTTACGTATACCTCTTCAGCCCCGAACTTCAAGACGCCCTTCCAAATGGGGTAAGAGAAGACGAGCTTGGCGGCCGCCATGGTGGCGTCAGACTGCGAAACAGTCTTAAGCGATGCCGGCCCCGTCCAGCTGGTCTCCGTGACGTCGGTCTCGCGCTCATTCTTATGTTCGCTAAAATCGGCGTTGAAGTTGATTCCCAAGTTGTTAATCCGGCCGTCGTAGTAAAGGTTGGCGTTGACGCTGCGGGCAGTTGGGGTCTCTGAGTCGTTGAGCGAGTATACGTGGTCGTTCACTACCCCGTCGGTGATGATGTCGTCTTCGAGAATCATTTTTGTGTTGGCAAATCCGTTGGCCCCATAGCTCACCTTGGCTCCAAGCGAGTGCCGCTCGTTAATCTGGTAGTTTACGCCACCCTCCACGTTCCATCCGGCATAGTGGTT
>JALEMI010000122.1 GCA_022768325.1 Bacteroidales bacterium
CTTGATTAACAGACTGCGCTGCGCGGGCTTGGCTCTTGAGGATGGCCGCCTTGATGGCTTCCACGGCCTCTGAGTATTGAGGGTTGATTTCTTCCATAAAACTCCTTTTTATGTATGTGTGGGGAGAGATTTGCTGACCACATGTCAGCATTTTCCCCGTTGTTTATTTCGTCCTTAAAACCGTCCGCCGTTGGCGGGCGAAATTATTCATCCGCATTGCGTTTGCGCTTAATGAGATGAATGTCAGGTGTTTAAGTTTCGTCCGCTGTTGGCGGGCGAAATTCCCAATCCCCCGCCTACTTAATCAGCTCCCGCAGCCCTCGGATGGCGAACTCGTCGCCCGTGAGGTCGGCAATGAGGCTCTCCAGCTCTTTCTCCGAGTTGAGAATCTCGTTGTCTATGGCCGAAAGGTTGTCGCTGTATTTGCGCGAGAGGTTTTCCACGGCCTTCTCCAGGTCGGTGAGGACGTCGGCACACGCCTGGCGCACGCGGGCTACAATCGGGTCAATCCACTTGACGTGGAGGAATGCCTCAATCTCGGCATCGGATAGGGAGCCTATCTTTGCCTCGGTCGCCTTGTCTAACTCCGTCTCGGCGTTCTTTAGCTCTTTGCTAAGCCGCGTGTTGTCGTTCCATAGGCCGACTATTCGTTTGAGCTTGTCGAGGGTGTCGGGCTCCACGTCGCCGCCTTTGTTCTTGGCGGCGGCTGTTATGGCCTTCTTGTCATATTTGGGCGTCTCGTCGTCGGTCAGGTACTCTTGCTGCTCGTCTTCGGTGAACTCCTCGCGGATGGTGTCGAGCTCTGAGGCTGTCTCTTCAATCCGCCGTTGCAGGGTGGTGATGTTGTCCACCTCCTTTTGGAAACAGGCGACTCTGATGATGTCGAACGGAATGACGCGCCCCTTGCGTCCGTCCGCCACTTCAATCTCCTCGTCGTTCTTCTTGACCAGTTTATAGTTGTCGTCCACCATTCGGCACGCCTCAAGCCCCTCGGCCTGGATTGTCTCAATGTCTGCCACGATTCCCGCCCAGCTGTCGGCCACGGCCTGATAGGCGGCATATCGGTCTACGAGCGGCACGTCGGCAAGCCGCCCGAAAATGTCGGTCGAGATGGTGTCAAGCTCCCGCATCTCGTTGACCTCCTTCACGTTGCCAATCAGCCGCTCGTGGAGCAGTTCGGCAAAGCCGTCAAACTTCTGGGCGAAGAGTGCCTCCCACGCCTTTACGTCCGCATTGGCGCAGATGGCGTCCTTGACGCTCTCCGTGCGTATGCGCGAGTAGGGGCCTTCCGCCTCCGTGGCGAAAATCTCGCTCCGCAGATTGGGGAACGCGTCCCAATACTTCTGCAGGTCGTCAATCTCGCTGTTGGGTATTCCGCCGAAGATGGTGGCGTAGATGTCGTGTTTCTCAGCCTGCTCGGCGGAGTCTACATATCGGGGGATGTTGAGGTTGTAGCCGTTTTGGCGAATCTCGTTGCGGCTCACGGCGCGCGAGAATCCGGCTATTGTGGCGCGGGTGCGCACGGTGTCGGCAATCTTGCGAATGTCGCATGGGCGCAGCTTGTTCTGCTTGCCGTCTTTGACGAAGCCTTTCGACGCGTCGATAATCAGCACGTCGTCGTTCATGCGGTGTTGCTTCAGCACCATGATGATGGTCGGGATGCCCGTGCCGAAGAAGATGCCCGCCGGGAGGCCTATTATGGTGTCGATGTTGTTGACCTCGATGAGCTGTTTGCGAATCTGCCCCTCCGAGCCGTCGTTTTCCGACCCGCGGAACAGTACGCCGTGGGGCAATACGATTGTGAGGATTCCGTCGGGCTTAAGGTGGTGAAGCTCGTGGAGCAGGAACGCGTAGTCGGCCTTAGTCTTCGGGGCGACGCCATACCTCTTGAATCGGGGGTCATCTTGGCGGTCGGTTGCGTCCCAATGGGCGGAGTATGGCGGGTTTGAGACGACGGCATCCACGTAGAGCGTCTCATTTACCGTGCCGTCGCTGTTGATGGGCCAGTCCTCGCTGAGCGAGTCGGCGTTGCGCGTGACAATGTTGGAGGGCAAGATGTTGCGCATGACGAGGTTCATGCGCGTCAGGTTGTACGTGCTTTCAATAAGCTCTTGCGCGTAATACTTTATGCGGTTGGTGTCCGCCATGTGGCGGCTGAGCGACTTGCCGATGGTGATGAGCAGCGAGCCAGAGCCCGATGTGGGGTCGTATATTTCGAGCGTGTCCTTGTTCTTGTGGTGCTCGGCAACAATCTCAGACATGAGGATTGCCACCTCGTGGGGCGTATAGAACTCGCCAGCCTTCTTGCCCGCCGAGGCGGCAAAATTGCTGATGAGGTACTCGTAGACGAAACCCAGGACGTCATACCCTTGTGAGCCGTCGGTCGGGATGTCTTTTATCAGCTTGATGAGCTCCTTGACAACCCTTGTCTGCGATGGTGGGTCGGCACCCAGTTTCTTGAGTCCCGTTTCGAGCGAGTCGAAAATGTTTTTATAAATGTGGAGAAACCGCTTGTGGAGCAGGCGGTTGAATTTTTTCAGGGCTTCGCTGAGCGTTGACACGGAGAATCCCGAGTCGGGCTTTGTCCAGGTGGAGAAGAGGTGTTCGTAGCAGATGTAGTAGCCAATGGACCGTTGCAAGTCTTCCATGATCTCTTGGTCCTCGTCGGTGAAGTTCTCGGGGTGGTCGGGGTCATAATTCTTAAGGGTGCTGATGTCCTCGTCAGTCCATTTGTTGTTGTTCTTGAGGTAGTTGACCTCGTTGTCGCAGATGAATTTGTAGAAGATTAGGCCAAGAATGTAGTCCTTATATTCGTTGGCCTCAATCTTCGTCCGCATCTTGTTTGCCGATGCCCATATCCGGTTAGCGAGCTGTTGCTTGTTCATGTGTCGACTTGTTTCGCTTGCGTGTGTATAATTCGAGAGAGGGTGTGTCGGCAAAAACACACCCTCATTCTTATGTTTTTCCCCCGTTACCTGAGCCGTATCTCCTGACCCTCTGTCGGCTCTTCGCCTTGCGTCATGCCGTTCTTGCGGAGCAGCTTGCGCAGCTTTATGCCGTAAGAGTGGGCAATGCTCCACATCGTGTCGCCGGCTTTCGCGGTGTGATATGAGCAGTCGGGGTGTGCGCGGTTGCGCTTGGGGCGCAGGTATATAAACGTGAGGTCGGAAATCTTCGCGTCGGCCGTCAGGTCGTTATATTTGAACAGCTCCCACGTCATGAGGTGGAACTCCGTGGCTATGCTCTCGAAGGTGTCGGCATTCCCCACCTCAACGTAACGCACGCCGTTGTTATACATCACCTCGTGAGGCGGCAGGGGGTTAATCTCAAATACTGCCTTGCCAACGGCTCTGCGCGGCGTCAGGCTGTCGTCGTCCGTCTTGTCCTCCTTCGTTGTCCTCTTGCCATACGTGTCGGGCGTTGTCTGCTTGCCCTCCGCCGTGTCGTAAATGTGGAGGCCCTCCTCCTCAATAATCTTTATGAGCCGCTCGGCGTAGGTCTTCTCCGTGGCATACCCGCAGCTCTTCAGCCCATGCGCCCACGATACGTAGTCAGTCTTGTCGTACGAGAAGAGTACGGCGTAGCGTTTTGAGCCAGTCAGGAAGTCGCTATGGTCGCGGAAACTGTCAAATGCCGAGTCGTAGCTGCGGAAGCACTCGTTGCGCCGGTCGTCGTCCTTATACTTTGTCCGTCCCGTCCATGTGGAGTGGCATTTTATGCCGAAGTGGTTATTGGCTTCGACGGCCAGGTCCGAGCGTCCGCAGTCGCTCTCCAAGATTCCCTGCGCCAGTGTTATGCTCGCCGGGATTCCCGTCCGTTCCATCTCTTCGATTGCCCAGTCCTTATATTTTGCGGCGTACGCTTGCCTCTCGGGCAGCTGTGCCGAGACCATTGTCGCCGAGGCCAAGCCTACTGCCACGGCCATAAGGCGCATAGCCTTAACTATTTGAGCATCCATGGGTTGACAGTTTCGTTGTACGTTTTTTTTTATAGTTTCAAGATGTGCGAAATGATGTGGCTTTCGGGTGTAGGGCCAAATTGTCGGCTGTCGGCAATTATGTCCCTGTTGTCGTTCAGGGTCATGTAATAGCTGAGCTTAAAGGTGTATGTCTCACCCTTTTGCACCCTAAGTTCCGTTTTCTCATATCGCCTGACGAGAGGCCCGTAGAGCATTACGTTGGCGTAGGTGAGGCTTATCGTCTCGCCGCTCTTGGGCAGGCGTATGGGGCCCCAGTGGTACGCGTTCCATAGGTAGGCCGTGTTCCACGGGAAGACGCGCTCGTCGTCCATGTTGGGGAGTATCGAGGCGTAGGTGTAGGCCTTCCACTTCTCTTCGCGCTCAGCCACGGGGATGCGGAATGTTGCCGAGTCGCAAACCGAGGAGGTGTGGGTGTCCTCCTCTATCTCGGCCATTCTCTCACGCATCTGACGGACAATGGTGTAGGGTGCGCGAGGCCGCAATTTGAACACCGCCAATGCCCTCTCACCATGGTCCGCCATCTCGCCGTTCACGAATAGTGCCGCATCTACAATAGCCACGGTGTCGCCCGGACGGGCTGCAATACGCGTGGCGAGCGGACCCATGGGAGTATGGACCATCGCCTTGTCGCCGTGCGATATTCGCCCGAGCTGATGTGTCCTGTAATACGATGCGGCGTCCGCCGTGTCGCAAGCCACGCCAAAATGGAGCTTGTCGACAATGTAAAGGCGCGACTCGCCATCGGGCGAACTCACCGTGGCCAGCGATACTACGAAGGTGACGATAAACGCCGCCCCCGCCGCGCCAAAGACCGCCCCAAGCACCCACGAGAGCCATTTCCGCCCTATGGGTGTCCGCCTCTCAACCCAGTTGGCCAGGAGCGAGAAGGCCAGGGTGGAGATGTAGGCCCACACGCACAGAGCCAGCGGGATTAGCATTGCGTAGGCGCGTATCCATATCATGGCGGCGGCCAACAGTGCGCCTATTATCAGCCCTTTGGCTGCCCGACCTTTCTCTATTGGTCGCCGTTTTATTTTTCGGGATATTGCCATTCTTTCGCTGAGCGTCGTTCACGTCGAGGGGTGGGGTGGGGGAGGAGGGGGGCGTCGCCCCTATCGGCGGTCGAAATCGGTCTTGAAGAGTCTGTTCCAGCGGATGTTCGCGGGGAAGCTCTTGTCGGGGTCGAGCGACAGCCACACAAATATTGGGCGGCCAATCACGTGGTCCTCTGGCACGAAGCCCCAATAGCGCGAGTCGGCGGACTTATGGCGATTGTCGCCCATCATGAAGAAGTAGTCCATGCCGAAGGTGTAGGTCGTGGCCTCCTGGCCGTCAATGAACACTTTGCCCTCGCGCACGTCCATCTTGTGGCCCTCGTAGGCCGTTATGGCTCTCTCGTAGAGCAGGGCGTTGGCGGGGGTCAGCTCCATTGTCGCGCCACGTTTCGGAATCCAGATGGGGCCGTAGTTGTCGCGGCTCCACGGCTGGTCGGGCGTGAAGGGGTAGACGCTCAGGCCTACCGAGTCGGGCTCTTCCTCGTCAATCTCTATGCTCTTGATGCTTGGCAGCTGAGCCACAGCCTTGGCCTTTTCGCGGGTCAGGGGGATTACGTATGTCGGGCCGAGGCCTGCCTGTTTGCGGTCCTCAATCGATACGCCCAGGTTGTCAAAGAACCTGTCGTTCAGCAGCTGGCCGTTGGTCGTGACGTAATAGTTGTGTTGCACGTCGGGATAGTCCGCCTCCTCTTTCCCGTTGATATACACGGTGTTGTGGCGAATCATGAGCGAGTCGCCCGGCATTCCTACGCACCGCTTGACGTAGCAGTCGCGACGGTCCACTGGGCGCCAGATGATGTCGCTCAGCTGAGACGATGGTTGTCTCATCGACTGGCGGCCAAGCTCCATCACGTAGTGGTTTCGTTCCCATGTCGATGTCTTGCTCCGTAATGTCTCTTGCGCCTTAACGTTTTGACTGATAATGTTGTAGCCACGAATCAAGGCTATGGAGTAATAGTCGGGGTTTGTCATGTTGACGCACACCGTGTCGCCCGCGGGGAAGTTGAAGACCACAATGTCGCCACGGCGTACGCTGTCGGTGCCCGCAAGGCGATGATAGTCCCACATTGGCCACTCCAGGTATGAGGGCGTAGCCGTGGTGAAGGGCATCGTGTTCTGCGTCATCGGGATGCTGAGGGGCGTGTTCGGCATTCGGGGGCCGTAGTTGTACTTGCTGACGCACAGGTGGTCGCCAACAAGGAGCGACTTCTCCAACGACGATGTCGGGATCTTGTAGTTCTGGAAGAGGAAGAGGTTTACGAAGTAGACGGCCACGAGCGCGAAGACTATGGCGTCAATCCATTCCACAATTGCCGACGGCTTCTTGCCGTCCTTCCGCTTCTTCCAAAAACCCCACGGGATTATTTCCGACGAGTAGATGTCGAAGACGACGGGCAGCAGCAGCAACAGCCATGCGTTTTGTGTCCACAGGACGATGAGCAGGTATATGATGACGCAGAGAGCCGTCTTGACCCAGTCTATCGCCGGGACGTTCTTTAAGTTTCTCATTTATGGCAGGGGGTGAGGACTTTTTTTTTTTCTTAGAAGCCGAGCATATCTTTCATGGTGAAGAAGCCCTTCTTGCCGAGGGTGAACTCTGCGGCCAGGACTACGCCAAACGCCAGTCCGCGGCGGCTCTTGGCGCTGTGCGTAATCTCAATGAAGTCGTCCGCGCTGTCGTACTTAATGGTGTGGATGCCTGGCACTTCGCCCGTGCGGAGCGACGTTATGGGCAGTTGGTCGGCGGCGATGTTCTCGTTGGCCACTTCCGTTGGCTTGTCGCCGGCGGTGAAGATGGTGCGGTCCAGCTTCCAGCCGTCAATGCGGTCCATGTTGTCAATTATTCCCTCGGCCAGCGATATTGCCGTGCCGCTTGGCGCGTCGAGTTTGTGGATGTGGTGCGTCTCGGTCATGGCGGGCGCGTATTCGCCAAACTTGTTCATGAGCTTTGCCAATTGGCGGTTAATCTCCGCGAAGATGTTCACGCCCAGGCTGTAGTTCGACGAGTAGAAGAACGTGTTCTTGCCATCTTGGCATGCCGTCTTGACCTCGGGGAGGTGCTCCAGCCATCCCGTCGTGCCGCTCACCACGGCCTTGCCGCGCTCAAAGCACTTCTGATAGTTGCCGAAGGCCGACTTGGGCGTCGTGAACTCAATGACTACGTCTGCCGCCTTGAAGCCCTCGCTGTCATAGCTCCCGGGCAGGTTGATGTCGATTTTCTCGGTTATCTCGTGACCGCGGCTGAGTGCTATTTCCTCAATTGTCTTGCCCATCTTGCCGTAGCCTATAAGTGCGATTTTCATCTTGATATTGTTTTATTTCGTTGTTTTTCAAATGTTTATTAGAGATTGCTGATTAGCCACCATGTGTAGCCAATGTACGCGGCCGTCAGTACCGCCCCTTCCCACCGTTCGACGGTAAGTTTTGTGTAGGAGAATGTCCACAAGACGAAGCCGCCAATGGCCATTACGCCCATGTCCAACAGCGTCACGCCGCATATCGTCATCGGCGTAATGAGGCCAGTGGTCCCAATTATCATGAATATGTTGAATACGTTGCTGCCTATAACGTTGCCAATGGCAATCTCGCTGTTGCCCTTGCGAGCCGCCGCCACGCACGTGGCCAATTCGGGCAACGACGTGCCGCCCGCCACGACGGTCAGGCCTATTATGGCATCGCTCACGCCAAGCGATTGGGCAATTCCCGTCGCGCCAATCACGAACACCTGCCCGCCGCCAATGAGGCACCCAAAGCCAAGAAGCACAAAGAGTATCGCCGCCCAAATCTTCATGGGCTTGCCCTGCGCGGCGTCGTCGGCCTCTGGGGCGTTCTTGCGCCCCTCGCGGACGGTGTAGACCATGTATGCAATGAACGCCGCAAAGAGGATTGCCGCCTCAATGCGCGATATTTGCCAGTCGGCGCATACTGCCGCCAAGGCGCAGCCCGCCAATACGCATATCGGCAGGTCCCGCCGAACCGTCTTGCGGCTTATGGCCATGGGCGAGACGAGAGCCGTCACGCCAACAATTACGAGTGTGTTGAAAATGTTGCTGCCAACAATATTGCCCACCGCCAAGTCCGGTGTCCCCGCAAGGGCGGACATGATGCTGACGAAGAGTTCGGGTGCCGAGGTGCCCATGGCCACGACGGTCAGGCCAATCACAATCTGAGATATCCTCATCCGTTCGGCAATGCCCACAGAGCCGGCGACGAGCCTGTCCGCCCCAAATATCACGAGGGCGATGCCACCGACGGCCAAAAGTATGTTTATCATTTGTCGATAATAATATCGGGTCTCACGCAAAAATAATAAAAGGCAGCGTTATCTGCCTGGAAAACGCTGCCTTACGCTGCCTTTTGAGGGCTCTTATTCCAATATTTCGCCTATTTTCTTCGCAAGCTCGTCGCCCCTGAGGTTCTTTGCCACGATTACGCCGTCTTGCCCAATAAGGAAGCAGCTCGGGATGGACTCAACCACGTACGCCCGGGCGGCAACGTTGTTCCACCCCTGAAGGTCAGACACTTGCAGCCATTTCATGCCAAGGGCGTCGACGGCTTTTAGCCATGCTTCGCGGTTCTCGTCGAGCGATACGCCTACAATCTCGAACCCCTTGTCGTGGTATAGCTCGTAGGTCTTTACAACGTAGGGCATCTCCGCGCGGCACGGTCCGCACCACGAGGCCCAGAAGTCAACAAGGGTCAGCTTGTTCGCGCTGACAATGTCGGCCAGGTGGATCTGGTCGCCGTTCTTGTCGGCTTGCGTGAAGTCGGTGAAGGGCTTGCCGGGTGCCGTCTGCGCGTCGAGCTCCATGTGCGTCTTGATGCGGGTGTAGTTGGGCATGTCTGTACATCCCGCTTGCTCCATTGCAATGATGATGTCGGCGCGGATGGAGTCGCTAATAGCCTGGTCCACAAGGCCAAAGAGTATGTCGCTCAGCGCGGAGGGGATGTTGTGCCTAATCGTTTCTACGTACGATGTTATGACCAGTTCGCTCAGCGAGTCGAGCTTATGGTTAGCCTTTTCGCGTTCCTCCTCGCTGATCATCGGGTTCTGGGTGGTTTCTATGTATTTGTTGGCCATGAGGTTAAGCTCAAAGACCATCTTGTCGAGGACTGCCATCTCCGTGTTGCTCTTGCTGCCGCTGAATGTCGGCTGCTCTTCGGGAGACTGCGGGATGTTCATGCTGAATCGGGCGCCGGGCTCAATGATTACGGAGTACGCCATGGCAAGCTCGCCGCCAACAATTGGCATGATTTGGACCATTTCGCCCTTGCCGTTCGGGTTGACGTCGAATTTGAATTTGCCGTCTTTGACAATGGCTGTGTCAATGGCCGCTATGCCCAGTCGGGTGAGGTTGCCAATGACGAGCGTGTCGATTTTGACAGTCGAGTTGTCTTTCTTCAAACTGTCTATCGTTCCTTCTATTACGCAGTTCTGCTCGGGCGTGCAGGCGGCCATCAGGGCTGCCGTTGCCGCTGCAAATAGGGTCAGTCGCTTTTTCATCTGTCTGTTAATTATGAGGTTATGGTTATTTTACTCCTATCACTCTCTCCAGTACGCAACGCGCGTCGCGTATTGAGGCGAGAAGCCAGTGCGAGAAGAGCTCGGCCTGCTCGCTGTCTGACAGTCGGATTTCTTCAGGTGTGAGTTTTTCGTCAATTTGTCTCCGCAGGTGGCTCATCGTTATGGCCGCGCTGGCCGATATGTTGAGGCTCTCCGTAAGTCCGCACATGGGAATCACCATCCGCAGGTCGGCGTTCTTCATGGCCCATTCCGACAGCCCCAGTTTCTCAGCCCCAAAGACCACGGCAATGGGCGATTCCGTCACGTCGAGGTTGTAGAGGCTAACGTCGTGGCCAGGGTGGGGCGATGCCGCCACAATCTTATAGCCGCGCGAACGCAGGAAGTCGTATGCCGCCGGTGTGTTAAAGTCCGATTCGCTGAACCTGTTGTAGGTCAACCATTTGAATGCGCCACGCGCCACGCCATTGCTCGCCCTGAATTGGCTGCTGTTCTCAATTATCGTGATGTCCTGTATCCCGAAGCAGTCGCACGAGCGGACCACGGCGCTGGCGTTCTGGCTGTGATATATGTTTTCAAGGGCCACTGTCACGCGGCGCGTACGCCGCCCCAGAACGCCTCGCAGTGTGGCGACCCTATTGTCGTTCACAAATGGCATCAGCAGGTCTATGCGTTTCCCGACTTCCATCGCGAAAAGGGCATCGACCTGCGCTTGGCTTGGCGTTGATAAATCTACCGACAAATTGTTGTTTAAGTTGCTGTGGGTTAGGGATGTATGTCGCTCCCATACGTAGAAGAGCCGCCCTCGCCAGAGATGTTCAGCTCGGTGTGGGGCGGCTCATTGTTTCTTGCGTCTTTCTGGGGGTGTGCACCCCTTCTTGTGCCGACGCGCGGCGTTGGCTTAGAGGTTCTCTTCGAGTTCGCTTCCAGCCTTGAATTTTACGACCTTCTTTGCGGGGATGATAATCTCCTGCTTGGTTTGGGGGTTGCGGCCCTTACGCTCACCACGTACAGATACGCTGAAAGTGCCAAAGCCGACAAGGGCTACTTTTCCGTCGTTGCCGTCTTTGAGGGTTTCAGATGTTGCCTCGATGAAAGCGTCGAGAGCCTTCTTGGAGTCGGCTTTTGTCAGGCCGGATTTCTCTGCGATCTTGTCGATCAGTTGTGTTTTGTTCATTTCTTTCTTTATCAGTTTAGTATTGTCGTCCTTGGCGTTTTAGTCAAGACTCTTTCCTTGCTATAACTAAGACGCAAATATAGGTCTTTTAAACAATTACGCAACGATATTTCACTCTTAAACGTAAAAACACCTACTAAAAATGACCCGTGTCTACACTTTTTAAGCATCCGCCGACCCAATGCGCCTCTTATATATACGTCGTGCGGTCAACATAGCCAAATAATTCAGTATTTTCGCGTTATCTATTCATATAAAGGAGAATCTTTTACTAAAATCACATAATGGCAAAGGAATTGACACCACGTGGCGAGAACTATTCGCAGTGGTACAACGATTTGGTTATCAAAGCCGACCTGGCCGAGCAGTCCGCCGTTCGCGGATGCATGGTCATCAAGCCCTACGGCTACGCCATCTGGGAGAAGATGCAGCGGGCCCTCGACGACAAGTTTAAAGAGACTGGCCACCACAACGCCTATTTCCCAATCTTCATCCCGAAATCGTTCTTTTGCCGAGAGGCCGAGCACGTCAAGGGCTTTGCCAAGGAGTGCGCCGTAGTGACGCACTATCGCCTCCGCTCCACCGAGGACGGCTCGGCCGTCGAGGTCGACCCCAACGCCAAGTTGGAGGAGGAGCTCATCGTACGCCCTACGTCCGAGACCATCATTTGGAACACGTACAAGAACTGGATTCAGAGCTACCGCGACCTCCCTATCCTCTGCAACCAGTGGGCCAACGTTGTCCGTTGGGAGATGCGCACCCGCCTTTTCCTCCGCACGGCCGAGTTCCTCTGGCAAGAGGGCCACACAGCCCACGAGACACAAGAGGAGGCAGAGGCAGAGGCGCGTAAGATGCTCGACGTTTATTCCGATTTCGCCGAGAATTTCATGGCTGTCCCCGTCATCCGTGGCGTCAAGACGGCCAACGAGCGTTTCGCCGGCGCCCTCAACACCTACACCATCGAGGCCCTCATGCAAGACGGCAAGGCCCTCCAAAGCGGCACGTCCCACTTCCTCGGACAGAATTTCGCCAAGGCGTTCGATGTCACCTTCATGAACCGCGAGGGCAAGAGCGAGTATGTCTGGGCAACCTCATGGGGTGTCTCCACGCGTCTCATGGGCGCTCTCATCATGGCCCATTCTGACGACAACGGTCTCGTCCTCCCTCCAAAACTCGCGCCTACGCAGGTCGTCATCGTCCCCGTCTACAAGACCAACGACGAACGCGCCGCCATAGCCGCCAAGGCCAACGAGGTCGTCAGCCGTCTCCGCGCCAAGGGCATCTCCGTCCTCTTCGACGACAACGACAAGAAAAAGCCAGGCTGGAAGTTCGCTGAGTACGAGCTCAAAGGATTCCCCATCCGCATTGCCCTCGGCCCCCGCGACCTCGCCAAGAACGAGGGTGAGGTACATCGCCGCGACACGATGGAGAAATTCCAGATGAGCCTCGACGGCATCGAGGACCGCATTGCCGTCCTCCTCGACGAGATGCAGACCAACATCTTCAACAAGGCCAAGGCCTACCGCGATGCCCACATCACGCGCGTCGACACCTACGACGAGTTCAAAGAGGTCCTCAAAAACAAGGGAGGCTTCGTCTCCGCCCACTGGGACGGCACCACCGAGACGGAGGTCCGCATCAAGGAGGAGACAAAGGCCACAATCCGTTGCATCCCCCTCGGCAACGAGCCTGAGGAGGGCAAGTGCATCCTTACGGGCAACCCCTCCCACCAGCGCGTCCTCTTCGCCATCTCCTATTAAGAGAGTCGTCGTGCGAGGCGTTGTCTCTTGCACCGAACACAATAAAGACTCCCTTCCCGTCATGCGCGGGGAGGGAGTTTATCTATGCCCTTTTAACACTTTTTACCAATGAAAGCTTTTATCTCAATCCTCTTGCTCGTCGTCTCAAACAGTTTCATGACCTTGGCGTGGTACGGGCACCTGAAGTTCTCGCAGACAAAGTGGGGTAGTGGACTCTCCCTCTTGGCCATCATCCTCATTAGCTGGGGCATTGCCCTTTTCGAGTATTGCTGCCAAGTCCCCGCCAACCGCATCGGCTATGTAGGCAACGACGGCCCCTTCAGCCTCGTCCAGCTCAAGGTGATTCAGGAGGTCATCTCCCTCACCGTCTTCACCGTCTTCACGCTCGTCTTCTTCAAGAGCGAGGAGTTCCGCCTCAACCACCTCATCGCCTTCATCTTCCTCATCCTCGCCGTCTATTTCATGTTCAAGAAATAGGCGCATCCCGATGTGGTGGGGG
>JALEMI010000001.1 GCA_022768325.1 Bacteroidales bacterium
AGCGAGGAAGTGGTATATGGATAGGACGAACCTTGTCATGAGTGGAATCTTAGAGGCGAAGAGGCGCAGAATTGGCAAGTACGTCTCAAAGCCTGACTGGATTATGCTCTTAGAGATAAAAAACATAAAACCCACGAATCCGACTCGTTCAGCGCCAGCCTATTGAGAGGCGACGTACTGAGCGAGCCGGGATCGTGAGCCTAAAAATCTGGCGGGAGAAGCCCACCGGAATCTTTTCTTGCGGCTAAAGAAGCCCTAAATATTGCGGAGCAAATTGTTAGAGAAGCCTTATGAGCGCGGCAGAAAAGAAGCAGGTCTCTGTGATAAGCCGATGACAGAATCATCAGGACTTATTAAGCACGAGCTGCGAGATAGTCGTAGAGGTCTGCGAAAGTCTTGATGGAGGCGACCTCGCTGCCCTGGATCTTGACGCCGAAATTGCTCTCGATGAGTGCAATCATGTCGACGATGCTGAGGCTGTCGAGCTGGAGGGTTTCTTTGATGTTAGCCTCGGGAGTGATGTCGGAAACTTCGACCTCGAACTCATCGGCCAAAACCTCGTTGACCTTGCTAATCAATTCGTTTTTTTCCATTTTATAGTTATGATGACTTGTTTTTGTTGAACGAATCCTCGTTATAGGGGAGGTCTGGTCAGACCGTAAATAGGATGATTCGCTTGCAAAAGTAGCTCATAACGCCGAAAATCAAAACTATTGTGAGAGGAAATTTGGTCAATAGGCCAGGCTTGTCCACACCTGCCTAAAGAAAAAGCCTCACAAAGTTTAGAGGTTTCGGACTACGAGCGTGGAGTTGGTGCCACCGAAACCGAACGAATTGGAGAGGAAAGTGTCGAAATGGTGTGACACTCTCTGACCAGGGATGTTGAGTTTGGCGGAATCCTCGTCGGGGTTCTCGAAATTGAGGTTGGCGGCGACGAAATCGTTCTTCATCATGAGGAGAGTGTAGACGATCTCGCTTGCGCCAGCCATCCACATCTCGTGGCCAGTCTGGCCCTTGGTGGAGGTTACGAGTGGCTTGTAGTCGCCGAAGACGCGATGAATGGCCTTAGCCTCGTTTTGGTCGCCGACGTGGGTAGAGGTGGCGTGAGCGTTGATATAACCGACTTCGCGCAAATCGATGCCGGCCTGCTCGATGGACATGAGGAGCGAGCGGGCGGGGCCGTCGACATTGGGCGTGGAGATGTGGTCGCCATTGGAAGAGAAGCCGTAGCCGAGAATCTCAGCGAGAATTGGGGCTCCGCGTTTGACGGCGCTCTCGTAGCTCTCGATGATGACCGTGGCTGCGCCGCCGCCTGGGACGAGACCGTCGCGGTCGCGGTCGAAAGGACGCGAGGCCTTGGTTGGCTCATCCTCGCGTGAGGAGAAGGCTGAAATGCCGTCGAAGCTACCTATGGAGAAGGGGTTGACCTCTTGTGCGCCGCCGCAGACGATGCACTCTTGGAGACCCTCGCGGATGAGGAGAGTACCGAGGCCGATGGCGTGAGAGCCGGAAGCGCAAGCACCGGAGACCGTGAGGTTCATGCCCTTGAGCTTGAAGAGGCATGAGAGGTTCATGGTGACGGTGGAGTTCATGGACTGGAAGATGGCACCTGAGCCGACGAGCGTGGTATCCTTCTTCTCCCTCATGATGTCGACACTCTTGACGACGGCATCGGCGCTGCTATCGTTGCCGTAGAGGATGCCGACATTGTGTGCCTCGATATAATCTTGATCGAGCTTTGCGTTGGCGAGAGCGTCGCGAGTGGCGAGGTAGGCGTATTTAACCTCGTCGGCCATGTAGACGCGTTGGCTGCGGCTGAGGAGGCCTTTGAGGTCGGGTACGGGGACTTCGGCCGTGAGAGCGGAGCGGAAGCCCATTTGTTTGCGTTCTGGGTCGAAGACGATGCCGGACTTACCGTTGTAGAGTGAATCGCGGACTTCGTCAAGCGTCTTACCAAGGCAGGAATAGACTCCTAAGCCAGTGATAACAACTCTCTTTTTCATAGGTATGTTTATTTCTAATTTGTTCAGACTTATTCGGGTGCAATTTCGGAATTTTGGGACAAAATGCGTCTCTTCGGGGGCAACTAATTTGGCGAGGAGGTCATCGGCTGGGTCGAGGCAGAGATTAAGACAGTGGTATCTGCCTGTTACTCAGAGCAATAGACACTGCGTTGGGAGGGAATTGGCGAAGAGGCATGAAGGAACAGCGGGTGTGCAAAACGGGAATTGCCGTGTTTGTCAATACGTTTAAATACGTAGTGACGGAACGCGTAAAACACATTAGTAGGCCTCCATGAAAGCAGTCTCGTCGGCTGGGGGGATGGTGAAAACGAGCTTTGCGCCCTTGCAATAGGAAGGGTCGACCCAAATCCAACCTCCGAACCTCTCGACAATGAGGCGGCAGAGCGAGAGACCGAGGCCCGTGCCCGTGGAATACTCATCGAGCTTGACGAAACGCGCGAAGACCTCCTCGACCTTGTCGGCGGGGATACCTCGCCCTGTGTCGCAGATGGCGATTTGCGCGGCGCCGTCTTCGAGCTTAGCCAGTTCGAGCGTGATTGTGCCCTCCTTGGTGAACTTGACGGCGTTGTCGATGAGGTGGCCGATGACCTGCTTGACCCTCTTCATATCGGTACGGATGACGAAAGCGAGCATATCGGTCTTGAAGAGGAACGTGATATCCTTATTTGCGCAAGCGGACTCGCCCTCGGCGATAGCGTCCTTGCAGAGCTCGACCATATCGATGTCTTGGATTGTGAACTTAGTTCGACCCGACTCGATGCTTGAGATGTCGAGAATGCTGTTGAGGAGGCTGGAGAGCAGCTTGCTATTGCGATTGATAATCTCGATGATCTTGATTTTCTCCTCTGACGTAAGGGAATCGCCTTGATTTACAACGACTTGCGAGAAACCTATAATGGCATTGAGAGGCGTACGAATCTCGTGGCTCATGTCGGCGAGGAAAGAGGTCTTGAGGAGGCTATTGGCCTCGGCCTTATTCCTTGCGTCGATAAGCTCTACCTGCTTGTACTCAAGATTGCGCGTCAGGCGGCGGACCTTGCGGAGGTTGATTACCGCCACGATGAGGGAGATGAGGACAGCGAGGAACGCGATGCAAGCGGAGAGAATCTGGAAGAAATAGACCAGGAAGACGCTTTGTGGCCTATTGATAATATCGGCACTGTCGGGGAGTTCGGACTCGGCGATATTGTGATATTGGAGGACATTGTAGTCGAAGATGTAGTGGGAGGGGATGAAATAGAGTTGCGTCTTGCCCGTTGTGAGGAAATCGATGAGCATCTTGGCGAGGAGTGGGCCTATGTCGTCATAGCAAGGCACGAAGCCGCCGATGGCCCAATCGCCGAGGCCGGAAGTGGAGATGGTGAAGACGGGGAGGGAGAGATTGTTCTGCCTCATCATTGAGATGGAGGACCTGATGTAGAAACGGTTCTCCTTATCCAACCTCCACGTGCCGACCATGAGGGCGGTGGTGTCGGAGAGATTGGCGATGGTATCGACAGCGGTGACGATGGTGAGGTAGCGACCGTCGAGCCAATGGAAAGAGTAGCCGGGGAAACGGGGGGCACTGTTTCGCATGTGGGCGTAGAGGCTCATGCCGCCGTAGCTATTGTCGGACAGGAAGGTGATATTCTTGACGGAGGGGTAGAGCTTGTTGATAAGCTCGATATTCTTCTCGACATTATACTCGTAGAAACAGCCGCCGACGATGTTGTAGAGGGCATTGACATCGATGATGTCGTGGCTGTCGAGCTCCCAATCGGAATTTTCGGATGGAATCTCGATATAATTGCGGCTGCAACTTCCGCAGAAGACGGGGATGTCGGGGATGTTGGCGATGTCGAGACTTAAGTATGTGGCGAGAGCCTCCTGGCCGAGGAGGACGAGAACATCGGGGCGTTTGCTGGGCGTTCGGTACTTATCGAGAATGGAAATCATCCTTGACTTCCAGGACTTGACATCGCTGAGGTTCTCGATGGAGAGCGTCTCCAGGACGACATTGGGCCTGACGGCGTGGGCGTTCAGCTCGGCCTCGAAGGAATCAACAGTACGCGTGAGAGAGTTGGTTTCTTGGCTATACGAGCAGAGGATGAGGACGCTACACTGCGCAGAATATGCAGCGACGCAAGTCGCGAGGGAAAGGAGAGTAAGAGCGAAACGCAATATGAAGTTTCGAGGCCTCATAAGCATCAGATATTTGAGAACATGGAACAAAGCAACACCCCGAGGGCACCGCCAGCGAGGGTGAGGGTTATTGCGCCGAACCTGCGCAAGAGGATTACGGCGAACGTTATGATGAAAATGGCCAGGGCGACGAAATCGGTGCCCGAGACATTGTGAAGGAGCGAATTGGCGTAGTCGTAGTTAGGCAGAATGGCCGTTTGCGCCATGAAGAGGAAAGCACTGGCCATCAGGCCTACCGTTGCGGGACGAATCCCGGCGAGGAGAGCCGCGACAAAGGCGTTGCTCTTGAACTTATCGAGAAAGAGAAGCACGAGCATACAGAGCAAGAAAGAGGGGAGCGACACGGCGAACGTGGCGACGATGGCACCGGGGATGCCTGCGGCATTGTAGCCCACGTAGGTCGCTGCATTGATGGCTATGGGGCCGGGCGTGACCTGGGACAACGCCACGAGATTGGCGAACTCGTGGGCGGACATGATGCCGAAGGTTTGGACATCTTGGAAGATGAGGGTCAGGATGGCGTATCCGCCACCGAAACCGATGACACCCACCTTGAAGAATATCAGGAACAAGTATGCGTAAATCATGGTTTTGGCTTATTGTCCCGATTATAGAAATAGACGAGCCCCGCGAGAGCGCCGAAAACGACGGTCCATGCGGCGGAGAAACCCATAATAACGATAAGCAGCCCTAAAGCGGCAACGACCCAGCAGGCCGTATCGGCACCGAGGGTCTTGCGGCTCATTCGGATGACGGTATCGAGGATGAGGGCAGCAGAGGCGGCCTTAATCCCGACGAAAACCATCTTGACGTAGCGATTATCCTCAAACCCTTTGAGGAGGACGAGGATAAGCACAATGGAGAGGAGGGCGGGCAACACAGTGCCGAATATTGCGGCTATGGCGCCCAACCATCCCGCACGCCTTTGCCCGACAAAGATACTCACGTTTACGGCAATTACGCCAGGAAGGGTTTGGGCGAGAATCACCATTTCTCGCATATCTTCCGCCGAAATCCACTTCTTCTTGTTCACGACCTCCTCCTCGATGAATGGAATCATAGCGAGACCGCCGCCGAAAGTGAAGAAACCGATTTTGAAGAACGCCCAGAACAGTGAGAGAAAGTCACTTAGAGAAGCAGCAGCAACCGTGTTGCCGGCATTGGCGTTCGCCTTTAAGTCCTCTTCTTTCTGCATGGGAGTCAGTCTTGAAGCCGCAAATTGTCGATGCAAAAGAACGGAGGGAAGCCCGCGAGGGAAGTCTCGACACGGAAAAGGAGTCCATTGACTTGCCCTAACTCGGTGAGGTCCAACGTGCTCCACTTGGTCAGTCGGAGATACTTGGCGGGGTTGTCGAAGTTGCAATCGACGAGGTCGATGGAGACACTGGCCCCGTTGGTCATGCCATTCTCCCCTATCCCGTCGACGACGACGCGGTAAAAGTCCGCGAAGGCAGCGGGCGAGACGATGGCGGAGTCAGTTGTAGTGAAACCGAACTTGCTCGCAAGGTAAATAAAATTGTCGTTTGCGACATCGACGGACTTAGGGGAGTAAGCCCTCGGGAAGAGAATTTTGGCTATGGAAGACGGCGCACAAACGGCCATGTAGGCGTTGGAGGACGACGACGAGGAGATATAGGCCGTGCCGATGGACGAAGCGACAAGCGTGGAGGATGTCGACGTCTTATTGGAAAAGGCGAATCCGTACCACATTGACGTATCGGCGTTTATGACATTGGCGAACTGAAGCCCCTTCCACCGGAAAGCACCGGGGAGCGTATCGGGCAAGAGGGCGAGGACTGAGCTCTTCTTGGTTTGGAAATTATCGAGATCGTCGAACGTCGCGCGGAGCTGGACAGAGACGGAGATTGAGAACGTGTCGGCACCAGCGTTATTCTCGATGGAAAAGAGGAACTTATAGTCCTTCATTTCGGAAGTGGTGAAGAGGAGATCTCGCTCTTGGGAGATGAGATTGCCGTCGGCATCGGTCCAGGAGTAGCGAGAATCGTAGTCGTAGAGGATGCGCGGCTCAAGGAGGAGGGTATCGCCTGGGGCTATCTCGAAGTTGCCGTCGGAAGCGAAGTATATCTTCGGGGGCATATTCTTCGCCTCGTCGTCATGGCAGGCGGGGAGAGGGGCGCAGAAGGCGACAGCCAAGACGGCAGCGAAGCAAAGAGCTGCTGATTTTTGGAAATTGGGCGAGGACATCAGCCGACGTTACATTATTCAGAGCTCGTGGACTCGCGGAAAGCGGGAGCGGGCTTTTGCGACATGGGATTGAACTCGTGTTCGAGGAAATCGACGATTTGGTCGACCCCGAGCTTCTTGGCGACGATTGTCTTATCCTTGTCGAGGACAAAGATTGTGGGAGTGCTCTTGATGTTGTAGAAACGGCGGAAGCCTGTTCGTCCGTAGGGGTCGTAGACATTGATGAACTCTTCGAGCTGATGCTCCTCGATGAACTCCTTCCAGGGCTTCTCGTCGACCTGGCAATAGACGGCGAACACCTTGACGCCCCTGTCGGCGTACCTATCGAGAATGGCGGACTTGATGTGTGGGACCTCCTTCTTGCAGTGGCCGCACGAGGGCTCCCAGAAGACGAGAATGGTGAAAGACGCTCGGACCTCGCTGAGACGGAACCACTCGCCCGTGACGGATGGCATCCGCATATCGGGGGCTTTGAGGCCGATGAGCGTATAGCGGATGCCGTCGATATTCTCACGGAGGTCGTCGATGAACTTCTTATCGGCCCAAGTGGCCTCGCCCGAGAGGTAGTACTTATCGGACAGCTGGACAAGCGCGGCATCCATGCCCATGATGTTGCTTTGGTTGCAACGGTTGTACATTGTGGAGACGAAATAGCGGAACATCTCCTCGTTTGGGCGGCACATCTCGATGAGCCTTATGGCCTCGGCGGCGACCGTGTCGGGGACTTGGGGGACGGACTCGTCGAAGTACTTCTTAATCTTTGCGGAGAAGAAAGGCGTGCGGAGAAGACGCTCGTCGGTGAGGTCGAAATTGTCGTAGAAATGGGCCCGGTAATAATAGTAGCTCTTCACCTGCCTTACGGAATCTCGTTGGAGGGGGGTGAGATTGTCGGGGATGTCGAACGTTGGGAACTTAGGCTCTTTGAGCGCGCGGAGGAAATTGGCGAGGAAATTGTCTTGGTTGGCGGCGATAACCTCCTCGTTGTGGGCCGCTATGAGGGAATCCATTTCTAAGAACGTCTTACGGATGGACTCCTGCTTGTCCTTATTGCCGGCTGCGGCCTTGTACTGCTCGGAGAGGGAGCGATAGTCGTTCTGTCGGGCCGTGATGTAGCGTTGGTATTCGAGGAAATTGGCGAGAGGTTTGCTTCCTGTCACCTTGGCCCTCTCGGCTTGGAAGGGGAGCGTGTCGCATTCGAGCGCGAACTTTTGCACGTGGGGCATGAGGATGTCGAAGACCTGTCCGTTCTCGGGGAAATGGAGGAGGTAGAGGCCTTCGGCGTAGAGAGTATCGGCTTCGAAACGCGCCACGCACTTGGCGTCGGTCATTACGGTATCCTTGACGAGCATCTTGCCGTCAAAATAATAGCCGAGGACGACGGGCTTATGGGCGTAGTTCTTGACTTTAACTGTGAAATTGACAATGTTTTTTCCTGTCTCAGGCTTTTTGCCGAAAGGCGACGGCATGAGCGCATTGGCGTCGGCACAGAAAGAGACAACAGCCAAAAGAGCCGCGAAAACAAAAGATTTTAACCTCATCTGTTTAAACCTACTTAGTACGGCAAATATAATTATATAAGCGGATAAGAGCAAAAAAGAGGGAAAAAGGAAGCTGCCGACCTCACGGCAGGCAGCTTCCTAAAAGGATAATACGAACAAAATGAACAAAATGTAGTGAGTAGTGATAAGTGCGAAAGGTTATTTCTTTTCTGCGGGGGCCTCTTCGTCGTAATACTCAGCGAGTTCGCGGAGGCGGCCGTAGTGCTCATCGTGTTGGCTGCGGTCGAGACCAAGACGCTCGCTTGCCTCGGAGACGCGCATTGGGATAATCTTGTTGGTGAGCCAATAGATGCCGTATGTGACAGTGGCCGTGTAGACGAAGACGATGAGGACGGCGAGGATGTGGTTGATGAAGAACTCGGCGTGGGTTACGCCCTCGGCGGCCAGGTCTGGCTCATACTTGTAGACGAAGACGCCCGTGAGGATTGTTCCGACGATACCGCCGACGCCGTGGGTTGGGAAGACATCGAGGGCGTCGTCGACGGTGGTTCGGTTCTTCCAGTGGCAGGCGAGGTTGCAGATGATGGTGGTGATGACCGCGATGAGGATGCTCTCACGGACGGAGACCCATCCTGCAGAGGGGGTGATGGCGACGAGACCGACAACACCGCCTACGGCAGCAGCCATCGCGGAGGGCTTGCGACCCATTACGCAGTCGAAGAAAATCCAGACGAGCATGGCCGTTGCGGCGGCAGTATTGGTATTGAGGAAAGCCTTGACAGCCTGGCCATTGGCGGCGAGAGACGAACCGCCGTTGAAGCCGAACCAGCCGAGCCACAAGAGCGACGCGCCGAGAATGACATAGGGGACATTGGCCGGCTCGGACTTGGGTTCGTGCCTACGGCCGAGGAAGAGAGCACCGACGAGGGCAGCCACACCAGAAGACGCGTGGACAACGATGCCGCCGGCGAAGTCCTTGACGTGCATGGCACCGAAGAGGCCATCGGGATGCCACGTGCAGTGGGCGAGAGGGCAATAGACAAAGATGGTGAAGAGCACCATGAAGAGCATATAGGCAGAGAAGCGCACCCTCTCGGCGAAAGAGCCCGTGATGAGCGACGGGGTGATGATGGCGAACTTCATTTGGAAAATGGCGTAGAGCGCGAGAGGGATTGTGAGGCCCATCTTGTTAGAGAAGGCATCAGTGGCCGCTCCGCCTACATTATTGAACATGAAATATGTTCGTGGGTCGCCGATGACGCCGCCGATGTCATCGCCAAACGAGAGGCTGAAACAGACAACGACCCAGAGGACGGAGACGATGCCCATGGCGATGATGCTCTGGAGGATTGTTGAGATGATATTCTTCTTGCGGACCATGCCGCCGTAGAAGAAAGAGAGACCTGGGGTCATCATGAGGACGAAAATGGTCGACGTGATGAGCCAAGCGAGATCGGCAGTATCGACATTTGGGGAGAGTTCCCAAATCTCTGGTTGCTCGGGGATGAAATAGCCCCCGACACCCAGGATAATCATGATGGCAAGTGAGATAATCCAACGTTTTTTCATGCTTTCAAGTTTTAAATCGTACTAATGACACTGCAAATATATTCAAATTATCATTTAAGCGAGGAAGTTTGCTTACGAATTGAAATTATTTAACGTCAAAAGGTGACAACCTTAAGCGAAACACTGCTTTTTCGTGACGAGCGTCGGGAGGGGGTATGGGTGAGGGAGGGGCGAGGCGGAAAAGGTACATCCGCTGCAGGTTCGGCTGGGCACACCCGCTGCGCGTGTGTAGCCGGGGACTGAGGTATGGCCCTACGGGGCAGTCCGGAGTGTGACGCGGGGGAAAACAACCAATTTCAGTTGATTTCGGAAAAACAACTTGAAATGGTTGATTTTGGGAAGTGGATTCCGACTGGGTACAGCCGCTGCGCCGCTGGCTGGGGACATCAGATGGGCGCGGGAAGCCGAGTAATGAGGTGGGTCGCTGCGGGGCTGTACTGGGTGGGGACGGGAAGAAAAAAGGCGATGTGTGTGCGCGGGATGCCGCTGGACGGGGACATCAGATGGGCGTGTGTAGCCGGGTAATGAGGTGGGTCGCTGCGGGGCAGGGGTTAGTATGACGTGAAGAGAGATGTGGTATGTATGGGACGGGAGGAGGGGCGTTACTCATGATTAATAGCGAGGATAAATAAAAAGAGCCGCGTTAACACCCCGATAGTTTGATTTTAAAGGGAAAAAGTTTATAATTGTCATTGATATTATGATGAATGCCTAACAAGATTTACACACAGAGCCCTATGGAAGAGACTATAACAACCGACACGTCGGGCATAGCCCGCCGTCTGAAACGCTTCATGGCCGAGAACGACATCAGCCAATCGGATCTGGCCGTAGTGTCTGGCGTAAAGCAATCGACAATAAGCACCCAGCTCGCCAAAGGCGACATGCAGATGAACGTCATACTCGGCACACTGAGCCACTACCGCCAGGTATCGCCGGACTGGCTGCTGCTGGGCAATGGCGATATGTATCGCCCGGGCGTTGGAAGCCCCGAGACAGAACACGACACGCCGCGCCAAGGACTTGCCGCGCCCGACGTGAACACGCCCTGCCACAACTGCAGCCTTGTGCACTCGCTGTCGCGCCACATAGGCAGCCTTACGGAACTGCTGAGCCGCACGATGGACAACGCGGCAAAAGATAGCGACGCGACGACACCTGCGGAATAAGCCCTCTACCCCACCCCAACACCCCAAATTTGGCCAATGGATTTCCTTAAATCGGTAGCAAAATACTACATCCGCCAACTGCCCATAGACGAATGGAACAAGACGGTATTCGTCTTTCCGAACCACCGTTCGAGCATCTTCTTCACTGACGCTGTGAGCCGTCAGCTTGCCGTATTGGAACGCGCGGGCAAGCCTCATGTGATATTCGGCCTCAACACGACGACCCTTGGCGACCTAATTGTCGGCGGGAGCGGACTGCGGATGGCGGACCAGGTGACGCTGCACTGCGAGCTGTATGACGCGTACAAAAGCACCCTCGCGGACGGAGAGCCGATGCGCTTTGAGACCTTCTACACGTGGGCGGGCGTGATAATAAACGACTTTGAGGACATAGACAAAAACCTGGCATCGGCGGGCGCGGTGTATCGGAACGTGACCGAATGGCAGAAGCTGTCGGACGACCTGAGCTACATATCGGACCGCCAGCGGAAAGCCATTGAGGACTTCTGGAAAATAGAGTTTACGGAAGAGGAGACGGTGATGGGCGAGAAGCGCAAAGTGCACCGCAGATTCGTAGACGCGTATGGCCAGATGGAAGAGCTGTACTCGCGGTTTCGGGACAGGCTGAGGCTGAAAGGGTTGGCGTATCCCGGCATGGTGTATCGGGACGCCGTGGAGAAAGCCGACGGCAACGCATGGGACGAGGACGGGAAACGGTACGTATTCATAGGGTTCAGCCTCTTGTGTCGTGCCGAAGAGAGAATAATGAGCCGGCTGGCGAAGGCGGGACGCGCGGAATTTTTTTGGGACTATCAGCCTTGGATGTTGGAACCCGCGGAGAGCCAAAACATACACGGGGCGGGGTATGCCGTGGGACAGTGGGTCAAGAAATTCCCGTCGCCACGAGGTTATAAGCCGCCTCGGGCTGTGCCAAACGACAAACAGGAGGTGCGCCTAATAAGGACCACATATCCACAGAGCCAGGCATCGGTTGTGGCGGCGGAGATACTATCGGGCGTGACAAACCCCGACGCGACGCCCGAAGAGCGCAAAGCGGCATCGCGGCGTGACTATAAGCGCAGCGCCATCGTCTTGACCGACGAGCAGATGCTACTGCCCATCTTGAGCGTAATCCCGACGGACGTTGTCGGGAACATCAACATCACGATGGGGTATGACCTTCGTTACACGAACCTCTCGGGACTGGCCCGCCTGATGGCGGACCTCCAGAGCGGACTGAACAACCGTCGGCGCGACGGCAAGACCGTATTCAACACCAAGGTGGTGATGTCGGTATTGCGGCACCCGTACGTAGTGGCGGCGGACGGGATTGAGGCGACGCGAATGGCGATAAAGAGCCTCATTGAGCGCAACATGAGCTTCGTGGCGCAGGACGACGCGGTGATAGCCTCCTTGGCGTTGACCTCGAAGATTGTCCGCAGGGTATCGCCCGGCGAGGTGACGGCATACGCCACGGGAGTCTTTGAGAGCGTATTGTCGCACTTTGCGCACGTGGAGGGTGCGAGCCTGGACCGTGAGACGATATGGGAGGCGTTGAAAGTGGCGCGGCGTTTGACATCGGTAATTGAGATGGTATCGGACGACATACGCGACTCGCGGATGTTGATGGGGATATTGTGCTCGATGATAGACCAGCAGAAAGTGGACTTCAAGGGAATGCCACTTGGCGGACTTCAGCTGATGGGAATACTCGAGACGCGCGGCGTGGACTTTGACGACGTGACGATACTCGACATGGTGGAGGGCAAATGGCCCCACTCGCCCAACGGCACGGATACGATGATACCGATGGTGATACGCCGTAACAACGGGATGCCGACGAGCGACGAGCAGGACAGCACGTATAACTACTACTTCTACAGACTAAAGAGCCGCGCCAAGCGGTTGACCATGATACTCCCCACATCGGCCAACGCGACGCGCCCCAACATCCCGAGCCGTTACATCATGCAAATGGGCATGATTCATGGGCAAAAAATTGAGGAGATTTCGTCACAGGGCAACATAACGATACGCCCGACGAAAGAGATAACGGTGGACAAGGCGACCATTGGCGACCTGATGGACAGGTGCCGGAAGCTGTCGCCGTCGAGCATAAGCAACTACCTGAGATGCCCGCTGCTGTTCTTCTTCCAAAACGTGGCTCAGATGAGCGTTGACGACGAGATAACCGACGAGGCGGACAACCGCCTTATTGGCCTGATATATCACGGCGTGATGGAGAGACTGTATGCGAAGGGGAATGGCGAGCAGGGGAAGGTGTTGACCAAGGAGTTCTTGAAAAGCAAGAGTGACAACGAGGCGGAGCTTGACGACCTGCTGATGAGCGAGTTCGCCAAGCACCTGAAAAACGACCATCTGCGGACAAAAGAGGACCTCGGGGGGAATAACATCATAGCCTTCAACATATTGCGTCAGATAGTCTTGCAGACGTTGCGGAGCGAAAAGGAAGGGACCGTGGTTGTGGGTACGGAGATGACAATTGACGACTTCTACGTGACGCTTTGCGACGGGCGGAAAGTGAAGCTGAAAGGGACGATTGACCGCCAGCACTATGAGCCCGACGGGGGTGGGAAGCTATACGTGGCGGACTATAAGACGGGAAAAGTGGATTCGATGAAAATTGTGACCGTGGACGACTTATTTGACCCCGACAAACATGAGAAAGTGAAAGCCTTGACGCAAGTGATGACCTATTGCTATATGTTGCGTCATGGTCGTGGCGTAGAGGGCGAGATGGTGCCATACGTGTTGTGCGTCAAGGACTTGCACAAGGCGGACGGCGGACGAGGTTCGCGGACGGCGACGATAGGTGATTCAAAGGATGCGCAGCAGCTGGTGTATGCGGGCGAGGTGGAGAAGGAGTTTGAGAAGCAGCTGATGAGGTTGATTGACGAGATTTTTGACGTACGTGTTCCTTTTAGGCAATGCAAAGATGAGGGGATTTGCAAGAATTGCGATTATCGGGGAGTTTGTGGGAGGTAGGGGGACTGTTCTTACTTAGAGCATTTTTCTCGCACCCCCCTCACACAATAGGCCTCCGTCACTCAAAACAGCCCAAACTTCCCGCCCTACCCCTTAGTTTTATGCACTTATTTTGATTTTCATACGTGATTCGCTTATTGTCGTCTAAAGTAGTAACACTTTAGTAACATAGATTTATTGTTGTTGAATTAACAATATGCACATAAGGCGTTAATTTTACAACATCAACTTAAAACGAAAAGACATGAAGCAAATCACTACCTTTTTTCTCTTTCTCTTTGCGTTGTGCATCTGCACGACGGCTGTCGCTGTGAAGACAGTGACAATCAGCTATGCGGATTTTGCCGCGGTTTCGGATAAACCTTACAGCCTCACAAAAGACGGTGTGACCATAGAAGTAACCAAAGGCACGAAAAACAGCGACAACCACTCCGTCTTCAAGGGTCAAACGTTGACTCTCAGCAGCTCATACGCAATCACCAAGATTGAATTCACGTGTACTGCCAATAACACATCAAAATGGGGGCCAGGCTGTTTCTCTACTGAGACAGGCAGCTACACATTCGGAGGTAAAATTGGAACTTGGACGGGTTCTGCTGGAAGCGTGACCTTTACGGCATCCACAAACCAGGTGCGCATAACGCAAACCGTGGTAACAATTGATGATGGCGGCCCAGACCTCGCAGGATTGGCTTGGAGCCAGAATTCGTACGAGATAGTGCAGAACGTTGACGAGTTCGAAGCCCCAACGTTCAGCAAGACCACGGACGCCACGGTCACATTCAGTTCTGACAACACATCCGTCGCCAAGGTCTCGACATCGGGCGTAATAACCCTTGCGGGAGGGGTTGGCACAGCCGTAATCACTGCCTCATCACCAGCAAACACATCATACGCGGCAGGTGAAGCTACGTGCACAATCACAATCCTCAAATCCGCAACATACTCTCTTGCCACGAACATCGTCAGCGGCAAGAAGTACATCCTCGTAGTCGAGACGAGCGACCTTTGCTTGGCATCCAGGAGTATCGAAAGCGGCAAGACGTATGGATACTTGCCCGTAATCTCAGCCAAGAAAGTAGGCGATGATATTGTCACCGCAACCGGCAATGAGATTGTAATCACGGGCGAGGCCGGCGACTACACCCTGACCGACGCGGAAGGCAGAGTTATGTGGATGACAGGCACTTACACCTCGTTCCAACTCGGCAACGTCGCAGATGGTGCCAATGTCGGCTGGACAATCAGCATAGCCGCCGACGGCGTTGCCACAATCACCAATAACGACAAAGGGAAGACGGTACAATACTCCACTGAACACGGTAGCTTCGGCTCTTACGCAACTACCTCCGACGTCCTCCCCTATCTTTACACCGAAAAGAAGACCGACGCCATCAAGGAAATCAACAGCAACGCCCCTGCCGACTCGCGCAGATTTAACGTCCTCGGGCAGCCTGTTGGCAACGACTACAAGGGCATCGTCATCAGCAACGGACGCATGACAATCTCCAAATAATTCACACACTTATCAAAAAAATGCAACGGGTTGCGCAAACACCTACATCAGGGGCGTTTTGCGCAACCCGTTTTTTCATTAATTGGCAATGAAAGCGTTAATAGCGACTTTGGCCATAGCCACCACACTCGGGGCAGTAGAAACATCGGCAATAAGCCGGAAAGAGCTGGCCGAGTACTACGGCTCGGTCAAGAACCTCAAAAAGGAAGAGCTGAAGACGGCTCTTTACGACATCGTGAAGAGCCACAAGGCAATAAGCTACGGATCGGGCTCGACAAACTCCACATGGTGGGCGTTCTACGTGACCGACAAGACGGACAACGGACAAGTCCTAAACCGGTACAGCGACGAGACTTTCTACTTCGGGAACCGGGGCGAATCGGTTAGCGGCATGAACATTGAGCACTCATTCCCCAAAAGCTGGTGGGGAGGCGACAAGAACAACGCCTATAAGGACCTTTTCAACCTATATCCCAGCCCATCGGACGACAACGGGCAGAAGAGCAACTACCCGATGGGCTACGTTACGGACGTGAAGTACAACAGTGGCGAGGGCTACGACAAGGTCGGCACGGGCATGGTAAACGGCAAGAGCCAATCGTGCTGGGAGCCGGGCGACGGATGGAAAGGCGACTTTGCCAGGGCGTATATGTACATGGCCGTTTGCTATCAGGACCTCACGTGGGTTAACATGGGCCTCCAGACGCTCCAGTGCGACACGTGGCCAACGCTTCGCCAGTGGGCGCAAGAGCTGTACTCGGCGTGGAGCGCGACGGACAAGGTGGACAACATCGAGGTGTCGCGCAACGAGGCGGTATACGGCATTCAGGAAAACAGGAACCCGTTTGTTGACTTCCCCTTCTTGTGCGAATACATCTGGGGAGACAGCGTCGACGTGGCGTTCAACCCCGTCAATGCCGTATCGACAGCCACGGACGACACCCGTTACGGATGCTACGAGCCAGCGACACCATCAACGCCTGAGCCATCGCCCTACATCTACTACGCCGACTGCACGTCCAACTACGGCGGCATGACGGCCACCATCATCAGCCCCTCCGACGGCTCGCTCAGCAACGTATGGACCAAGTCGTCGACATACGGCTGGAAAGCCTCGGCATACATCAGCGGGGCAAAGCAAGCGTCGGAGGCCACCGTCACGACCCCGGAGATTGACTTGTCTGAGTATAAGGACATTACGCTGACCTTTGAGCATGCCGTAAAGTTTGCCGCAAGCCCGTCGTCGGTCCTCAGCGTCGAGGTTGAGTGCGAGGGCAAAGTGACAACGCTGAGCGTCCCGACATGGCCTGCGGGCGACAGCTGGACGTTCTACGACAGCGGCGAGGTAAGCCTTGACGACTATGCGGGTAAGACGATAAAGCTCATCTTCCGCTACACCAGCTCGACGTCGGAGGCTTCGACGTGGGAGGTGCGCGAGATTAAGGTTCAGGGCGAGAAGGTCACCTCGTCGCTTTCCGATGTCGAGATTGCGCCTTCGGCTCCAGACTTCAACTTGCCGTATGAGGTGTATAGTCTTGACGGCAAACGCATTGCCGACATCCACATCATCCGCGGCATAGTCATAGTCCGTCAAAATGGGCACTCATGGCTAATCAGCAGACAATAGCCGTAATGTTCAAACGGTGTTTGAAAAGCGTTTGAACGCCGTTTGAAGGGTTTAGAAATGCCGCATTGCGTGGGGGCGCAATGCGGCATTTTGGTGTGATTTTTCGCGAGGGTCAAGGTGATTTATCGGGTTATGTGCGCGAAAATGCAGTGAAAGTAAAAATAGGACAGCGATTCTCCTCAACCGCCGGCCTTACTTCTCTGTATAACAGACTAAAAAAATAAAATTTATACGGTCATGACGAACAACCCGAAGGGCATCGCCCCAATCTCTCAACAACAAGAGGCTTACATCGACGGCATAGCCGAAGAGTTTGAGCTCAAAGACAAGAAAAGGGGGCGCCACGGCCTCGACTGCCACCGAAACGCCAAGGAGACATGGCAAGAGCACAACAAACAAACAACAAAACCCAAAAACAGACCGTATTGCCATGAGTGCAACGGACACAAACAACAGTTCGACACAGAGGAAAAGGCAATGCTTCACATACGCTTCAATTCCGACACCATCCTAAGGGAGAACGGCTATGCGCCCATCCGAAGCTACTACTGCAAGTCGTGTTGCTGCTGGCACATAACCTCGAAGGAACAGCTCCCTTTTCCAGAACAGCCGCAACAGCCTACCGACAAATACATCGATAAGCTCTTCAAAGCGGAAATCAGGCTCACCATCAAATGGATAAAAGAGAGACTGCATGAAATAAACCGATACTTCTCAAAGGAAAAGGCATTCGACGCAGAGCATCAGTTATACTATAAGTCTATATTTCAAGATGTTATGGATGAGTTCAACAGCATAGAAGCATCCGTAACAAAAAGACAATCGGCAAGCGTCTTGAGGAGGATATGCCTCGTACAACCGCATTTTGAATGATTTCTGCCGAATTAACGCTTTCGACGACTGATGAAAACAGGGAGGTTTTTCTTGTCCGCAAGAGACCTCCCTGTTTCGCATTCAGTTTTTTTTGATAATTTGGCAGTCGTAAATGTAAGGTGAACAACAAATGAAGAAACACGCATATTTGATTATTGCCCATGCCGTAGATAAAACCCTCAATACGCTGCTTGAGCTAATCGACGACCCTCGAAACGATGTGTTTCTTCACATGGACAAGAAAAACAAATCCTTCAACAAAGACGACTTATACAAATTTAAGCACTCGCCACTATACCTAACTGACAGAATATCAGTTAATTGGGGAGGGTATTCACTAGTATGTAGTGAGTTGATTCTGTTTGAGGCCGCCCACGCCAAGCAAAACTACCAATATTACCATCTTGTCTCAGGTGTAGATTTACCAATTAAGACCCAAGACCAGATACATCAGTTTTTCGACGAGAACAACGGCAAAGAGTTTATTTCTTTTGAGTCAAAGGTTTTTAGCGGTCATCTTTATGGTGAAAGGATATGGCAGTACCACTTTTTTCAAGAGTTTATTGGTCGGAAAGCGTTCTTTTTGGGGAAGATTGAGGCTTTATCGGTCAAATTACAAGCATTGTTGGGCGTTCATCGCAATCGAGACGTAAACTTTCAGAAGGGGTGTCAATGGGTTAGTGTAACAAATGCCTTTGTCAGCGAATTACTACGCAACAAAGAGTGGGTTGAGCGAGTTTTCAAGTTCTCTTTTGGCGCTGATGAGCTTTACAAGCACACTTTTGCCATAAACTTCGGTTTCGCAGACAAGATATACATATCGACCAAAGAGAATAAGCCGTCGTCGATGCGATTAATAGACTGGACACGAGGACGCCCATACTTGTGGAAAGAGTCCGATTGGGACATAATAATGCATTCAGACAAGCTGTTCGCTCGCAAGTTCAACGATAGCGAGTATGGGATTGTTGACCATATAAAGCGGCATCTGCTCGGCTGATTGTACACATCCATTGGGAACTCCTATCGCCATTACAATCGTTTTAGCGACGGACGCAGACTATCGACCTCTTTGCCGTTCCGGTACTTGCATATTGCCCATGCATTGCCGTTCCCGAAGTATCTGGTAATCCACCCATTAAGTCTTCCTTTTCGGTACTGCCCTTTTTGTTTCATCTCGTTTTCGGGGTAGAAGATGACGACATACGGGCCGTCTTTTAAGCCCTTTGAGTAGATCCCAATGGTTAAAACCGTGGCTGTATCACTCGCCGCCCAAGGGGTTGTCTCCACCCAAAGCCCCTCCTTCAATCCTTTTCTTGTTCTGTTTATCGCATTGTCCGCATCAACCATCGAGGGCCTATTAAATTGCGATGAGCCGACCTCCAAAACAACGGAATCCTTTCTGCCGTCGCAAAAACTGATGACTCTCAGCGTCCCCAGGGAGTCGACATCCGTCCACAGGCCGCTCTTCTCCCCATGACTAAACCTATTGTTTATGTCAGTGAGAGTATGCGTCCAACTGTTGCACGATTGGAACGCCAAGGATGTAATGATGCAACTTACAGCTATTGCTAAAAGCCTTGTCATTCTGAGAATTATCACCTTTTGAATTGTTTCTTATCTGCCAGTTATACTCTCAGCACCTCCCCCACCCCCATGCGCTCGCATATTGCCAAGGGCGGCCTCTTTGCTCGTGTTGGCATAGCAATACTCACAACCGTGGACGCACGTGTTGTACTGGCCAATGTCCTTGCTCTTGATGCATCCGCAGTAGCTGCGCTGCCCGTTGTCACGATTGCTCTTGCCGAATTTTGCATACATTCCATTGGGAAGGAGTATCCCGCCCGAAGGGGTGAAAAGACCGCGTTGCTCAATCTCGACGTTCAGGTAGTCCATGAGAACCTTGTCGTTGTATGCAATGCGGACTATGAGCCTGTCGTCCACGCAATGGTTTTTCTCCACACCGTAGTCCGAGAGGTCAATCCTTTCGCCGCATGTCGCCAATTCGAATCCCCACCGTTGATTGGCTTCGGAGAGGCGGCGGGCGAAGGTGCGCATATCGTCCTCTTGCCAATCAACGTAGGCAATGCCGGCTTTTTGCAGATTGGTCTGCACCTTGCGGTAAGAGACTATGTCCGCAAAGCTGAAAACGAGCTTCTCGGTATACCCATATAGCTGATTAGCAATACCTTCCACTTTTTCAATAAGTCCGTCTACACCAAGGCCGCGGGTCATGATTAGGGGGTCAAAACGCCATACAACACGACCTTTCCCCAGCCTGTCGACGAGCCGCTTGAAGGTGTCAATCCTGCGGCCGAGAGGCGGGACATTCTTCTCAAACCCCTCAGCCTCATAGTCGTTGAGCGAGAACTGGATGTAGCACTTTATCCCTCGGCGGTCAAGTATGTCAAGGTAGGGCAACAGCGGCTCGGGGTTCTTGGACCAAAAGACTATGAAGCGCACGTTCTTGTACGACACGTAGCCGCGCACCCCATTGAACGGGTTGACCCATGCGGAGTAGCCGGCCTTGTCGAGCCGATGAAAGAACCAGTCGGCGTAGAAAGCCGGGATGTCGGTGCTGCGACTTGCGGAAACAATAAGCGGGACCTGCATTTCAACAAGTTCGCCGTTCTCCCTCGGGAGCAACTGCTTGGGCCATGTTGCCATAGGTGATGAGCTTTTTTCTCAAGGCCTCTCCACCTCCACCCTCTCCAATTCCTTCACCAAATCGGCATAAAGCGGGACAGTGGATATTATCGCCTCGTCGCCAACAACAATTAGCCTCTCGCGGGCACGGCTCAGGGCGACGTTCAGCTTGCGGTCCACAATATTGCCGTCGGAGTCAACATATTGGCTCTCTTTCAAGAACTGGAGCTGGCTGATGCGCGAGACGGTGAAGCCGTAAATAATTGTCTCACGCTCGCTGCCCTGGAGCCGCTCCACGGTGTCGATGGTAAGCCCGCGCGCCATGCCGTAGAGCTCTTCGTCAGCGGCGGCAAGCCTTACGAGCCTGTTGCGTATGGCCGAGATCTGATTCCGATACGGCACGATTATGCCAAGCGTCTCGTTGGCAATCATGGCGTTGCCAGCCTCTCGCCATGCCGACAGGACAGACATGGCCACACGCGCCACGAGGTCGGCCTCGTGAGGGTTTACCTTGTCGGGCGCGTCAATGGCCTCCACACCGTCGATATGCGAGTCAATGAAGCAGGCCCTACATCCGTAGAGCTTCCGCCCCAAGGCATCAACACGCCCTAAGGCACTGATGTCGAGACCCATAGACTGATGTGGCAACGGTATTGGCGTCAAGGTCCCCGCATAGAAGTGTTTGTTGCAGAAGGCCGCCACGTCGGGATGCATTCGCCCATGGCGCGTGAGGCGATAGACAAGGGCGTCGTCCGCTCCGTAGAGGCGAATCATGCGCTCAAAAAACGAGTCGCGACAGTCAAGAAGCCCAATCTTGTTGAGCGACGGGTCCTCCACACGGCTCTGCCACCGCCGCTGCTGAACCACGGCGGGCAACTGCCGCTCGTCGCCAATGAGGACAAAACGCCCAACGCTCGGACGGCTCGCCACGTCAGATTTTGTCATCGACGCCATGATGCCAATTATCGACGGTTCCAAGATTTGCGATGCCTCATCAACAATGGCGAGGTCGAACCGCTTGGCGGCAAGCAGGCCGTCGGATCCCGATATTGTGGCGGTAGTCCCCACGACAATCCGCACGTCGGCAATGAATTTCCGCAACGCGTCGACGTTCATCTCCCGCTCTGAGCAGACCATCTGCAAGAGCCTGAGCCGGTATTGCTCATCACACGCAAAACGCTGACCTATGCGGACGTACTGGAGGCCGTCTTTCTCCAATTTTGAGCATATCTCGTCTACGGCGCGGTTGGTGTACGACAAGAGAAGTACCGTGTGGGCGGGTCTCGCCAGCTCTTCGCGGAGTATGCTCATCAGCCCCATCGATGTCTTGCCCGTGCCAGGCGGGCCTACGAGCAGGAACAGCTCCCTCGCCCGGAGCTGACGCTCAACGAGTTGGTTCATAGGCCCGTGGTCGAGAAGCCTCCCGCCGTCGTCGTCGCCCACAACGGGCCTACGCTGTGCCATGACCATGTTGCGCCGCGCCTTGTCGGCACTGAGGAGGGAGACTACGCTTCGCCCTTGTTTTGTGAAGATTGAGCCATACATATCGTGCTCGACGGCCCATTTCCGTCCCTTGCGGGCAAAATACTCTTTGCCCGACGGCGAATGGAGCTTTATGCGGAGCAGGTCCCTATCGCCCGACGGGACAATGGAGAGGAGTGTGGCGCGGGAGTATATCGTGCTGCTGATGTCCGGCTGTCCGCCTTCGGGATAGTCGTATATCACAATTGGGTCGCCCTGCCGGAAGTTTGGCTCAGCCAATCCGTCCGATTCGCGCGGCGACGCAAGGACAAGGATGCTGCTTTCGTCAGATTCCGCCGCAGCGTCGTATGCCTCGTCACGCTCCATTCCGGCGTACGAGAGGTTGAAGAGGGCTTCGCCCGCATTGGCCCTGTCGGTGACGGAGGCTGTCCATAGCGAGGCGAATCCGTCACGCCCGTGGGAGGCCCCGCCAAGGCGGCTTATCAGCTCTTCGCGATGGAGGAATGCGAGCATCTCGAAGACGTAGTTCCGCTCAACGCTGCTGGCGCTGTTTATCTTTCCAAAAAAGCTGTCGAACCGCGGGGCTATGAAGCATGACCAGAATCTCTCGTTCACGCCCTGCGCCTTTCGGAAGTCGTCGGTGCGCCACGTGAGCAGGTCGTGCGCCAATTCTTTCGCACGGGTGTATCGGAATTTGTCTCGGACGTATTGATTGCGGAGCTGCATTATCCACTGGCCGTCGCTTTCCGCCCAGTTCTGACCCTCGCGGATTACGCCCGTCTCGCGATATTTCGAGTAGAGGAAATAGAAAGAGTCGCTCTTACGGTATATGTCGTAACAGATGGCTCTCATCATTTTGTAAATTACCATCTGGACATAGTGTTTCATTGTGGGCCCGCCGTGCGGGAATTTCCATTTGCCCGATTTCTGCTCTATCAGGAGCCGCCAGTCGGACTGGAGGAGGTCGGCGCGTCCCTGCAATCCTATTGACGGGCCAATGAGCGAGACTTCCGTGGCCGCCATTTTCGGGTTGAAGTTGGGGTCGGCTCTCTTGAGCGTCTCTACGGCTTCAATCACGTTTGCCTGTTGCGTCCTGGCCTCCGTGTGCCACGCGGCGTCAATACCTTCCACCGTGGCGAGGCATATCGCATTGTCGCGGAAGAATGCCTTCGCGCTTCGGACGTAGTCGGCTTCGGGGCGAATCCCGCGCCGGACGGCGGCAAGTGCCTCGTCAAGAAATTGCCCCGCAAAGAGGCCGAGCAAGGTGTGCTTATTGGCCTCGTTGGGCATCAGACCGTTGAGCGTGGCGAGCCTATGGTCCTCGGCATAGTCTTCAAAACAAGAGGCAACAGTCGTTGCGTCGACCAGGTAGTCAGGCTCATAGACCACAAGGTCCAGTTTCTCGCCGAAGTATATGAGGCTCAATATTGTGCCGTGCCCAAGCCAACCATCCATGTAGTCGAAGGCCGAGAGGTCGAGGCTCATCTCTTCCTCGCCGTCAACCTCTTTCACCTTGACGCTGTCGAGCCTATTGCCGTCAATTACGGATACCGTCACGCTCCGTCTTTGCGATTTCGCCGCCGGCGTCTCTTGCTTCGGGCCCGCTTCTTCGGCTTCGCTCTCGGCCTCGCCGTCCTCCTTTTTTGCCAATCCGTTGCCCAATAGGCCTATAAGGCTTCGCATCACCCTTACGTCCGCGGCAGAGTATCGCGAGATGTCTACGCCCATCTTCTCGGGGTAACGGCAATGGAGGCGCAGGCGACGTATGGCAAAGGGCTTGGGCGGGTTCAGTGTCTCGATTACGTATTCCACCTGTGCATACGGACCCGCCAAGACGTAGGGGACGTCGGCCGTGAGCAGGTCCAAGAGCTCGCGCAGCATGATGCTCAGGTGCTTATAGCGGGTCAAGACGGGCGTCATCTGCGCAATGGCGTCAAGCCTGGCCTCAAATTCAGAGGTCAGGCTCGCGGGATATTTTGGGGCGTGAATCATAATGTTTTTGTCTGTGGCCGGGTGTCTGCCGGAAACCCTCTTGCCGTACACAAAAATAGTCAGCCGCGCCTATTGACGCAAAAGAGCGAACGGCACTCTCACAATAATCGAAAAAATTTCTAAATTTGAGGAAGTTAACACAGAAACAATAAACATAACGTCATAACTATGGAAAACACAGAACTACTAAAGGCAGTCGAGGCCAAGGCTCAGGCTTGGCTGGACGGTCAATACGACGAGAAGACCAAGAGCGAAGTGCGCGCGCTGATGGAGTCAGCCGACAAGAGCGCCCTCATCGACGCCTTTTACAAAGATCTGGAGTTCGGCACGGGCGGCTTGCGCGGCAAGATGGGCGTCGGCTGCAACCGCATGAACATATACACCGTCGGCAGCGCCACGCAGGGCCTCTCGAACTACCTCAACCGCGAGTTCGCAAGCCTCAAGCAGATCAGCGTTGTCGTAGGCCATGACTGTCGTAACAACAGCCGCCTCTTCGCCGAGACCGTGGCCAACATCTTCTCCGCCAACGGCATCAAGGTCTACCTCTTCGACGACCTCCGCCCGACGCCCGAGATGTCTTTCGCCATCCGTAAGCTCGGATGCCAAAGCGGCGTCATCATCACGGCCTCCCACAACCCGAAGATCTACAACGGCTACAAGGCCTACTGGAGCGACGGCGCGCAGATTATCGCCCCGCACGACAAGAACATCATCGACGAGGTCAACAAAATCACCGAAGTCGGGCAGATTAAGTTCCAGGGCAATCCCGACCTCATCGAGATTATCGGCGAGGACCTCGATGCCGACTACATCGACAACATCAAGGCCTGCGTCCTCGACCAGGAGCTCATCAAGCGTCAGCACGACATCAAGATCGTCTACACGCCTATCCACGGCACGGGCCGCCACATCGTCCCGCGCACCCTGGCCGCCATCGGCTTCACCAACGTGGCTCACGTCCCCGCGCAAGATGTCATCACGGGCGATTTCCCAACCGTTGCCAGCCCCAACCCCGAGGAGCCTGCCGCAATGGCAATGGCCATCAAGAAGGGCGAGCAGATCGATGCCGACATCGTCATGGCCTCCGACCCCGATGCCGACCGCATTGGCGTCGTTGTCAAGAACGACGAGGGTAAGTACGTAATCCTGAACGGCAACCAGACCTGCCTCATCTTGACCTGGTTCCTCCTCAACCAGTGGAAGGAGAGCGGCAAGATTGACGGCAAGCAGTTCGTCATCAAGACCATCGTCACGACAGAGGTCATCCGCGAGATGGCCAACAAGTATGGCGTCGGCTTCTACGACGTTTACACGGGCTTCAAGTGGATTGCCGCCAAGATCTACGAGCAAGAGGGCAAGACCAAGTACATCGGCGGCGGCGAGGAGAGCTTCGGCTACCTGCCCTACGACGTGGTCCGCGATAAGGACGCGCCAGCCTCCATCGCCCTCATGGCACAGATTGCCGCTTGGGCTAAGGACAAGGGCATCAAGCTCTACGACGTCCTGAAGCAGATTTACGTCGATTTCGGCTTCTCCAAGGAGAAGATGATCTACATTGTCCGCGAGGGCAAGGAGGGTGCCGACCAGATTCAGGCTCTCATGAAGGGCTATCGCGAGAATCCTCCCGCAACAATGGGCGGCTCAAAGGTCGTTATCGTCAAGGACTATCAGAACCTGACGCAGAAGGACCTCCGCACGGGCGAGGTCACGAAGCTCGATATGCCCGCCACGAGCAACGTCCTCCAGTACTTCACGGAAGACGGCTCAAAAGTCTCCGTACGTCCCTCTGGCACAGAGCCTAAGATTAAGTTCTACTTCGAGGTCAAGGGCGTAATGACCGACAAGAGCCAGTGGGCCAAGGCCAACGAGGAGGCCGACAAGCGCATCGAGCAGGCTGCTAAGGACATGGGCGCCATGTAAGGCGGCGACACGTCTGTAAGCCTCATAAGTTTGTAGGGGGTCAAGCGTCTTTTCCGGGCGTTTGACCCCCTACCCTTTTTCCGCCCTCGCTTCGTCTGCCTGCCCCTCAACTTTCTGCGGATTCCGCGTTTGCTGCTTATATGCCAAAATCTCGCAAATTCTGTTATATTTGTGTTTAAATGTGCTTTTTGAAGAATTGAAAAACACCATCCTTATATGGACACCAGAATAGCAACGCTGGCCTCACTAACAGCCATGCTCTTGGCCACAACATCGGCAACAGCGCAAAAGGCCGATGAGCCTTTCTTGAAAATAGGACCCGACGTCACCACATGGGGCGAGTTCAACCACCTTTTTGAGCAAAACAGCAACGCCTCGCTCCTCCCAATAGGACGCGAGGAATACGCCGCCATATTCACCAACTACAAGCTCAAAGTGGCTGAGGCCAAAGCCTTAGGGCTGGACACCACCGAGGCCTACCGCAACGAGAGCGACTATTACATTGGCGAGCTGGCCAAAAACTACTTGCAAGACACCACGGCCGTGGCCCGCTTTGCCAGACGCGCCCATGCCCGCGGCGCGGAGGAGATTCATGCGTCGCACATCCTCGTGACGTGCCGCCCCCAGGCATCGCCCGCCGACACGCTTGCCGCCTACAACCGCGTGGCCGCGGCAAGGGAGCGCATCATGGCAGGCGAAGATTTTGCCACCGTGGCGCGTGAGATGTCCGAAGACCCGTCGGCCAAGAACAACGCCGGAGACCTGGGCTATTTCTCTTCGTTGCAAATGGTTGAGCAGTTTGAAGATATGGCTTTCTCCACGCCCGTGGGGCAGACGTCCGAGGTCTTCCGCACGCGCTTCGGCTTCCATTGCCTCCACGTCTACGACCGTCGCACGTCAGAGGGCGAGGTGCGCGTCAAGCATATCATGAAACTCGTCCCCAAAGACGCGCCAGACGACAAGGCGGCTAAGGCGCAAATAGACAGCATCTACGACGCCATTGTCAACCACGGCGCCGACTTCGACGAGATGGCCCGCAAGTTCTCCGACGACCGTCAGAGCTCATCTCGCGGAGGCCTGATGCCATGGTTCACGCGCAACCAGATTCTGCCCGAGTTTGCCACAGCGTCGTTCAATCTTCAGGCCGATGGCGACATCTGCGCCCCCGTCCGCACCGCCGCCGGTTGGCACATAATTCGCCGCGTTGGGCGTCGCGCCCAGAAGCCGCAAGAGGAGTACGACACCATGATTCGCCGCGCCCAAGGCTCTAACGCCATGCTGCTCAAAGCTCCCAAACGCTCACGCATGGCGCAATTGGCCAAAGAGTACGCCTTCACATGGGATGCCGCAGGCCGCGACACCCTGATTGGCATCATGCTCCAGTCGTCCCTCCCCTCCGAACGCACAGCCTCGCTCAAAGCTCACGCCTCGCAAAGCCTCGCGACGCTCAACGGCAAGACGCTCACCGTGGCAGACGCCATCCCCTACATCAACAAGTGGATGCCCAACGGTTTGCCGTCCGAAAACGCCTTGGATATCGCCTACGCCATAATTAACGATTACGAGAAAAACCGCCTTGCGCAAAAATATCCAGAGTACAAGTTCACAAGCGCGGAGTATCGCGACGGGCTGCTCGTCTTCGACCTTATGCAACGCAAGTTGTGGAGCGAAACGCCCGACAGCACGACAATTGCTAACCAATACGCAAGTCATCCCGAGCGGTACGCCATAGGCGGAAAGTTCGAGGGCGAGATCTATTTCTGCCCAACCATCAAGGCCGCCGACAAAGTCCGCAAGCTCGCCGCCAAGGGGCAGAAGGCTAAAGCCGCGCAGTTGGCAATAAAGGTCGTAAGCGGACCTATCGCCCAGGGCGACATCTACGACGACATCCTATGGCCCGTAACGCCAGCCAATCCCTACGTCGTCGCCGTTGGTCAGACAACAAACGGACAGACGCAAAAGCTGAGCGAGTGCCGCAGCCGCGTTATTTCCGACCTTCAACAAATTGCCGAGCGCAAGCTCACCGACTCGCTCCGCCAAAAGTATCAACCAAAACAACTCATAAAAATCAAATAGATGAAGAGAACCAAAACCACGATAGCCGCAGCCGCCACATTGGCCATGCTCGGTTGCTCCCCCGCCCAACAAGGACAGACCAGCCCCGCAGGTCAAGACACCACAGCCGTGGCCACCGACACCATAGCCTACGAGACCGTGACCCTGCCCAGCGGCGCGTCGCTGCTCGTCTTCCCAAGCCAACAGGGCAAGGCCTCAAAAGCCACGGTCATCTTGCCTGGCGGCGGCTATTGCTTCCTGGCCAGCGGACACGAAGGGCGCGACGTGGCGGAGTGGATGTGCCGCGACAATCAGACGGCCTTCGTCCTCCTCTACCGCTTCCCGCAGACCGACCCAAGCGTACCCAATACCGACGCCCGCGAGGCCATTGAGTACGCACGAGCCCACGCCAAAGAACTCGGGCAATACACAAAGGTGGGAATCATGGGCAGCTCGGCCGGCGGACACCTCGCCTCGACCGTCGCCACGCATACCGACCTCGTCGACTTCCAGGTTCTCCTCTATCCCGTAATCTCCATGAAGCCCGGCCTCACGCACCAAGGCTCGCACGACTTCCTCCTCGGGCAAAACCCCGGCGAAGAGGCTGAGACGCTTTATAGCAACGAGAAGCAGGTGAGCCGCAAGACCCCACGCGCCTTCATCGTCCTCTCGCTCGACGACGACATAGTCCCCGCCGTACCCAACGGCGTGGCATACGCCGAGGCCTTGGCCCGCGACAGCGTCCCCACAACTCTCGTCTGCTATCCTCGCGGCGGACACGGATGGGGCTTCTCCAACGACTTCGAGTTCGCGCAACAATGGAAAGCCGAGCTTAAGAAATTCCTCGACGAAGAATAAAGCACAGGAGGGAAATCCCTCACCCCAAAAACCGTGGGAAACAGGCACTACCCTGTTTTTCCCACGGTTTTCCTATTTCCCCAAACGCCCTTCAAACACCATTTGAACGCCCTTCAAACGCCATTTGAAAAGCCATCTCTCATCTACATTTTTAGCCCCAGCGCATCCCAAAACCCTCTCGGCAACGCAACATTCTCCAACGCAATGGCCTCCTTGAACAACGGGGCTATCTCCCTTTGCGAGAATCCCGCATTGCCGCACCCTATGGGCGTGACGTAGAACCGCAGCTCCGGATGCTCACCCGCAAACGTGCAGAACCGCTCTATCGCCTCACGCATCAAAGGCCTCCCGCCCGTCGTCGGGATGGCGTATGACTGCCCCTGCAGTCCCTCGCCTTGACCATATACAGCCCCGAAGTGACGCATTGCCGCCTGCGACGCGCCGCCAGTGTGACGCCCGTTGGCGTTGCTCCCGAAGACGAAGACCTCGTTGCCCTGCAATCGGCTTATCTTCTCGGGCGTCACGCGGTTGCCGTAATAGCTGAGGTTGTATTGCCTTCTGCGGGCCCTCTTCTCTTCCGCGGTCTCTTCGGGTACGAACTCGTTGGCCATCCTGTCATAGTAGGCCCGCCTCGACGACCGTTCCCGGCTCCACGTGTTGCTTACGCCCGTTGTGTCGTGGGCAAACTCCACGGCGTTGTCAATGGAGAGCGACGCCGTGACCTCCTTCACGTTGTGTTCCGACCCCATGTAGGAGAATGTCCACCCCTCCTCTTTGAGATTCTCGATGAACTCCTTCAGCTCCGCCAGCGACCACCGCATAGAGCAGTTCTCAAGACCGTCCGTCAAGATTGTTACGACAGCCGTCGCGTCCACCTCCGTCTTGATGCGCTCATGCAGGGTGGTCAACGACTCCCCCATGGCGTCATACAAGGGCGTTGAGCCGAATGGCGAGTAGGTATCAAATTTCCCTACTCTGTCAATAGGCTGTCCGTCAATGATTGTGCGGATGGCCACATCTCGGAACGTGACAACCGTCAGGAAGTGCTCCTGCGTGTCGCCATGCGTCTTCTGCGCCTCGCGGATGGTGTCAATGACACTGTTGACGCCCTCCTTTGTCATGGCCTCAAGCTCCCACATTGAGCCGCTCTCGTCTACGATTATCAGGTTGTGAATCTGCATCTTGCCCTGGCTTGGCTCGGGCGTGCCGACCTTGCCGGCAGCGCCTGAATTTGGTCTAACATTTCCCATTTTCTTGAAGTTTATGTTCGTCATTCTTTGTATGTGTATTTTTGACGCAATTAAAAATTGAATGTAAGAACCCGTTAGGCGGCAAGACGATGCCGTCTAAGACGTGTGGTGTCCACCATGAGGAATAAGCCCGTGCCTATCCCTTGAAAATTCTGATATTCAGTGCTTTAGAACTCCAGCCGCATACCCACTTTCTTCGCCTCGCCGTACGCATCCCTGTCAAAAGCGTATTTCTTTGGCGAGCGATGCGGGTTTCCCGTAACTTTTCCGCCCGTGTCCTTTATGTAGCCCAGGTTCAGCATCTTTTTTTGGAAATTCCGCCTGTCGCGCAGCTTGCTGTCTTTCCCCTCGGGGTCGAGAATGGCAATGTAGATGTTTTGCAACTGCGGCATCGTGAACTCCTCGTCAAGCAGCTGAAAACCAATGGGCGCGAAGTGTATCCTCTGCCGCAATGCCGATAGGGCCTTTTGAAGAATCTCCTCGTGGTCAAACGCCAATTCGGGATGCTCACCCACGGGAAACCATACGGCCTTAGTGGCATCGTCGCCGCCAACCACCTCATAGTCCTTAGAGCGGACAAGCGCAAAAAACGCTATCGAAATCACCTGGTCGTCATGCCCCGTGTCCCTGCCCGGCTCACTGAACGCCCCTATCTGCTCCATGTACAAATTCTCCACGCGCGTCTCCTCGCCCAGCTCTCGTTTCACGCACTCCTCGGCACTCTCCCCTTGCTTTAGGAATCCGCCAGGCAATGCCCACATCCCCTTGAACGGCTCAACGCCCCTCTGTATCAGCAAAACGTCGAGGCTATTCGTGTCGACGTTAAACCCGAAGACGACGGCGTCCGTAGCAACCGACGGATGCCAAAAGTCCGACTCCCATTTCTTCGTCTGCTCGTTCAGTTTCATCTCTCTTATATTGTGTAATATTTACACAACAAAGTTACCGCTTTATTTTTAATGCGCAATAGTTTACGTGTAAAAATTACGCATTATCTCAACTGTCTGATATTACGGTTAAATTGAGTAACTTAACTGGCGAAAACAAACACCCATGCCCCTAAAAAACATCATTCTCGACTTTGACGGGACGCTCGGCGACACACGCCGACTTATCGTCACGACCCTCCAAGACACCCTCCGCCAAAAGGGTCTCCCCGTGGTCGATGCCGCCCTCTGCGCCAGCACCATCGGCCTCCGCCTCGACGAGAGTTTCCGCACCCTCCTCCCCCTCTCTGAGGCCGAGGCGCAAGAGTGCGCCGCAACATACCGCGAGATTTTCGATCAAAACAAGCTCACGATTGCCGTTGAGCCATTCCCCCACGTCGTGGAGACTATCCGCCTTCTCCACGCCCAGGGCCACACCCTGGCAATAGCCAGCAGCCGCAGCCGCCACTCCCTCATCGACTACGCCAAGCAATTCGACATCGAGGAGTGCCTCGCCACAATCGTCTCGGCCGACGACGTCGCTCACGTCAAGCCCGCGCCCGACATGGCTCTCCTCGCCATGCGCCAGATGGGTGCCAATGCCGCCGAGACCGTAGTCGTGGGCGACACGGCATACGACATCCTCATGGGCCAATCGGCCGGCACACACACCTGCGCCGTGACCTACGGCAACGGCACGGCCGCCCAACTCGCCACGGCCGACTACGTCATCAACGACTTCGCGGACCTCGCCAAAATATTGTGAATGACGCACTTGACGCGCCCGCTTCGCCTCTTTTAAATCAAACTTAACGTATTGAGCAAGGCTTTCTCGCTGATTTTTAGCAACTTTGCAAACCAATAATGCCCCACGTCGCATCTTCCTGGCACTAATTTATTACGGGGCAACAATTTGACACACACAGAAAACCGAATATAAGCGACATGATAACAGTTACGGATCTCGCAATCCAGTTCAACAAGAAACCCCTTTTTGAAGAAGTAAACCTTAAATTCTCGCCCGGCAACTGCTACGGCGTCATCGGCGCAAACGGCGCCGGCAAGTCCACCTTCCTCAAAATACTCTCCGGACAGCTCGACTCGACAAAAGGCTTTGTCGAGATGGCCCCGGGCGAGAGGCTCTCAGTCCTGGTGCAAGACCACTTCGCATTTGACGAGCACACGGTCCTCGACACCGTCCTCATTGGTCATAAGCACCTCTGGGAGAACATGCAACGCAAGAACGAGCTCTACTCCAAGCCCGACTTCTCCGACGCCGACGGCGAGGAGGTAGCCAAGTTAGAGGAGCAGTTCGGCGAGATGGGCGGATGGACCGCCGAGAGCGACGCCGCCAACCTCCTCAGCGGCCTCGGCATCAAGGAGGACCTCCACTATATGCTCATGAAAGACCTCTCCGGTAAGCAGAAGGTCAAGGTCCTCCTCGCGCAAGCCCTCTTTGGCAATCCCGACAACCTCCTCCTCGACGAGCCTACCAACGACCTCGACCTCGAGACTGTGCTCTGGCTTGAGGACTACCTCGCCAACTTCCCCAACACCGTCATCGTCGTCAGCCACGACCGCCACTTCCTCGACAACGTCTGCACGGACATCGTCGACATCGACTACGGCAAAATCCGTATGTTCTCGGGCAACTACACCTTCTGGTACGAGAGCTCGCAGCTCGCGCTCCGTCAGCAGGCCGCGCAGAACAAGAAGGCAGAGGAGAAGCGCAAGGAGCTCATGGAGTTCATCTCCCGATTCTCCGCCAACGTGGCCAAGAGCAAGCAGACCACGAGCCGCAAGAAGATGCTCGAGAAGCTCAATATCGAAGAGATTGCCCCCTCCACGCGCCGTTACCCGGGCATCATCTTCACCCCCGAGCGTCCCGCCGGCGACAAGGTGCTCGAGATTCGCGACCTCTCCTACACAATGGAGGACGGCACGAAGCTCTTCGACGAGATCTCATTCAACGTCGAGAAGAACGACAAGATTTGCCTCCTCTCCCACGACGTCCGCGCCACGACGGCACTCTACCGCATCCTCAACGGCGAGCTTCAGCCCACAAGCGGCACATTCTCCTGGGGCACGACAATCTCCATGGCCTACCTGCCGCTCGACAACACCTCCTTCTTCGACAAGAAGATCGACCTCACCAACTGGCTGGCGCAGTTCTCGCCCAACACCGAAGATTTCTTCCTCCGCCAATACCTCGGCAAGATGCTCTTCGGCAGCGACGACATCAAGAAGACCTGCAACGTCCTCTCAGGCGGCGAGAAGATGCGTTGCATGATTGCCAAAATGATGCTCTCCAACCCTAACGTCGTCATGCTGGACCACCCCACCAACCACTTGGACATGGAGTCCATCCAGGCCTTCAACAACAACATGAAGACCTACCCGGGCAACATCCTCATGACCAGCCACGACCACGAGTTCATCCGCTCGGTTTGCAACCGCGTCATCGAGATTACCCCCAACGGCACCATCGACAAGTACATGGACTTCGAGGAGTATATGCAAGACGAGGCCATCAAAGAAAAGCGCGAGGCCATGTACGGCGCATAAGCCGCACCCCTCCGCCCACAACATCAGCCGAAGCCCCGCCACCCGACCAAAAGGTGGCGGGGCTTCCCGCATTTTTAACAAAGTATGATTAGCCCCAATAGCCGCTGAAGCTAATTATGTTTAGCCCAAATGACGTTTTAAGCTAATCATACTTCGTAAAGTACGGATTTTGATGCACCTTTTCAGAGGCTAAGAGCGCAGAAAAGCAAGGTATTAAACTCGCTTTTGGACGGCTTCCAAAACAAGCCGCTGCTCTTGCGCCTTGTAGACAACTGCCTGAACTTCGGCACATTTCCCGAGATTGTACTTGGGCGGATGGGCGACAATATCAAGACAGAACTCCTAAGCAGCCATTTTGAGTCAATCGTACAGAAGGACTGCATAATATACAACACGATACGCGACGCCCACCTGTTCTACCGCTTAGTCAATTACCTTTTGCAAAACACGGCCAACCGATTCTCGCCCCAACAGCTCAGCAAAGCAATATCCGCATATCGCCCCTCTGGAAATGGGTCCTGGAATAGCCCCCACCGCACGCACACTTCGCCCAGCCGGCATATTACAATTAAAGCCTCACGTACGAGTACGCGAGGCTTTAATCAACAATAGACAACAACAGATGAAAATCCGTCATCACGACGGCTAATATTTTGAAGGGCTCCCGGCTGACCTTTGTCATGTCCGCTAACCCGTTTGTTTGTCGTTCTTTGACACTGCAAATATGAGAATATATTAACAGTTGCGCAAGAGTTTTATTAATTTTTTTAAACCCAATTGCATACCAATTCACCATATCCCGCCTTTATCCTTCTGAATATCAGCATAATACCCCTCCGCATTTTGCTTAAAAAAGTTTCACACTTCGGACCTCCACCGAATGGGAAAGCCCCTCCATTCGCTCGTTTCACGAATGGAGGGGCTGATTCTTAGGAGCTATGCCGCCTTAGAACTTCGCGTTGCGCATATCGCCGGTCTCGGCAAGCGCAATGTGCATGGCGAAAGCCTTGGCCAGCGACATGGGCGTGTGGCTCTTGCCCTCGCTGATTTTGAGGTAATCCCAAAGCAGCTGCTTGTAGTCGGGATGTACGCACTTCTCGATAATCTCGTGAGCCTTTTGGAGAGGGCTCTTGCCGCGGAGGTCGGCAACGCCGTACTCTGTGGCGACAATCTTGACGGAGTGCTCGTTGCTGTCGGTGTGGGTGACCATAGGGACAATGGCCGAGATGACGCCCCCCTTGGCAACCGACGGGCAGGTGAAGATGGAGAGGAACGCGTTGCGGGCGAAGTCGGCTGAGCCGCCGATGCCGTTCATCATCTTCTGACCGCTCACGTTGGTGCTGTTCACGTTGCCGAAGATGTCCATCTCGAGAGCCGTGTTGATGGCAATGATGCCCATGCGGCGGATAAGCTCGGGGTGGTTGGTAATCTCCTGCGGGCGGAGCATGAGCTTGCCCTTGAAGAAATCGAGATTGCCGTAGACGCGGCTAAGCATATCGTCAGAGAGCGTCAACGAGCTGCCCGAGGCGAAAGAGATGCGCCCGCTCTCCATGAGGGGAATTACCGAGTTCTGGATAACCTCGGTGAACATGGTGAAGGGCGGGATGTCCTGACACTCGCCGAGCGAGCCGAGGACGGCATTGGCAATGTTGCCCACACCGCTCTGGAGAGGCAGGAACTCCTTCGGGATGATGCCCTTGCGGAGCTCGTTGATAAGGAACTCGGCCACATTCTGACCGATTTTTGTCGTCACGGGGTTAGGCTCGGTGAAGGCGGCAATGGTGTCGGGCAAGTTGGTGCGGACAATGCCGAGCACCTTGGCGGGGTCCACCTTCATGGCCTCGGTGCCTACGCGGTCGGCGGGGGTGAAGATGGGAATCTCGCGACGATATGGCGGGTTGATTGGCTCATAAATGTCGTGCATTCCGCGGATTACCTCAGGGTGGTGGGCGTTGAGCTCGATGATAATCTTATCGGCACTCTCGCAGAGCGTAGGCGAGATGCCCACGGAGCTTGTCGGGACCACGAGACCATCGTCCGTGACGCTCGACGCCTCAATGATGCAGACATCCATGTGGCCCAGGAAGCCGTAGCGGAGGTCTTGCGCCACGTGGCTGAGGTTGAGGTCGAAATACTGGACCTCCTGGCTGTTTATGGCAGCCCTCATGTCCTTGTGGGACTGGAACGGCGTGCGGAACTTGACGGCATGGGCTCGCGCGAGGGCGCCGTCGATGGGGTCGCCCGTGGCACCGCCCGTAATAAGTCCTACACGGAAAGCGTTGCCCTTGGCATGCTCAGCCTCGGCTTTCTTGGCGAGAGCCGTCGGGACGGCTTTAGGTGTTCCGACCGACGAGAAACCGCCGATACCTACGACATAATCGTTCTTGATGAACTCGGCCGCCTCTTCGGCCGTCAACTCGGGAAAGCGCATAATTATAAAGTGAGATTTTTAGTTCAAGTGACAACTTACAAACGCAAATGTAGTCATTACCTCATAAATTATCAACCACAACCCATTAAAACTTACAAAATGTTGTAAAGTTATCACGAGATGTGTATATTCATACAAGAACGTCAAAGTATCACACGCCTTTGTGAATAAAAATGGGCTTTTGAAAAACTTACGGCACAAATATCCGCAACAGGAAATATCTTTGCCAAAATAAACCAACACCACAACAACAGACTAAGGAGAACAGAGATGCAAGACTTTGCCGCAATAGACTTTGAGACAGCAAATTACGAGAGGTCATCAGTATGCTCCGTCGGCATTGTGATTGTGCGCGACGGGGAGTTTGTCGACTCCTTCTACTCGCTCATCAAGCCCGAGCCGGAGTATTACAACTACCGCTGCTCCCAAGTGCACGGCCTTTGCCTTGCGGACACCGACCGCGCGCCCGTCTTCCCCGACGTGTGGCGACATGTTGAGCCGCTGATAGAGGGCCTTCCGCTCGTGGCCCACAACAAGTCGTTTGACGAGAGCTGCCTCAAAGCCGTGTTTCGCGTCTACGCGATGGACTACCCCGATTACGAATTTTACGACACCCTCTGCGCCTCGCGGCACAAATTGCCCAACCTCGAAAACCACCAGCTTCACACCGTGGCGGCGGCTTGCGGCTACACCCTGGAGAACCACCACCACGCCTTGGCCGACGCTGAGGCCTGCGCATGGATTGCCAGAGAGATTTTGTAAGAAAAAACAAGACGATTCCCCCACCCCACCACTCTATACTTCAGAAAGTTTGCGCATCTTTATGCATAAAAACACACCAATTACGCGCGAAATGAAATACATCATCCTAACAATCCTTCTTACGCTCGTCGGCTTAGGCACTCATGCCTCAGCGCAAAGCCGCGGCGAAAAAGTCTTAGTTTTCGACATTAAGGAAGAAATAGGCAGCACCGCCTGGATTCACACCAGCGAGGCCCTCCGTCAGGCCCGCAGCTCACGCGTCGACCACGTCGTGCTCCACATGAACACCTACGGCGGCGAGGTCTCCTTTGCCGACTCCATACGCTCCGCCATCCTCGCCTCGCGAATCCCCGTCTACGCCTTTGTCGACGTCAACGCCGCATCGGCTGGCGCACTCATCGCCACGGCCTGCGACTCCATCTTCATGAGCCCCGGTTCGAGCATCGGGGCCGCCACCGTAGTCAGCGGCACAGACGGCGAGAAGATGCCCGACAAATACCAGAGCTATATGCGCGGAATCATGCGCTCGACAGCCGAGGCGCACCCGTGGCAAGGGCCGGACACCACGCGCCTCTTCCTCCGCGACCCACGCATTGCCGAAGCCTTTGTCGACGAGGCCGTGGCAATTCCGGGAATCATAGACTCGGCTCACGTCTTGACCCTCACCGCCCTGGAGGCCATGAAGCTCAACTATTGCGAGGGCATCATGCACAGCGTCGACGAAGTCGTGACCCACGTGGCGCCGGGAGCCGTCGTTGAGCGATACACCCCCACGGCCTACGACAACATCAAGGGCGGCCTCATGTCCACGTGGCTGCGCGGCATCTTGATTCTCTTCATCATTGGCGGCATCTATTTCGAGATACAGTCTCCGGGCATCGGCGTAGCCCTCTTTGTCGCCATCGGGGCCGCCATACTCTACTTTGCCCCGCTCTACATGGACGGGCTTGCCGCCAATTGGGAGATACTCGTCTTCCTGCTCGGCATTGGCCTCTTGGCGGCGGAGGTCTTCGTCATCCCGGGCTTTGGCGTGGCGGGAGTATCGGGAATAATATGCATCGTGGCGGGCCTCGTGCTGAGCCTGATGGGGAACGACGGGCTGTCGTTTGAGGGCGTACCGTCGGACATCATCTCGGCATCGCTGTGGACGGTCATTCTCTCCATCGTCACGTCCGTCGGGCTGTGCGTCTTCCTCGGGCGCAAGTTTTTCAAGGCCAAGAAAGGCAGCCCCCTTGCCCGCCTGACCCTTGAGACCACGCAACAATCGGCCGAAGGCTACGTCGGCGTGGAGAAGGACGCCCTCGACGCCCTCGTGGGTCAGAGCGGCACGGCCACGACCGACCTCCGCCCGGGCGGCAAAGTGTCAGTCGGCGGGACGCTGTACGACGCCATATCCGACGGATCGTACATTGAGCGCGGATCGGGTGTCAAGGTCATGTCCACATCCTCCGGACAGGTGGTGGTGAGAAAAGAGTGAGACCGACGCTAAAAAATCAGACATTGCGTATAAATTTTAAAGTCCAACAGAACAACTTATCAGATTGTTTTCTAATTTTGGGGCAGTGAAAAAAACGCAGGACAAGAAATGCAAACAGCGCGATTTTATTACGGCTTTTACTTTTACTTCTTTGCAATTGGCAGAGAAGCAGGTGGGTGCCGTATGTAAGCGCAAAGAAGCAGATACAGAATAAAACTGGCGAAGCCCACCTGAAAGACCTTCAGGCGGGCTTCCGCTTTTTAATAGAGAATTTAAGACCAAAAAATGAAGCAGAAAAGAAGGGTCGCAATCCAAGGAGTCAGCGGCGCCAACCACGAGATAGCCGCTCGGGAGTTCTTCCGCGACTACGATGTCGAAGTCGTGCCGTGCCTGACGTTTGAGGACCTCTTCCGCCGCGTCCGCGAGGAGGATGACCTGTATGGCATTTGCGCCATAGAGAACACACTCGTCGGCTCCATCCAATCCAACTACACCCTTCTGAAAGACTCGGGCCTCGAAGTCATTGGCGAGTACAAGCTCCGCATCAAGCACAACCTGATGGTCCTCCCGGGCGTCACGATTGACGAGATACGCGAAGTGCACTCGCACCCCATGGCCTTGGCCCAGTGCAAGGCTTTTTTCAAGGACTACCCTAACATCCGCCTCATCGAGAGCGAGGACACGGCCCTCTCCGCCAAAGAGGTGGCCGAGAAAGGGCAACGCGACGTGGCGGCCATAGCCCCCGCCATTGCGGCCGACCTCTACGGGCTCAACATCCTCCGCGCGGGGATTGAGACCAACAAGAAGAACTTCACGCGTTTCCTCGTAGTCAACGAGAGCGGCACCTTTGACCGCGACGAGCTGCTGGCGCAAAACAGGATTGACCGCGCCTCCATTGTCTTCACCCTCTCGCAATCGGGCGAGGTTGGCAGCCTCTCGAAAGTCCTGACGGTCCTGGCCTTCTACGGAATCAACATGACCAAGATACAGTCCAACCCCGTCGTCGGACACGAGTGGGAATACATCTTCTACGTCGACCTCTCTTTTAAGAACTACACGCGATACGTGCAGTCCATCTCCGCCGTCCGCCCCCTCTGCTCGTCGCTTCGCATTCTTGGCGAATATGAGACGGGCCGACAGTCTGACGAAAACTGAAAAAACAAAAAGGAAATACGATGATAATATCGCCAGCCAACCGCGCGAGCAAAGTCGAGGAGTACTACTTCTCGCGCAACAACCGCCGCCTCGACGCCATGCGCAAGTCGGGCGTAGACGTCATAAACCTCGGCATCGGCAGCCCCGACCTGCCGCCATCGCCCGAAGTCGTCAAGACGCTTGCCGACAACGCGGCTCTTCCCAACGTCCACGGCTATCAGCCCTACGTAGGCATCCCCCAGCTCCGCGCCGGCTACGCCGAGTGGTACAAGAAGTGGTACGGCGTACAGCTGGACCCTGACCACGAGGTACTCCCCCTCATCGGCTCCAAGGAGGGCATCATGCACATCATGATGGCGTTCATCAACGAGGGCGACGGCGTACTCGTTCCCGACCCAGGTTACCCCACCTACTCCTCAGTAGCCAAACTTGTCGGCGCAAAGACCCACACCTACAAGCTCTACGAGCACCTGGGGTGGCAGCCCGACTTCGCCGAGCTGGAGAGCATGGACCTCAGCGGCGTGAAGATAATGTGGACCAACTACTCCA
>JALEMI010000022.1 GCA_022768325.1 Bacteroidales bacterium
GTCTTTGATGCCGCCACTGACATCGGCACCCCTCATTGTGACATTTGCGCCGGCATTGAACTTATGGCAGTTGTCGTGCCATTTGATGAAGCCGACATCGATGGCTGAGAGGCCGAAAGTCCAATTGTCGGTGGGGCTGAAGGAGAGGCCGAGGTCGAAGGCGATGCCCGGATTAACAAAGGCGCAGTCGCTCGCGTCGTCGGAGGCCTCCACCTCGTCGACAAAGCCGTTCTCGTCAACGCTTATTTCGAGGGGGAAAGAGCCGACGACTGAGCCGCGGGTCTTAATCTCGACGCGATAGCGGTCTTCTTCGCGAACGGTCTTGAAATCGACAGCGAGGCCGGCGAGGAGCTTGACCCTACCGCCAATGCGGAGCTTGCCGTCGATGAGCTTGCTGTTGCTGTATCCGAGCGCGATTTCAAAATAGTTCATGGCGCGGAAGAAGATGTCGCTAACGTCTTGGTCTACGGGGCAGTCGTTGTCATAGTCCCAGTTTCCGTAACGCAGCTTGGTGAGCGACTTGTCGAACTCCAACTCGCTGCGCGTCTTGTTGGAGATGACGTTTGAGGCGAAGTGGTTGTCGCCCATTTTCCAACCGAAGCCGAAGAGCGGGATGTCGAGATTGGCGCTCGTGAGGTTGCGCTCGCGCATATTGTCGTGCAAACGCCCGAGGTCGAAGTGGAGCGAATCGTCAGCACCCCACGAGAAGAGGTCGCCATAGGTGAAGCCCGAGTTTTCGAGGCTGACGCTCATGCCGCCGAGGCCGGGGACCTGGAGGAACTTCTCGCCATGCTCGGAATTTGTAGATGGGTTGAACTCGGTGCGTTGTGGCAGCTCGTGCATCATTGGGATGATGTTCTCTTGCGCCATGGCGGGCGAGAGAATGGCCGAGGCGAAAAAGCCGAGAGCCATTATGCGGAATGTCTTGGAAATCATGATGTTGGGCATATTAGTGAGGCTCTGAGACTTATTTGTTTGAGAAGACGAACTTGATGGCTATGGCAATGTCGATGTTTGCCTTGTCCTCAAGTTTTGGGGCGACGTAACGTTCGTTTGACGAGGCTCGGCTCACGAAGTAGGCACGGTCCGCCTTGTGGAGGTCGGCCAAGTTCTCGTCGGTCAGGACTACTGTCGTCATCTTGTGGACAGGGTCTCCGACGGTGGTGCCCCATTCCGTAAGGTCGGGCATATCGATGATGTAGGGAATCTCGATGGTTGAGAGGGCCTTGCCTGTTCCTTTCTCAATGAAAGTGCACGAAGCGGACATGCCGAAGGGGATGCTGTTGTCGCTGGTTATGACGAGTTTTGCGGCCTCGATGTTATCGCCTTCGGGAATCTCGTCCAAATCAATCAGGTCGTCGGACAAGACGCCCTCTATCATGAAGTCGAAGGGGATATTGTAGCGGAAGCCGAGGAAGGCGGAGTCGGTCTTGTGGATTGTGACGCTCTCGGCACCTGCGGGCATGGAGAAGACGGCGTCGCAACTGAAATAGAGGGCTTCGGGGACGGGGTGCAAGAGGGACTGGATGTCTGAGTTGTCGCGGTTAAGCTCTATCTCGGCGGCGGAATTGCCCGCCACGTTTTGCTCTTCGGACGTGACGGTTGTGCCGCCTGTTTGGCTGTCGCTGATGCTGTTTGTGACGGATATGTCGAGGCCGGTCTTGTTTTGGCACGTGAACCAGAGTTGCGGGTTCTCAAAGATTATTGAGTTGCTTATCTTCTTGAACGAGGCGAGGTTTGTGGCTGTTGGCTCGGGGTTGATGTGGGTCCTGAAGGGTTTTGCGCTGCAGACGAAATTGTCGGCGTTGGCGAGGGCGATGCTGATGTTGAGGTCGCCCCATTGGCCCTCGGTGCCGGTGGCTTGGCACGAGATGGTGACGGGGAGATTGTTGTTTGAGGCCGTGAAGGTCGCCTTGGTGGTCTTATCGGCCGAGCCGCTTGGCGAAGCGACATCGACGGACGTGGGGACGCCGCCAATGGTGACGGTCAACGCCATTGGGCAGGAGAAGCCATTCCACGAGGCGGAGAGGGTCAAGTCGCAGTCGAGGGCAGAGATGGTGGCCTTGTCGTCGTCGGAAATGGGCAGCTCTGTCGTGAAGGTGTATTGGGGCAAGGCCTGTGGGTCAAAGTCGGCGAGGGCGAGAGGCGCGAGCCGGAACGACCGCTCGGTGTCAATCCCGAGGATGTCCGTCAGGGCGATGGTTACGAACTTGTCATGATTGGCGCGGAAACGGATACGGCTTGTCCCGTCCTCGTCGTCGGCAACGTAATACTCCACCGCGCCGTCCTTCTCGTCGAAGAGGTACTGGACGGAGGTTGAGGAGGTAGTCATCGGGACGAGGAGACTTGGCGACAGCTCAATCTCGGGCGAAATCTTGTCGGTGTCGAAATCGCTGTTGCATCCGCAGAGGGCGAGAGCTGCCACAATTGCGAATGGCGTCAGTTTCTTGTGGGTGGGAATTCTCATAATAAGTCGTTTGGTTATCAATTTCTTGAACTTGTTGAGGTTGGTTGTCTTGTTGTGGTAAAATATTCCGTTTTTCGGCCAATAGCACGGGGAGATAGTGTGGCTCTATGTTCCTAATACGCAGGATTGTGAAAATGGCTGAAATATTTGAGGCATAACTTAATATGGCGGAGGAGAATAATTGTCGCGGCATCCTGCAATTTGACCTATAGGTCGGGATGGCGATAGGCGTGCCGGGTCTTAGTTCCTTAGAGGTGAGCGTCTTTGCTTGTCATGTCATGAGAATTTTCTTTCTTTGCGTATTATTATAGAAAAAACGCCCAAGAGATGACGTTTGACGAACTGAACATAAAGAAGTATTTCAAGACGAATCTGCGCGAGTTGGGTCTGCGCGACCTGACCCTGATTCAGGAGCGAGCGTTCCCCGCCGTGATGTCGGGGCGCGACGTGATGGGAATTGCCCAGACGGGCACTGGCAAGACGATTGCCTACCTACTGCCGTCGCTCAACTTATGGAAATTCACGCCGAGGCATGAGCCTCAAATAATAATTCTCGTCCCGACGCGCGAGCTTGTCTTGCAGGTTGAGGAGGAGGTCAAGAAGTTGGCCAAGGACTCGGGAATCATGGTTGTCGGTGTCTTTGGCGGCGCGGGAATCCAGCCTCAGGCGGCACGAATCCGCGAGGGAGCGGACGTGGTCGTTGGCACACCTGGCCGAGTGCTCGACATTGCCTTGCACGGGCTGTTGCGCTTTGGCGGCGTCCGCAGGCTAATACTTGACGAGGTTGACGAGATGCTGGAGCAGGGCTTCCGCAATCAGATTGGCCGCGTCCTTGACCTCTTGCCGCGAAGACGACAGAACCTGATGTTCTCCGCCACGATGACTGACGAGATTGAGCAGTTGGCGGACACCTTCTTCAACGGGCCGATGAAGATTGAGGCTGCGCCGATGGGAACGCCGTTGGAGAATATCCACCAGACGGTGATGTCCGTACCGAACTTCAACACCAAGATTAACGTCCTCGCCAATCTGATTTCGAGCAGTGAGGAGATGAAGCGCACCATGGTCTTCGTAAGTACGATTGCCATGGCCGACGAGGTGTTCGATAAGCTCTCTAAGCGATTGGCGGAGAGCGGTGTGGGCATCTCGCTTGACTACCTCCACTCGCGGCGTACGCAGAGCCAGCGATTCTCGACCCTCAGGAGCTTCCGCGATGGAGAGACGGACATCTTGATTGCCACAGACCTCATTGCGCGAGGCATTGACATTGAGGGCGTGAGCCACGTTATATGTTTTGACCTGCCTTTTGAGCCCGAGCAATATATCCACCGAATTGGTCGTACGGGGCGTGTGCGCCTGGCGCATCCTGAGGACGAGAACGACACGACGATTGTTGTGGACGAGGGTCATGCCCTGTCGTTTTGCACGCCTGCCGAGGAGACGGCCCTGGTCAACATTGAGGGCCTGATGAAGACGACAGTGGAGCGCGTGCCGATGCCCGAGGGCATTGAGATTTCGGACGTCCTCATCGAGGCGGAGATGCCTCAGATAAGGATGCGCAACAGCCTCACGGAGCTTGATGCCACGCCCGGCAAGGCGTTCCACGAGCGCAGTGAGAAGAATCAGAAGACGAATCACAGGGTGTCTCACCGGACGCTCATGAGGCAGAAATATGGCAAGCCAATCAAGCGCAGGCCTAAGAAATAGCTCTTCTCACACATCAAGTTTTTTTGACCATGGTAACAAAGCTGGACAAGACGGATTTCCTCATCCTTGGGGCGTTGCAACGCAACAGCCACTTGACGACCAAGGAGTTGGCCCAACAGGTGAATCTCTCGACGACGCCCGTGTTTGAGCGCGTCAGGCGTTTGGAGAAGGACGGCGTGATAAAGAAGTACGTGGCGGTTCTCGACATGGAGAAGATAAACTACGGCTTCGTGGTCTTCTGCAACGTCAAGTTGAAGCAGATTAACCACCAGATTGCGAGCGCTTTTGTGGAGGCAATCAGCACGTTGCCTCAGGTGACGGAGTGCTACAACATATCGGGTGAGTTTGACTACCTGCTGAAGATTCACGCCTCGGACATGAAAGATTATCAGCACTTTGTGCTGAACGTCCTTGGTAAGATTGAAAGCATTGGCGACATCCAGAGTACCTTCGTCTTGGCAACGGCCAAAGAGGAGGTCGGCATCCAGCTGCCGGGTTAGCATTGGGTGGAATCCCAAGTCCTGATGATGATGTGATAGTTATATGCAAACACACAAACCAACTGTGTAATAGGCTGTTCACTTATCTCCCCACGTTCTCGTACGCCATTGAGGCTGGGGAGAGGGTTTGCTTCTTGTTCCAATACCGCGGCTATGCGGATTTCTTCCCGAACATGCGGGAGTATGGGATACGGAGTTATCTGCCAAGTCGTTACCTCATGCGGAGCGGGCCTTTGGAGATGCTGTTTTATGGTGTCGTCAGGGGTCTTGACAAGGTTTTCCACCTCGTGTTGAAGCGTGGTGAGGCGTTGCCGTTGCGTAAGCCTCTGGGCGTGTTGTTTGGGGCGAAGTGGCGTGAGATTCGTTATGACGCGGCGTGCGTGGCGAAGCATCGTGAGACGTTGACGTGGCTATTTGCGCCGCCTCGGGAGGTGGCGGATGTGGTGAGGCGCGACGTTGTGGATTGTGGCGACGTGGTGACGGTTGGTGTGCACATACGTCGCGGTGATTATGCCTCATATCGGCCCGAGTTGTTGTTTGAGGATGCCGTGTTTGTGAGGTATATTGAGAAGATGGAGCGTCTGCTTGGGGCTGAGGGGAAGCGGGTCCGCTTCTTGATATGCTCCGATCAAGCTGTTGATTTGTCCGCCTTTAGCGGACATGACGTGTTCCGGATGAGCAAGGGCGGCATATTGTATGATTTGTATGGGCTTGCGGCTTGCCGGTATATAATAGGCGTTCCGAGTACGTTCTCGATGTGGGCGTCGTTTTGGGGGCGAGTGCCGTTGCGGCATTTTGAGGGTGCGGATGAGGAGATAAGGTTGGAGGATTTTGTGGTGTTTGATGGGGTGAAGTGATGGGGGCAAAGAGCTTGGATGCATAAGTCGTAAAAGGAGGCTCCTTGGTTTGTTGTGGCGTATCCTCCGTAATCGAGGCCGTAGAGATAGGTGTTCCTTCGTATCTGCAGTAAGCACATACCTATATGACACTGTTTCTGTTACAGTCTCCCCGATGGTAGCAATTAGATCTCTGCTCATCCGCCGCTCTTCCCCAGCCCCAATAAAAAAGGGCGACGGTCTTCTTCCCCGCCGCCAATAATGTCAAAACAGAAGCCTACTTTCCCCACCCATCCCCAAGCTCTTGCAAAAGCTCGTTGTACAGGGCTATTGGGCCAAGATGCCAATATTGGGTGCTTTCCGTAGAGAGTTTCTTGTAAAGATTGGAGTGGTAGATTTGGTCGAGGCAGTCCTTAATTGAAAGGCCATAGTCGTCGTGAAGGTATTCGACCAGCCACGTTATCTTGCTTGGAAGCAGAAGGCGTAGTTGCTCTTGCGATAGTTTACACGTAACAGGAACAGCTTCAATGAATTGTAGAGCAGTCAAAGCGCGTTGGGTGTGGAAAGAGTATTGTTCCACAAGATTTAAGGCCCTAAGGTTTTCGATTATCGAAGAGGTGAGTAATATTTCCCCCTCGAAGAAGTCGAACTGTTTGTAGGCTTTGTCGTTCGCAGTGGGTCCAATGACAATATCGTAGTTGTGGGAGAAGTTGCGCTTCAATCTGTTGTCCATTACAAACTTAAGCCATTTCTTACTCACGCCTTTGAATTTTAAGCAGTTGAGAGAATCCATTGCTGTCTCGTTCATCTCATAAATATTGACAAAGCTTCGTGCGGCATGGTGGTCTTCCATGAGTTTTTGCGCCAACAATCTCGCTTCTATTCTTGATGTGGTGGCATAGAAGCCTTTGCCGTGGTCTAATATTTTTCCGTTGAGTGTAAAAGTGGGAGACTCTTCCACTTGTAGGCTGCCGAGGTATAGTTCCATTATTCTTCCCCCCTTAATTTAGCGTGTGATATGTATTCGTCAACTTCCTCTACGAGCCATTTGCTGCCTTGTGTGTGAAGTGGATCGTAGCAATCAATCAGGTATTCGATTACTCCGTGTTGCTTAAAGTAATCGAAAGCCTCTTCGCCTGTCTTTCCTTTAGCGGCTGCGTATTCTTCAATGCAGAAGGTTACGAAGTCTGCCTTTTCTTTGAGTATTCTTTTCATTTTGGTAAAAACTGTTCATCGCAATATAGTATTATTTGCGTAACGGTTGGTGTTGA
>JALEMI010000030.1 GCA_022768325.1 Bacteroidales bacterium
AGGGGTGGCGGGGAAGTTTTTTTGACGGGTTGGGTTATGGGGGTGAGTGTCAGGGGGTTGGGAGGGGTGTTAATTTGGGATAATGTGGGATTGGGATTAGAATGGGGGTGCGGGTGCGGGGATTCTGGGCGGGGATGGACTGAGCGAAATGCGGTCGGGTAGAGCCGGTGCGCGTGTGTACCCAGTTAGTGGGGTGTGGCCTTGCGGGACGGTACGGGTTCAGTTCATAATGATGGACGGTCGGGAGACTGTCATTCCCTGTGCGGGCGTTGATGTCTGTGAGGGTTTTGGGGATGGGGTTTCTGTTCGGCTCGATGATGATGATGGACGGTCGGGAGAACGTCGTTCCCAGTGCGGGCGTTGCGGACGGGGAGGTTTTGGGGGTAGGTTCAGAAATTAGAAGCCGAAAGTGTAGGCGCCGCGGAATCCGACAGACATTTCGAAGGCTTTGTTGATGAGGTCGGAAGAGAAGATTCCGCTGTAAGATTGGCTGTCGGGGGAGTAGAGGGGAGTGGATGAGCTTTTGGACATACTTAGGAGACCATGGCTGAAGTAGAGACCGAGGTAGATGAAACGGTTGGCGGAGACGGGGTATGAGAAGCCGAAATCCGCAAAGAGGGAGACACCGAAGGCGCGGGTGTCGGCTTTTCCGCTGAACTCGGTACGGGTGTAGAAGCCGTGGTTTTCGAGGTCGTCGTATTCGACGTTTGTTGAGGGGAAGTAGCCCGAGAGAGTCATCTTGCCCGTTTGGGCGTTATCGGTCTTGAATTTTTTGACAATGGGGATTTCGAGCCTTGCACCGCCGCCGACCATCATTCGCCAGAGAGATTTGTTGAGGAACTTGGCGTAGTAGGCACCGAACGGGATTTCGATGTTGATTGTCTTCTGGATTTCCTCCCACTGGAGGAATTGGGTCTTGAAGGTGTAGGTCTCGCCGTTGTCGGGGTGAATGAGGGTTTGCTCTGTCGTGATGTTATCATACTTGGAGCGGGAGCTGAAGTATGACGCGCCGACACCCGTCATGAAGTGGAGTGTTGGTTTGAAGGCGTTTCGATAGTAGACACCCGCATTGGCACCGATGCGTCCTCGCCCATCGCCTCCCATTTCGAGGTCGGTTCTCATGGTGTGGTATCCGACACCGGCAGAGACGTCGAGGAAGCGAGTGACGCGCTCCATTTTTCTTTTGGAGTATTTAGGAAGGCTGCCGAACCTCTGGGCAAACGCAGGAGTTGCCGCAAAGAGGAAGAGGCACGAGAGAATTGCTGCTCTTTTCATGTTCTTACTTTTTGACGACGTTTGCCTTGAGGTTATCGACAATTATGATGTAATAGCCAGTTTCGAAAGAAGACATATCGACCGAGGTGTGTGAACCAGAGAATTGACCGTTGTAGACACTGAGACCCTTGTTGTCGACGATGGTGACAGAGTGGGCCGCGCCGCTATCGACGGAGAGCTCGATGTTGACAATTGTAATCACCGGATTGGGGTATACGGCGAGCGAGGCTGTTTTGTTAGAGCCGTCGAACGTCTTGGGGCAGGTGTAGAGCGTATGGCCGTCGAGCGTTGTGACGCGGACATGATACGTTCCTTCCAGTCCGCCGATTTGCTGGTAATAGGGCTTGGTGGCACCAGGGATTTCCTCGCCGTCGAGATACCACTGGTAGGCATTGAACCTTGGGGTGAGGTCGGACGGGTTGTTGAGGTCGACCTTGTTGATGATGGAGACAACATCGGTGAAGATGTCGGTCATGTAGTCGTTTGGAAGGTTGACACTTGCCGTCATGGAATAGACATCGGACGTGAGACCGTCGAACTCTCGGAACTGGATGAAGACGTTGCAGGAGTCGCTGGAGGTGTTTGGAACATAGAATTCGAACTCACCTTCGTTGACGATTGTCGTGAAATCGGCATCCTTGATTTCCGCAGCGTTGGACGCGACGACGGCTCGATACTCGATGGGGAAGCCCGAAACGACGCTGTATGTGGCCTTGCCTGGGATTCCGGGGCAATAGCCTTCGCTGTTTGCGACGAGATTCTCGATGACGAGGAGTTCGCGGACGATTTCGAAAGTCCATGTCTCGTCGGCGAAGAGGGCCGCATAGTAGTCGACGGTCTCGTCGACGGTGAAGCGTACGGTGTAGGTGCCGGGCGTGACGGGCTGAGTGGTGGTCCAAGGTTGTGAGCCTAAGCGGTATTGGACGGTGATGACACCATCGCCCTGGACAGTGGCCTCCTTGGGGTTGCCGTCGTAGGTGGTGTTGGCTGGGAGCGTCACGACGTAGTCTTCAACATTGCGGCGGAGCTTGCTGCCTTTCTCGATGACGACAATGGAGGCAGGTGAGTCGTTGTAGTTGGGCGACGCGACATAGCGAACCTTGTACGTACCCGCAGCGAGGAGCATGTCGGGGTCGGTGATTGGCATGAAGTCGTCGGAACCGTTGAGGCAATACTCCATGTCTGTCGTCGCGCCGATGAACTGGCCGTCGTCCTTAGATGGGAGGGAAGTGGGTTTGCCCTTGACATC
>JALEMI010000036.1 GCA_022768325.1 Bacteroidales bacterium
ATGAAAGAGCCGTGATTTACTTTTCGTCGTCGAGCTTTCGGCGGATTGGGATATTGAACATCTTCTCGGCTATGTTTATCATCTCGTCGTAGGCTTCGGCCTTGATTTCGGCGCGGAGGACCTGGGCTTCCAGCTCCTTGATTCTCTTTCGGAGGCGGGCTATTTCCTCCTCCTCTTCGTTTTTCTCTTTCGACTGGATTTCCTTTTGTTTGTGCATCTCTTTGGTTGTGTAGGGTGTGCTTCGGAGAATAGTATACGAATGGGGGGCTGGTGTTGTTTCTTACTGTTGGGTTTTGAGGGGCGTTTGAGGGGCGTTCAATTGGCGTTTGAAGGGTGTTTGAAGGGGCTGGAGTTGGTTGTTTTTGGGGGATTATGGGGAGGCGGGAATTTCAAAGTTTCCGTAGTTGTTTCCGTAGTTGTTTCCGTAGTTGTTTCCGTAGTTTGGGTACAAAAACGATTGGCAGAGAGATTTCAAAGTCTCAAAGTGTAAGCGTGGCGGGGTTTAGTGATTATATTTGTGTATGGCGTTGAGCAATTGAGGGTTGGCAACGCCGGAGGAAAGCTCGGAAAGCGTTATTTTGGACGCATAACCATACACACTTTTTTTCGTCGTGACATGTCGATATGGAGCAAGATAATAGGCGTTAAGAAAAGCGAGGGCGACAAGGCCTTTCGCGAAGCCTTCAATTACGCCATGATAGACATAGAAGTGGGGTTGGAGGAGAAGAAAATCCGTGATATTGGGGCGATGAGGCATGACGGCGCGACATTCCACAAGAATTCGCGGGAAGAGCTTATGGCGTTCTTGGAGGGCGTGGAATACGTATGCGGGCATAACATTGTGAATCATGACGCAAAATTTCTGTTTCCCGACGGATTGTGCGGATGGACGCTGGTGGACACGCTGTATTTCTCGCCCTTGATGTTTCCGGAACGCCCGTATCATCATCTCGTGAAAGACGACAAACTGATTAGCGAGCAGACGAACAACCCCGTGAACGATTGCCAAAACGCCAAGGACTTGCTGTTTGACGAGATTGCCAATTGGGACGCACTGGCGCGGGAGAAGCAACGGATATTCGCAACGCTTCTGAAGGGGAAAAGGGAGTTTGAGGGATTTCTGCGGATGGTGGGGGCTGAGTGTCTCCAAACGGGGATTGCTGAAGAGATTAGACAGTTTTACGCCGGGAAGATTTGCCAACACGCCGACCTGGACGCAATTATTGAGAGACACCCGTGCGGACTGGCGTACGCACTGGCGTTGATTGACACCACGGAATACAGGTCGGTGACGCCCGGATGGGTTCTCCACAAGTTTCCAGAAGTGGAGTACATCATTGACCAGCTGCGCAACACCCGATGCCAGGAGGGTTGCGATTATTGCCGCAAGAAACATGACGCGCGCGAAAACCTAAAGGCGTTTTTCGGGTATGAGCAATTCCGGACATACGAGGGAGAGCCACTGCAAGAGCGGGCCGTAGAGGCGGCAGTGGCGGGGAAATCGCTCTTGGCGATATTCCCCACGGGCGGCGGGAAGTCGCTTACATTCCAGCTGCCGGCCCTGATGGCGGGGCGCGCGGTGCATGGGCTGACGGTCGTAATCTCTCCCTTGCAATCGCTGATGAAGGACCAGGTGGACAACCTTGCCGAGCGTGGAATAACGGACGCCGTGACCATAAACGGACTGCTGGACCCCATAACGAGGGCCTTGGCGATAGAGCGGGTGCAAGACGGGGACGCGTCGTTGCTGTACATATCGCCGGAGATGCTCCGCTCGCGGACAATATGGCGGATATTGATGGTCAGGCACGTAGTGAGATTCGTGATTGACGAGGCTCACTGTTTCTCATCGTGGGGTCAGGACTTTAGGGTCGACTACCTGTACATTGGCAAATTCATCAGCAAATATCAGCAGCACAAAGGGTGTAGGACCCCGATTCCCGTATCGTGCTTCACGGCCACGGCCAAGCAGAAAGTGGTGCAAGACATTTGCGACTACTTCAAGGCGACATTGGGGTTGGACCTGGAGCTATACGCCTCGTCGGCATCGAGGACAAACCTGCACTACTCCGTAATACACGTTGACAGCGATGGCGACAAATACTTGAAGCTCAGAGAGATTGTGGCGGTGGCCGAATGCCCGACAATAGTATACGTATCGCGTACCAAGCGCACCAAGGAGTTGGCGGCGAAACTGACGCGCGACGGGTACAAGGCATTGCCATTTAACGGGCAGATGGAGGCGGACGAGAAGATTGCGAACCAAGACGCCTTCATGAGCGACCGGGTGCGCATCATCGTGGCCACATCGGCCTTTGGCATGGGAGTCGACAAAAAGGACGTAGGGCTGGTGATTCACTACGACATCTCGGAATCGTTGGAAAACTACGTGCAAGAGGCGGGCAGGGCAGGACGCGACCCCGGTCTCAGCGCGCGTTGCTTCGTGCTGTATGGCGACAGCGACTTGGACAAGCACTTCGTATTGCTCAACCAGACGAAGCTCAGCATTAGCGAGATTCAGCAGGTATGGAAGGCGGTGAAAGAGCTGACCCGACTGCGCCCTAACGTAAGCTGCTCGGCACTGGAGATTGCCCGCAAGGCGGGATGGGACGACTCGGTACAAGACATTGAGACGCGAGTGCGGACGGCATTGGCGGCATTGGAGCAGAGCGGGTACTTGGTAAGGGGAGACAACGAGCCGCACGTGTATGCCACGGGAATAACGGTGAAAAACCTTGAGGAGGCGCGGAATAGGATTTCGGCATCCGTATTGTTCAGCGAGGACGAGATAGAGAAGTCGGTCCGCATCATAAAGTCCTTGATTTCGCAAAAATACATCTCGCGGGCGCAGGACTATGAGGCGGAATCGCGCGTGGACTACCTGGCGGACATCTTGGGGCTTAGCAAAGGGGAGGTAATCTCGGTTGTGGAGCGGATGCGGCAAGAGGGCATATTGGCGGACAGCAAAGACATATCGGCCTACCTGCATGACGCGGGCGACTCGGAGCGGCGATCTCAGGCACTATTGGAACGCTTTGCTAAACTTGAGCAATACATCCTCAACAGCATACCCGACGAGGCGTTGCGAATATCGTGCAAGCAGCTGAACGAGAACGCGATGAGCAACGGCGTAAGCACATCGAAAGAGAAGGACATACGGACGCTGCTCTACTTCTTGACCATAAAGGGGTACACGCGGAAGAAAGAGGACGCGACGCACAACGTGGAGATAAGTCGCCTGGCGGACATGGAAACGACGATTAGGCGATTTGAGAAGCGGGTGGAGATAAGTCGTCAGGCGGTGGAATGGCTGTACCGACTGGCATCGGCGAGGGGGAACGACCCGAACAAAGCAATTCAATTCTCCATTGTCGAGCTCATGGACCGGATAAGGTCAAACGGTCAATCGCTGTTTGGACGGATTGACGACATCCAGTTGGAAGACGTGGAAGAGGCACTTCTGTACCTATCGAAAATTGGGGCGTTGAAATTGGATGGCGGATTCTTGGTGCTATACAACGCGATGAACATCAGGAGGGTGAAGGACAACAAGTCGCGGTATAAGACGGACGACTACCGGATGCTGAACGAGTTCTACAAGCAGAAAATACAGCAAGTGCACATTGTGGGCGAATATGCCAACCTAATGGTAAGGGACTACAACGCCGCCCTGCGATACGTGAAGGACTATTTCCAGATGGATTACAAGAAATTCATTGCGAAATACTTCAAGGGGGAGCGGGTGAGCGAGATACAGCGTAACGTTACGCCGCTGAAATACAGGCAACTGTTCAGCCAACTGTCTGAGCGTCAGATGGAGATAATATCGGACAAAGAGTCGCGATGCATCGTAGTGGCGGCGGGTCCTGGGAGTGGGAAGACGCGGGTATTGGTGCATAAGTTGGCATCGCTCCTGCTGCTTGAGGACGTGAAGCATGAGCAGCTCTTGATGTTGACATTCTCACGGGCTGCCGCGACGGAATTTAAGCAGCGGCTGATGGTCCTGATTGGCAATGCCGCCCACTACGTGGAGATTAAGACATTCCACTCGTATTGTTTCGACCTATTGGGGCGCGTTGGCAACCTTGAGGACGCTAAAAACGTTGTGGAACAGGCGGCTACGATGATTAGCCAAGGGGAAGTTGAGCCGAACAGGATAGGCAAGACGGTGCTGGTGATAGACGAGGCTCAAGACATGGGGGCTGAGGAACACGCGCTGATAAACGCCCTGATGGCGAATAATGAGGAGATGCGCGTGATAGCCGTGGGAGACGACGACCAGAATATATATGAGTTTCGCGGTTCCGACTCAAGCTATATGTACCGATTGGCGCAAGAGAGCGGGAGTAGGCTTGTGGAGATGACGGAGAACTATCGTAGCGCAAGCCATCCCGTGGCTTTTGCCAATGAGTACCTGAAAAGGATTGGCAACAGGATAAAACGCACCCCGATAATCTCGATGAGCCGAGAGGCGGGATGGGTGGAAGTGGTTCATCATCAGTGCAAACAGATGTACGAGCCGCTTGTGTCCAACCTGCTTCAGCACAGGGAGGGAGGCAGCACCTGCGTATTGACGCAGACGAACGAGGAGGCCGCGATAGTGATGGGCCTCTTGCGGAAACGGGGCGTGAGCTGCAAGTTAATCCAGTCGATGGAGGGCTTCCGCTTTTGGAACATGGCGGAGGTGAGATACATCTTGCGATACATAGACAAGCGGGTCAGGACGCCTCTGATTCCTGACGACGTGTGGGAGGCGGCGAAAAGCGCGACGATGTCGACCTACGAGACGAGCGCGAGCCTGCCGTACGTGAGACGGTGCGTGGAACAGTTTGAGCAGACCAACAAAACGAAGTATGTGGGCGACTTCAAGGAGTTTGTGTTTGAATCGTCGGTGGAGGACTTCTGCGACGCGACGAATGCGGAAGTCGTGATTTCGACCATCCACAAGGCCAAGGGGCGTGAGTTTGACGACGTGTATATGCTGATTTCCGACACATATCCGCCGAGCGAGGCGTCGGCTCGCAGGTGTTACGTCGGGATGACCCGCGCCAAGAAGCGTCTGTTTGTGCACACGAACGGCAACCAGTTTGACAACTTGCCGGCCGACAGGCACTGCTCCGACCCGCGGCAATATGAGATGCCCGAGGAGATTGTGCTTCAGCTGTCGCACAAGGACGTGAACCTGGGCTTCTTCAAGGAGCGGAAACAGGAGATATTGGCGTTGCGGAGTGGCGACGCATTGGGTTATAGTGCGAGTTGTCTGTATAATCCCGTGACGAATAAGCCCGTGGCGATGTTGTCTCAGAGTATGCGCGGGAAGCTGTCGGAATGGGAGGGGAAGGGATATAGGGTGAAGTCGGCGATGGTGAGTTTTGTGGTGGCATGGAAGGCTAAGGACGCTCCGCGGGATGAGGCGGAGACGGCGGTGGTGTTGGTGGAGGTTGGGATGGGGAGGGGGAATTGAGAGGCTTGATTACAGGAAGTTTTATACCTACTTTGTACACCCTAACGTAGCTACTTTCTTTTTCGAAGTCATTATCATTGTCATTCGTGAAATACAAACACTCCTCCTTATCTTGGTCGGGGTAAACTATCAAGCATTTGATTGGAAGCGAGGTATCCTCATCTAACCCCAGCAACTTATATACGCCACTGAGACGAGCGTAGCCAGAGATCTGCCGAGCATCATCCTTATCTATTCCACTCGTTTGATACTTTGGTTTGTACTTTGCGTCTATGACGTAAGGCTCATGCCAATTGGTACCTTTCAATAGATAGTCCGGCTCCTGGCGTCTAATATGAGGATGGTATACTACTTCTTTTTTCCCCGTAAAAACTTGCCTAAGGTGGTAGAACACGTATAATTCGAAGAGTTTACTCATGTCAATCCAGAAGGGAGGAGTTGAAATATCGGGCAAGCCGGTTTTTGTGATATTGTAGCTGCATCGCCTCAGCAACAACTTGGCCATCTCAACGGCTTGCGCATACTCTTTGTACACGGGATTGCTCTTGCAAGCCTTGATTGTTTTTACGGAGACTTCGTCACTCACCGCGTCGAAATACGGCTTACAGAACAAAGCCTTCGACTTTAGACATTTAGTATCGAAAGCCGATTCGTACGTTTTCAGCTGCCTAAGACAGAAAAACAAAGCCTTCTTTAGGATACGGTTTTCGGGAGTGTCGATGTCGTATACATGATATTGACAGACATTGTCGGTGACACGCCCCTTGGCAAGGTTTTGGCGTATGTTATGCCCGACCAAGAGACGCCCCTTTAACTTGTTGCGCAGATTGTCTTCGACGAGATAAAAGCTCTTCTTCAAGCCTTTACGGACAAGCCGTTGAAGCAGGTTGATATACTCAGTAATGAGAAATATGCTGAGCAAATCATCTTTCTGTCGGATGCGGATGGGCGGCTCGTAGAAACGTATAGAGACAAGGCCTTCGAGTTGTTGGAGGTTTTCAGGATCGGAAAGGGCATCGTTCAACATACGCACATAATCCACCTCACAACCATCTGCGTTCATCTTTGGGCTTACCTGAACGGCAACATCTCCTTTTTTGACCCAATCCACCCCCACAAAATATGAGGCATGGGCTATGACTTTAGCTCCTTCAAGACATAACGACAGGCAATCCTCGGATTCTTCCCCGCGCGAAACCGAACATATAACCTTTTCATCATTATCTTTCAGAAAATCGGCAATGGCGTTGGCATAATCCGATTTTAATTCACCATTGCTTTGCTCTCCGAGTTGGATTAGAATCATGCCACCACATATTCTTGAAACAAATCGTCGATCTTTTCCTGAGCTTCATAAGTCAGGACACCATCGCGGACGTATTCTTGAAGGAGTGGAAGAATCTCGAACTCCATCCTGTTTCTCACTTCATCTTCATCCTTCATAATGAAGTAGCTGTGACCAATCCAAACGTCTTCGGGCCGGTATTCGTCACAAAGCGTATCTGCCGGTTCGAGTTTAACATTAACATCAAATCCGCTATCGGCATATTCGTCGTAATTCGATATGAATAATTCGCTTACTCTACGGAACAGATCGTGATGGAAGTTTTCATCATCAATTTCGTATGGCAGCACAGATACGAAGGCAAACCGTCGTCGGACAGCATAATCTACCGCACCGAGAGAACGGTCGGCAGTGTTCATTGTAGCAATCAGGTAAACATTTGAGGGTACGCAGAATGGCTTCTTTGAATAAGGTAGCGTGACACATTCCGCATCCTTCATGCCCTTACGTTTGTCAGGCTCAAGCAATGTTATCAGCTCACCGAAAATCTTAGCCACATTGCCTCGGTTAATCTCGTCGACGACTACGACATAGGGATTAGTGTTGGCAATCAGAGATTCCGACTTCTCATGTTTATCCAACAGCATTTTGATGTCGCCAATGTTCATTGCATTCATGCGATAGACAGTGCTCAGAGTCATAGTCTTACCGTCATTGAGCGCAACAATGTCCTCATGTATCCCTTTGACCAACCATTGCACCTTTCTCAGACGCTTGTACTCTTTAAACTCTTCGTGCCACTCATAATCTCCTGTTACAACCCCAATGGCATCAATGATACTATTCGAATAGCAGCTGAGAACCACGTCGCCAGTTTTCATGGTGTTAATGAAAGCATTTAGGGGGATCTTACCGCCACCTACACCATAGTCCGTCTCCTCTGTGATATCTTTACCTAAATAATCCCATCCGATACGTATGTAACCGTTTTTCATGCAGTCAGTACGCACGGGATTGTCTCCAGCACCCTTTAACGACACTTTCCAGACTGTCGCGTCCCTTGAAATATCGATACCCTTGTTTACGGAAACTGGCTTTTCTGCTTCATCGCACAGCTGTTTAAATATGCCAGGCTCAGGTCTATAAGTAACTTGGTTACCATCATCGACAACAGGGCGTAAACCTTCTAACCAATCCTCATAATCCATTGATTGGTGGAACGTTGTGAACATCACGCGCCTATCATTTTTCAACTTATCGTATTCCTCCATCAACTCATCTCGCGTAGCTCTATCCGCATCAAATTCAGGAGAACACAGGCGCACGACCAACTCAGGCACTCTGTATGTTTTACCTGTGCCTGGAGCACCTTGAAGCACTATGTTTTTACGCGTTTCCCACAAGTCGACACATTTAGCCATTCTGGCATTCATACTCTCATCACTGTCGACAGCCATAGACTCTTCTTCATCCGTACCTGCTTCGTTGTCTGCAGCAGACGATAGCTCAACGAATGATTTCTGCTTGATTACACCTGTTTTCATCATATTCCTAATATCGATAATCAATTGTTGATACTGACTGAATGACGGACTATCTGGTATTTCAATTTCAAAATTTTCCCAAAGAAAGGCTCTATTCTTCTTGTCTAAGGCTATATACTCCTCCGGGCGAATCCAAAACAGAGCCATTGAAAGTTTGTTATTAACAGCAAATTGACTTCTGACAGCACACGGCTCTTTCATTAGCCCCCAAATTTTCACATAGCTTCCCATACCCACAGAGGCATCACCGTTGTGGGTATCTATGTGTTTGAAAATCAATGTCTTTCTGTCGTTAAATCGATTGTGAGTTTTCTGCGTTTGTTTC
>JALEMI010000050.1 GCA_022768325.1 Bacteroidales bacterium
GGCCTTGATAGAGAGTTCGTAAGTGCCTTCGGCGAGGACTGTGAGCGAGAGAGAAGCCTCGGCATCGGAGTAGACCACGCTTGTAGCAACAGAACCGTTGGCCGTGTTGGTGAGAGTGTAGGTCGCACCGTTGATGAGGAGAGAGTTATCCAGCTCGAAGGTCAGACCGCAGACCTCGTCATTGACAACGTTGGAAGGCAGCTCAGGGTGACGATTTACAATCACAGTGTCAACAGCCGTGAGGCAGCCGAAGCCGTTGAAGGCAGTCCAGATGACATTGACGCCATCTTGGAGCTGTGTGAAGACCACATCACCATCGCCCTCGTGATACCTGATGACCTCGAAGGAACTCTCGGTAGGAGCTTTGTCCTTGTCGGTAGCGTAGTAGTAAGCACCGTCGAGGAGGAGCGAAGCTGGGAGAGTGTACTCAACAGGCGTCTCTGCACAGAGGAGAAGCTCGTGGTTCTCGGTGGACGGGATGATACCCTTGACCGTGAAGTTGCCCATGGTGACCTCGCAGGCATTGCCATTGACGAAGGCCGCGTGGAGAGTGTAGTTGCCTGGCGTCAGGTTGGGGAAGCGGACATCCTCGACATAGACACCGTCATAGATTACAGTTTGGAGCTCATTGCCATCCGCATCGAAGAGAATGTACTTGAGATCCTTAGAGTAGTATGCGGGATTGAGGACGAACTCGGTGCCGCAGACGGTCGCATTGATGACACCTGTCGGGATGTAGGGCGCGGAATTGACCTGAACATCGCCGAGCTTGACGAGGCAGGCGTACTTGTCGATAGGCTCATCGGATGCCCATGATGCCCAAATGGTGTGTACGCCATCGGGGAGGTTGGAGAAGGTAATCTCGTTGGTACCGTCATAAACCTTGGAGACGAGAGCCGTCTCATCGGCTGGCGATACATCGAGGTCTGTCAAGAAGAAGTTGATGCCCTTGATGATAGGTTGAGCGGCCTGAGCGGAAGAGAGGAGAGAGCTCATGGCAGCCTCGTCTATCGTGTAGGAAGCACTCTCGTAGGCGCAGATGTCGAACGTCTGCGTAGTGAAGCTGAGCGGATCGAGAGGCTCGGCGTAGCCTACGGTGATGTAGTTACGCATCTTGGAAGTACAGATCTTGTTGTTGTACTTATCGGCGTACTTCTTGATGACGATGGCGTAGTAGGTACCCTCGGCAACGGGCCTCTTGAAGTAGAGAGGCTTTTCGGTATCGGGGTTAGACTCGATCTCGTCGTAGTATGTAGCGTTGCCGAGGTCGTCGAGTTTCCAGAGGGAGTATGTGATTACGGCCTCGGGGTCGTACTCGGATTGCTCGATGAATATCTCGGAAGAGCCGAGGGCATCGCAATAGAGGCTGGACTGCTTGAGGTCGAAGGACTTAGGCAGGTCGAGGATTTCGAAGTGGAGGAGCGGCGAAGCTGTTGGGCAGGGGTTCGCGACGTCCTTCTTGACGGCCGTGGCGTAGTAGTAGCCCTCACGGTAGATGACTTGGGTGATGTTGCCATCGCCGTAGTCGAGATCCTTGAAGGTGAGACGCTCGTGGTCGAAGGTGGCTGTAACGTCGCCCATCTTGACACCCCAGAGATTCTCGGAGAGATCGGTTGGGCTGATGACACCGTTGCCAGGGTTGATGGTGGCGTAGAGCTCAGGAGAGATGTAGTAGATGGAGTAAACCACATCTTTCTCGGAATCCTTCATCTTGACATAGATGCCACCGTCGCCTTCGCAGACATACTCATCGATGTCGAGCTCTTGCATCTTGGCGAAGCGAGGATTCTCGACAAGGACGATTTCGATAAGCTCGTCGCACGCGCCGTTGTTAGCGTGGATGGCGTAGGTGCCCAGTGCGTCCTTGATATTCTCGAAGACGTTCTTATCGCCGTCGTAGGGCTTGATGACGCTGATTGGCTTATTGACATCGTACGTGCCGCTGAGGTCGTCTACCTTGTAGAGACGATACTCGACGGAATCGGTAACAGTGAGGTTAGGATCGTTGACGATGATGTCGGAGCCGTAGCAATCAATCTCGGGATGGGGGTTGAGGTCGACTGTTATGGACTCTGTCGTCTTGGCGTAATCCTTGACAACGAGTTCGACAACGGCGTTGAAGAGCTTCTCGCACTCCTTGGTAGTGCCGTCGGACAAGTTGACTGTGGACTTAGCTACGACATCGAAAGTGAAGGTGCCTGGGGTTGTAGCGGTCATTACGGGGAAGCAGAACGTGCCGTTGACATAGTCGGGAGTTCCGCAACCGTCCATATCGACGGAAATCAGGTTGCCCTCAGAATCGCGAAGCTCGTAGGAGCGGATAACGACGCCCGTGAGGTCGAAGTCAGCACCGGCGATGTTGATTTGGTAATCGTGGTCGCGGCAGATGACGAGCGTATGGCCGCCCTTGCCTATCTTGCCAGCCTCACTGATTGTGGACATGAAGTCCTCAGGCTCGGCTATCTCAGTGACCTTGACCTCGTTGAGGAGGGTCTTACAGCCTTCGGTGTTGGGGATGGAGACCTCGACGTAGTAGTCGCCCTTGAGGATATTGGAGAAGATGATGGCACTGCCGTCGTCGTGACCGAGTTCCTCGGCTACGAGAGTGCCTTCGCCCTTATTGAAGAGCTTGTAGATGAAGCCTGGCTGTGAACCGGCGACAGTGACGGTGACACCGTCTGGCTCATCGTAGCAGTAGTAGCCATCGTTTTGAGCAGTGACATCGAAAATCTCGGGATGCTCGAAGATATTCAGCTCGACAGTGTTGGCCATAGGCTGTACACAGCCGCTGAAGTTGCATACTACATTGTAGAGGTACTTGCCAGCAGCGAGAGAGCCACGGTCGGGATCCTCGAAGATGATTTGACCGCCGCCGGGTACAGAGGTGACGCTTGCGATGGGAACACCGTCGCGGAAGAGGACATACTCATGATCGAACTCGTCGCTGTAGTCGGAGCCATCGAGCTTAATCATGAATACCTGATCGTCGATACATACATTGGAAGATGCTGGCGTGACGATGAGCGTGTAGGCGTTGGTGGTTGGGAGGTCGATGGTGAGGACACCGTCGAGGACCTTATCGCAGGCGAAGTCGCCGTTTTGACGCTTGGACTGAACGAGGATTTGATACTCGCCGTTCTTGGCAGCACCGTAGGCCACGGTCATGAGGTCGTGGATGTTGAAGACGAGGTCGCCATCGGTACCGTTGACAGGTGTTGAGATGGCAGTGCCGCCCTCGGTGACATTGATAAGCGTATAGAACTTATCGGCCTCGGAGTTGGAGACAGTCCACGAGAAATCGGGAGACTGAGCCTCGACGCAGTTGATGACCTTGAGGTCGGGGACAGAAGTGAGGTCGGAGGGAGACTTGACCTCCTCGACAGTCACGGTATTGGCCATGTCGAAGATTTGCTCGGGGAGCGCATCATAGTAGGCCTTGACGGTGAAGGTCTCTGGATTTGCGATGGCAGGGTTAGTCAGGCGGACGGGAGTCCACTCGACGGGTTCGCCATCAACGGCCTTAATCTCGGCGAGAGCTGGGACACCATCGACAAAGTAGGTGAGACCTGGTTGCGGGTCGACAACGTAGATCGTGACGCCTGGGTCGTCGGTACAGTAGAAGTCGGCGGAAGAGCGAATCTCCTTGGCATCGATGCCTTCGAGAACCTTGGTGACGGCCTCAAGGACGATGGTACAGCCGAAGGTGTTGTGAACGATGACCTTGATGTTGGTGGTCTCCTCGGTAGCGATATTCATATCGCCTGGGAGGGAGCTATTGGGACCGTCTTGTACGAGAACGTCGTTGACGTAGAACTCGTATCGGTCGTAGCCTGGGGTGACGTCGACAGGGACTTGTGCGCCTGAGATTACGAGCGACTTAGGAGTGCCGTTGATGAAGACGGCCTCTGGCTTATTGTAGACGTGGAGAATGACATCGACAGTCTCGTAGCAATCGACAACCGCGAATTGATACTTGAGAGTGTAGGTGCTGTAATCGGTGTTATTCTCGTTGGGATAGTAGTTGAGATTGAGAACGTTGGTCTCCGATGCCGCGGGAATTTCGCCCGAGACATCGACACCATCCCTATCGGCGGAGATAAGCTGATAGTCGTTGGCTCCGCTGAGGTTGAGGGTGTGTTGCTCCTCCTCACAGAAAGAGTAGATGAGCGGCAGAGAGGACTCGGGAGCAACATCGGCGCCCTCGGAATTGGAGAGAGAGACGACAGGTTTAGGGGACTCCTCTACCCTAATCGTGATGCTCTTGTAGCAATCGTTGCGGCCGAAGTCGCCACGAATCTTGAACTCGTACTCACCCTTTGTCGCGGCATCGTACTGATAGCTCGTCTCGACGAAATCGGGAGCTGAGAGCAGCTGGTCTGCGCCATCGTAGAAGTTGTAGCCCTTGGTGTAGTTGGGTTCGGTGGTTGAAGGAACGATTTTTGGTAACGAGCCTTCGCAGACCGTTGCGACACCATCGACAAGGATGTTGACGCCGAGAGCATCGAGAACCTCGACATTGATGTCCTCGAACATACGGAACTGCCATTCGTTGGATGGGACTTCACAAGTGCCGTCGCTTACGATGAAGCTGAGGGTGTGGAAGTTCTCGGATGGCTTGATGTCGAAGAGGAATACAGAGACACCGTCGGCGTAGGAGGAAGTTATCTGGCTGGTTTCGAGAGTAGCCTCGCTGTGGACGGCATCGACAACGCCGTTGCGGTATGTAGCGACCTTGACGTTATCGTAGACCACTGTTACGATTTCGCCATTGACATCAAATCCGAAGTCGTCATTGTAACAGATTTCGAACTTGCGCGCGTCGGCGACATCGTCGGACACGGGGAGGAGGGAATCCTTAAGCTTCTCATTTGGATCGGGTTTAGCGTGGAATGAGAATGGCTCAGTGTAAGGAGGGTAGAAGTCGAAGGCGGCATCGGTTGCGCAGCCTGTAGTGAGGTGCTTGACATTGACAACAAGGTCTACCTCACCTTCGGTAACAGGGTGTGAATAGGTTACATAGTAGTTGGTGAAGTTACCGTGGGAGTGGTCTGACATCTCGACACCGTCCATGGTGAAGGTGAAGTCGTAGTCACTGCCAGTAAATATGGAGTTGCCAGCAGAATCTTGGAAGACAAGCTCGTACTTGTAGTCGATGTCGGCGCAGAGGTCGTTGGACATCTCAGTGCCGTACTCATTGAAGACACGAACATCGACGATCTTGAACTGGTCAATATGTACAATTACGGCATTGGACTCGATTTCACAATCATTTTCATCCTTAGCAACGGTCTTGATGAGGATTGATTGATTGTCGCCCTCGTAGGAGAAAGTACCAGTGTGAGAGAGGGCGTTGACATCGTTGACGGAGAAGAGCAGAGACTCAATACCGTTGTCCACGATGTAGAAATCGTAGGACTTGATGTTTACGAGCGGCGTGCTTGGGTCTGCGCCATCGGGGAGTACGGAGGTGAGAGTGTACTCGATGTTGGAGCCCTTACAATGGTACTTGAAGCTGTCGACACCAGAGAGTATCGTCTTGAAGTCGGCCTTGTAGTTGACTACGATTGGCGCGGAGACGCAAGTATAGCCGACCTCGTTGACGATGACCTGGGCAGTGACTTGGTCGCCCTCATTGAGAGTAACCTCGGGATGGTCAGCCGTCTTGAAGGTATTGGAGGTGTAGTCGCCATTGGCGTTAACGACCTGTACGCCATTGACAAAGAAGACGTACTTATGCTCGGGCCATGCCTCATCGATAATGTCGGTTACGACAGAGAACTCGAAGTCGGTGCGGAGACAGACTGGCATCTCTGGCGTGGTGATGAGCTTTGGCGTTGGGAGGACGTAGAACTGGGCGGGGTCGACATCGGCAGTGCAAGAGAGAGACGCGTCGACAGCCTGCTTGAAGCCGTAGGTGAGCTTACCCACGAGAGAGTAAGGCAACTTCCAGCTTGGGGTGAGCTCTGGGGAAACAGAGGCCTGGTCGACATTGAGAGCCTGATCGACACTCGTCATTGGGAGGTCGGGGAGGAGAGCTTTGTAGGAGAGCTCACCATTCTCGAACTGCGAAGTGAAGACAGGATTCTCAATCTTGTCAAAGAAGTCGGCGTGACCGTTCTTGTCGTAGAGCTTGACAATCAGGTCGATATTCTCGTATTGGCAGAAGTAGATGCCATTGGGGAACTCGAACTTGACATCGACATCGTAGCGCGAGAAGTGGACAGACTTGTCGGAGGAGCAGCCCGTGGTGAGGTCGGTGATGTTGATGGTGTAATCACCTTCGGGCATAGAGCCTTCCGTTACGAAAGTCGTGTCGGTTGCGGAGATGTTGGTTTGGAGGGTCTGCTCGGCACCCTCGCCGTCGAAGAGCTTGATGGAGTACTTCTGGGCGTCGGTGTAGAGCTTGAAAATGAATGGGTTATCGCTGCAGGTCTCCAGACCGTAGACTTCGAGAATCTTTGGCGGATTGGCGAGGATGACCGTATGGATGTCGGGACTCTTTGTTTCGCAGCCGTACTTGTCGGTGGCGTAGAGATGTACGTCGAGGAGCTTGGTGTTGGCGGCGAGAGGGATGTCGCTGACCTTGTAGGTGAGGTCGGGATTAGGAGTGGTGCTGACGACCTCAACATCGGACGTGCCCTTGATTACCCAGCGGTAGGACTCGAAGAGATCCTCGGTTTGGAGGAAGAGATCGCCGTCGGTACAATAAGTATCGAGGCCATTGCCTGGGAGAATTATGGGCGCGGGGAAGTCGTGGACCGTAACGACGGCAGTGCGCTTGTATTCGCACTCGCCTGTTTGGGTCTTGACGATGAGGGTGTACTCGCCGGAGTAAGCGGGGACGAGATTGTCGCGGGTGTAGCTGGGAGAGACTTGACCAACGATGTCGACGCCATTATACTGCCACTGGTAAGTGTAGTTGATGGGGTAACCAAGGGGATCGTTGGTGGGCAGAGGTTGTTTGAGACCGAGGTTGAGGGACTCGTCGACGCAATAGTGGATGGTCAGGACATCTTCGTCGGGAGTCTCATCCTCCTTACCGTCGTTATTGACAAGCTCGAACTCGGGGATGTCGACAAGCGTGACGTTGAGCTGCTTCTTACGTGGGCACTTGTCGGTCCACTTGGACGAGATGTCGTAAATCTCGTAATGGAGAGGGAGCATATCGCGCTTGAGACCATCGCTGTAGACAATCTCAACATCGTCGCCCGAGAAAACGGTCTTTGAGACAAGGACATTGCCGTTTTTGTCGACGAGGTCGACACGTAGCATTGCGTTGGATGCGTCATCGCAAGAAGCGAGGTCGTGAGACGTTACTTCTGTGAGAGTGAACGAGAACTCAGATTCAGCACAGACGCTTGCCTTGAGGTTGGTACCTTTAACGGTAGGAAGGCCACGGACATCGACATCGTAGGTGAGGTTGTTCAGGCTTTCGCAATGGTTGGCGTATACAGCCCATACCGTAATATTGGCGGTGTAGGTGTCATCGGCATCGAGATTGATGGTGATATTGCCGTCGAGGGAAGTGCCGTTGATCGTGGGGAACGAACCGTCGGAGGGGACGACCTCGTAACGATAGGTTATGCCATCGGTGCTGCCTTCGACGCCGACAGTCAGATTGATATCGTCACCTGTGCATACGCTTTCCTGCGGAGCTGTGACGGCGACAATGACGGGGTTGGTACCGACCTCGGCTGTCACGATGTTAGACTTAGAGTCGGAGAAGCAGCCGTATTTGGACTCGGCGATGACGTAGTAGTAAGTCGTCTCGTCGGGGTTGGGTATGACGGCTGTAACAGAGCCCTTGACCGTTGCGACCTCGACATCGTCGGACATATCGGTATCGGTCTCACCATCGTTTTGACGATACCAGTGGTAGGTATAGTCTGAGGCGGGAGATTGGACGCGGAGCTCGAGAGTCTCGGAAGCCTGCTCGGGTTGGCAGATGTATATTGTCGGAGCGATTGCGACAGGAGGCTCGGGCAGATCCTCAATTGTCACCGTGATGACCTCGCTTATTTCGGACTCACACTTAGGCTCGGTCTCGCGGACAACCTTAGCGTAGAGCGTGGTGGGCGTGGTGGAGGGTACGAAAGAGACAGTCGTGCCGTTGTCGGCGAGAGTGAACTCGCCACCTGAGGTAATCTCATTCGTGCCAGCGGCATCGGTGTACCAATGGTAAGAGTAGGTCGTGCCGTCGGCCGTGGGATATGCGGAGACATTGTCTATGAACGCCTTGACCGGATCGGTAGAACCCTTACAAACGTGGACATCGCGGGTGAGCGAGCCGTCTTGAGCCGAATAGGAGTAGACGACAGGCGTTGCGAGAGCTGGGATGACTGTTACCGTAGCAGTCTGCTCTTCGGAGAGACACTTGTTGAAGGCGTCGGTGGAGGTGATTTGGAAGCCGAACTTCACGCTTGCCTCGGTCCACGTCTCGCCATCGACGAAGTAGGACGTGACGTTACCCTCGCTGTCGGTTGTTGTTTGGATAGACTTGGTGGAGGGAGCCTCCGTCCAGAAAGTGTAGGGATATTTGAAGTCGACAACGCCGTCGTTCATGGGCGTGAGTGTGAACTCAACTCTCGTATCGGAGCCTTGGCAGACGACATCAGGAGCGACGGAGACTGTGAACTCAGGGACAGGATAGACGATGACATTGACCGATGCGACCTCGCTTACACAGCCGTTGACATCGGTGACCTTGACTGTGTAGGTGCGCGTCTCGGGGACAGTGACTGTTACGGACTTGGTGGTTTGACCCTTGACATCGAAATCGAGCCACTCGTACTTGACGTAATCCTCGACGACGGTGAGCTCAGATTGCTCATTGGGACAGAGGACCTCGGGGTCGGCCTTAACAGTAGGAACGGGGAGAGGATGGACTGTTATGCCTGGGAGGTTGGTGGAGACGGGAGACATACAGCCCGTCTTGATATTATAGGCGTAGGCCGTGAACTCGACATCATTCTGTATGTCGAGATCGGAGACGGTCTTGTAGGTAAGTTCTCCGGACTTGGTTGTGAAGGGGCCTTTGAGGATGGCAGTGCTACCCTTCTCGTGCATATAGAAGACGAAGTTGATGTCGTTCGTCTTGCCCGTGTAGGGGAGGACAGAGAGTTTGAGGTTGAGATCGGCACCCTTACACATCTCGTAGAGCGAGAGCTTAATGGTAGGTGCGGCGGGGGGATCGACGACCTTGACGGTAGCCTTGAACTCGTTGGAAGTGCAAGAGCCATCGTTGACGGAGAAGGTCAGCTCGACCTCCTCGTCCCATACCTTATTGCAGGTGAAGGTGTTGTCGTCGGCTTTTGTCCAGTCGGAGAGAGAGCCGACAGACACGGCGACGAGAGTGCTGGTATGGGCGAGAGGGTTATTGTCGTTATCGTAGGCATTGACTACGATGTGTGCAGTGCCTTGCTCACCGCGGCAGAAAGCGGACCTCTTGACGACAGAGCCATCGGGGAGGGAGATATTGGGCGTTCCGTCGACACCATTGTAGGTGATTTGCGTCCTACCGAGAGGCTTCTTATGGACGGAGACCGTTACGGAGGTCATCTCATGAGAAGAGCAGCCAGTGGTCTGGTCGTGGGTTCGGACGTAGTAGGTGGTGGTGTTGGACAACGCATCTGTTGTGTAGCTTACAGACTCGGTGTTTTGCTTGGATGTTGACCCGAGGAAGAACTCGTAGGTGTACTTGTGCGCCGCATCGGAGAGCGGGGCTGTGACGGTGAGCGTCGCAGTCTCATCCTCGCAGATTGTTGCAGGTGTGGGACAGGTAGGTTCTTGAATCTTGTGGATAGTGATTGGGAACGGACCGGCGAAGTCTGAGGGGCAATTAGTTGGGTGGTTGGTATCGATGGAGCGTACCCATACGTTGATTACACCGCCATCGTCGTTTTGAGTATTGCGGGAGTAACGACCATTGGGGTAGCTTGTGGTAGCAATTGGAGTGTCGCCGTCAGTGGGCTTCGTTGGGGAGATGTAGAACTCGTATTTGAAGCCTTGCTTTTGGTCATTGACAGTGAAGGTGAAGGTTTTGCTCTCGCGATAGCAGGCCTCGAAGTCGTCAACAGGATTGCGCGTGATTGTTGGAACCGCGGGGATTGGGCGGACCTTGAGATCGAGGGTGTTGGTGAATACAACTTCACACTTCTCGTTTGTCTCAGCGCTCATGATGTCCTGGCCGAAGGTTATTGTGCCTTCGGAGAGGTCGGCTTGGAGAACGATCTGCGTAGAGTTATAGGACACGACTGTGAAGCCCGCGACGGTGAGCGAGGCGAGATTGAGTGTTGACTCATCATCGTTCTCGTGGGTGTAGTCGATGGCGATGGTGTTGTTGCCAGCGCAGACCTCGTTTTCAGAGAGTTTGTCGAGCCGGACCCTGGCCTTGCGATTAACAGTAACAGTTACTGACTGCTCGGCTTCGACTGGGACAACGCAACCAGTGGTTGAGTTTTCGACAGTGAGCTTGTAGATAGTCTTGCGTTCTGGAGCGACAGGGAAATTCCAAGTGTAGTAATTGACCTCGGTTGGGGAGACTACGACGCTGGGGTCATCGGGGACGGTGACCTTTGGAACATAGACATTGGCCGTGCCCGTATGGTTGGCTACATCGGGGTTGGTTACGACGCCCGCGAGAGTGGTGCCATAGCCTTCGCAGATGGTGAAATCGGACTTGAAGGAGATCTGCGGGACTGCATCGACGAAAATTTGGAAATTCTCGGTTGTTGAGCAGGTGTGGCCATCGGTGAAGGTATAGGTGACGGTTACAGAACCGTTGTGGACGCCGGGTGTGGTGGAGGTTGTTGTTAGCCAATCGTAGGACTGTGTCGTGGCGACGGCAACTCCGTCGATATACCATGCGTAGCTGTAACTTGTTGCGGGACCAGGGTTCTTAGCCTCTGTTATTGAGGGGGTTACGTTGATTTGGAACGTCTGGCCTTGGCAGAGGTGACGGTCGTCGACGGTAGGCGTGATGTCCAGCTCGGGAACTGGGTAGGCCTTGAAGCTGAGCGTTGCCTCGTCTTTGCAGGCGAGCGTCGTATTGTCGGTGACGGTAACATCGTATTTATAGACCGTAACGTCCTTTACGTCCGTCGTGTTAACAGTAGTTTGGAAGTCTGCTGAGGAATTTCCGGCGACGGTCAGGCTTGTGGTGACGGGAGTGGGCGCTGTGATGGCATCTTCCGTGACTGGGGCGAAGTCGAAAGTCAGGGTACGTTCGTCGGTTGATGCGACTTGAACGCTGACAATACCTTGGTCGGCGCAGGCTTGGACGCCTTCTTGGATGTCGAAGTATGGGAGATCCTTGATTTCGACGTCAACGGTTTTGTCTTCGGTGATATGATTATCTACGAGAGGATTGCCGCCAAAATCGAGTTCGTAGCCGCAACCGTCGGAGCTTGTGGCATAGACGGTGACCTTGGCAAGACCGAGTTCGGCAGTCAAGCCGCTGAAATTTGTTGTGGGATCCCCGAGGACATTGACATCGTCAGTCTCTTCACTACCGAGTGCGGCGGCATTAGCATCTTCCCAAGACCAGTGGTAGGTGACGACAGGCTTGAGGGAAGGTGGGCGGACTGCGTAGAAATCTGTGAATGTCTTACTGAGCTCGGCAGTCACTTGAAGCCCTGCAGGATCAGCATTTTGGCAGAAAGCAGCAGGATCAGCCTTCAAGTTATCAATATCAGGAATGGGACGAGCGACTATAATGACCTCGACGGGATGTGAGTAACAACCAGTCTCCTCATTCTTGACACGGACATAGAATTTCAGATAATCAGCATCGAGCTTCAGGAGACCGAACCAAGCGTAGGTGCCTTCTTCGTCATCGCCATTGAAACGACTCCAGTTCTCATAAGCATCCGCCAAGACAGGTACAACAGTGTTATCCTTGTTGCCCTTAAGGTTGACGACATTGTCGGCCTTGAGGGTGCAGGCCTCGTCGAGGAAAACCTCGTATGTCATGCCGTCACCCGTGCTGGGGTCTGGGAGTTGTACAGACTCATCGAGCCGCACTTGGAACGACACCTTTTGTCCTTTACAAGCGAAAATCTCATCTACCTTTTTGAGGACAGGGAGCTTATTGACACCGAAAGAGAAGTCGTGTTGAACAGGGCAGAAATAGGTGGTACCTTGTATTTGATAGGTGTTTGCCACCTCGAATCGGATGTATTTCAATTTGGTACCATAATCCTCACCCGTATCTGTACCGTCGAGGAAAGGATATGTTACATTTTGGTATGTAAACACGACATCATTAGGCTTGACAGGGTTTTGCCAATCGTCGGTATTAGAAGACGTAATATAATCACCTGAG
>JALEMI010000060.1 GCA_022768325.1 Bacteroidales bacterium
TCTTTGGAAAGCGATGCGGTCGCCGCCTCCTGGGTAGAAGACGATGCCGCAATATGTGAAACCGTGTTTTTGGATGCAATGGCGCATGATGACGTTGTCGGCGTGGGTGTCGATGCGCAGGTTGTTGGACTGAGAGGCGCAGAAGGCGATGATGGCGTCGAAAGCTCCGTGGAAAGAGGGGTCGGCTGCGACGCGATGGATGACCATATAGGGGTTGTCGTCGTCGAGCCATCCTGGGCCGGTGATGTTGGCGTAGTTTGGTTCGGGCGAGGGCATGAGTGTGAAGGTGGCGACGATTTGCTGGTTGAGGGTGAGGACGTGGGCGTGGTGGGCGTTGATGTCGTCGGTCATGGTCTCGACGCTTGGGTATGTGTCGGGCCACTGCGTTGGGTTGCCTGTGCGCCTCATTGTCTCGTGGGCGAGGTCGAGAATTTGCATGATACGCGGGAGGTCGTCTGTTGTTGCTTGTCTGATTTCCATGATGTTGATAGGTGTTGTATGGCGAATGTACGATAAAAAGCAGCGTCCCGCAAACCTTTGTGTTGGCTTGCGGGACGCATTATCGTAATGTGCTTATGCGGCGGCTTTGCTTAAGCGGCAGACATAAGCAGAGGGTTCATTAGATCCACTTGAGCAAGGGGAAGTCCTGCTTGTGGGGGAGGAGCGGGTTGGAGGGGAAGATACGGAGGCCGAAGCGGAAGACACCCGGGTAGTTGAGGGAGAGGGACACCTTGTAGGTGACCTGTGAACCGTTGCGCTCAACTACGGTGAATGGCTCAGCGTGAACGACCTTCATGTTGTTCTCGTCGTCGCCGCTTGCGAAGACCATCTCGAGGCCGAGGTCGATGTCGGGATCAACCTTGTCGAGAGTGACTGCGATTGGGTAGGTCTCGCCGATGCCGAGTTGCTCCTTGGCGATGTCGGGCATATCGACGTTGATGATGCGGATTTGATCCCAGATGTTGCGCACCTTGTTCTCCCACGAGGCGAGGTCGCGAGCAGCCTTGTAGTCGTCGGCGACGAGCTTGGCGACGCGGGTGGCCTGAGGGATGTAGAAGCGGTTGAGGTAGTCCGTGATCATGCGCTTGGTGGTGAACTCGGGCGCGATTTGGCAGAGCGAGTTCTTGATGACCTGAATCCAACGGTGGGGGATTTCATCCTGCTGGTCGTAGTAGAGAGGGATGATCTCCTGCTCGAGCATATAGTAGATGGTTGTAGCGTCGAGCTCGTCCTGGTACCTGTTGTCCTGGTAAGTCTGCTTGTCGGTGAGGGCCCAGCCGGCACCCTTCTTGTAGCCTTCGTACCACCAGCCGTCGAGGACGGAGAAGTTGACGACGCCGTTGAGCTCAGCCTTCTGACCGGACGTGCCGGAAGCTTCGAGAGGACGGGTAGGCATGTTCATCCAGATGTCGACACCACTCACGAGGCGGTGTGCCAGCTCCATGTCGTAGTTCTCGAGGAAGACAATCTTGCCGATGAACTCGGGGCGGTGTGAGATCTCAACAATGTTCTTGATGAGGTTTTGACCACCTTGGTCGGCAGGGTGAGCCTTGCCAGCGAAGACGAACTGGACGGGACGTTCGGGGTTGTTGACGATACGAGAGAGACGCTCGAGGTCTGTGAAGAGGAGGTGAGCTCTCTTGTAGGTTGCGAAGCGGCGAGCGAAGCCGATGGTGAGCGCATTGGGGTTGATACCCTCCATGACGTCGAGCGCGCGGCTTGGGTCGTTGGTGGAGTAGAGGGTCTGCTTCTTGCAGGTCTGGATGTAGTCGTAGAGCTTCTTCTTGAGAGCCTTGCGGACATCCCAGATTGCGGCATCGTCGACGCTTTGGATTTTCTCCCAGTATGCTTTGTTGGAAACGTCTTTAAGAAGTTCGGAATCGAGGTACTTCTTGTTGAAGCGTTGCATCTCGCTGGAGGTCCAGGTGCCGTAGTGGACACCGTTGGTGACGTAGCTGATGTGGAGCTCGTCGGCGGTGAAGCCGGGCCAGAGGTGCTTGAACATGCTCTTGGAGACCTCGCCGTGGAGCCAGCTGACGCCGTTCATCTCCTGAGAGGTGTATGCGGCGAGGACGCTCATGGAGAACTTACCGTCGTTCTCGCGGCCGAGCTGCATGAACTGCTGCCAAGAGATGCCGAGAAGCTCTGGGACGTGGCCAAGATACTTGCCGATGAGGCTCTCGTCGAACTTGTCGTGACCTGCGGGGACGGGGGTGTGGGTTGTGAAGAGCGAGGAAGCCCTGACAACCTCAAGAGCCTCCTTGAAGGAGAGACCCTTGTCGGTGAGGTCGATGAGACGTTGGATGTTGAGGAGCGCAGCGTGGCCCTCGTTGCAGTGGTAGATGTCGCTCTTTACGCCGAGGGCATTGAGGAGGCGGACACCGCCCATGCCGAGGATAATCTCCTGCTTGATGCGGTTCTCCCAGTCGCCGCCGTAGAGGGCGTGGGTGAGAGTGCGGTCCTCAGCGTTGTTGAGAGGATGGTCGGCATCGAGGAGGTAGAGGCTGATTCGTCCGACATTGACCCTCCAGACCTTGAGCTGAACCTGACGGCCGGGGAAGTTGATGGGGACGTAGAGCTGCTTGCCGTCGGCAGTGCGGACCTCGTCGACGGGGAGGCTTTGGAAGTTCTGAGCCTCGTAGATGGCTTGTTGCTCGCCGTTGATGGAGAGGCTCTGCTTGAAGTAGCCGTAGCGATAGAGGAGACCGATGGCGGTCATGTTGACGCGGCTGTCGGAGGCCTCCTTGAGGTAGTCGCCTGCGAGGATGCCGAGACCGCCGGAGTAGATTTTGAGGATGTTGGCGAGACCGTATTCCATGCTGAAGTAAGCGATGGAAGGCTCGTAGGCGAAAGGCTGCTCGAGGTAGGCCTTGAACTTGGCGTAGATGGCGTCAAGACGGGAGACGAAATCTGCGTTTTTGGCGAGTTCATTGAGTCTGACGTAAGAGACCCTTTCGAGGAGGAGGATAGGGTTCTTCTCTACCTGATGCCAAAGCTCGGTGTCGATTTCGTTGAAAAGCTCAGTGGCTTCGTAGTTCCACACCCACCAGATGTTGCGAGAGAGCTCGTGGAGGCAAGCCAGCTCCTTTGGGAGTTTGGACTTGACGATGATAGACTTCCACATGGGCTCTGCAGAAGGTGCGAAGTTTTGCTTGATGTCCATTGTCGTTTTTCTTGATTGGTTTTGTGAGAGGCTCAAAGAATGTGATTTGCGCAAATGGGGAGTTATTTTTATACAGGCTTGTACGAAATGTTTAACAGCCGGTTTGCGAATTCACGTTTGTTGGCGCAGTTTTAGAGGTTATTGTGGTTTTATTCTTTGGGGTCGGATTTCTTACGGCAGGTGCGTTTAGCCGGTTTCTTCTCGGCAGCCGCGGTGTCGTCGGAAGCGGCTGCGGCCTTGCGGCGGGCAGGGGCTTTCTTGGCGGCAGCTGGCTCAACGCCAGCCTTGACGAGTTGCTTCTTGAGAGAAGAGATCTCGTTTTGGAGGAGGTCGTTCTCAGCTTTGAGTGTCTTGACCTCGTTGTTCTCCGTGGTGGGTACAGCGTGGCGGAGACGCTCGGCGAAGTCGCTGAGGATGTTCATGTAGTTGATGAACGCCTCGTAGGGGGTTGGGTAGGGCGACTGGTAGGTGTGGGAGGCGCCGTTGGCGAAGAACTTGGTACCCATGAAGTAGAAGTTCTCGGTGGCCTGGAGGTATTCCCAGTCTTTGAGGATTGTCTGGTCGTTGCACTGAGCTACGAGAGGGGTGAGGGCGTAGAGCTTATCGACGGCCTCTTGCTGCATCTCGTTGCCGAGCCATGCCGTAAGGTCGCGCTCCTCGTCGACCCAGCTTGTTGGGGTGGGGACGTTGATGGCGGACTTGGGCTGGAGCTTTTGTGCTGCTTGGCTTGGTGTGGTGAAGGCGTAGTTCTTGTCTTCGAGGAGGACGGCGGGGAGAGCCTTAAGGAACTCTATGATGCCGGACTCTGCGGAGTGGACAGCGCCGAAGGTCTCGTAGTCCATGAAGAGGTTGATTACTTCCTCTGCATTGTCGAGGCCGTCGAGCCAGCTTTTGAACTTTTGCGCCGTGAGAGGCCACTCGCCCCAGCCTTGGTTGGAGAAGCGGAGCGCGATGTCGTCGCTGAGGTGGTAGTTGCGAGCGAGGACCTTGAGGTGCGGGTCGATGGCGTTGCAATAGAGATAGTCGGGGCTCTTCCATCCGAGGGTTTGCTTAGCACCCTCGGCGAGCATAACCTTGAAGCCCATTGCGGACACAGCCTCGCCGATTTGGTCGGAGTAGATGAGCTGGGTATTGCGGAAAGCCGTAGGCGTTTGGCCGAACGTATCCTCGATGGTCTTGACGTGGGCAGCTACTTGACGCTTGAACTCCTCGACATCGCGGACTGAGGCGAGAGAGCTGGCGTAGGTCTCGGCGAGGAACTCTACTCCGCCGGTCTTGGCCATGGTCTTGAAGCTGTCGATGACCTCGGGGGCGTAGACCTTGAACTGGTCGATGAGGGTGCCGCTGATGGAGAAAGCGACGCTGAACTTGCCTTTGAACTGTTTGAGCAGGTCGGTGAGGACCTTATTTGTGGGGAGGTAGCAGGTATGGGCGAGCTTATTGATATTGCTCTCGTTGGCGTAGTCGTCGTAGTAATAGTGGTCGTTGCCGATGTCGAAGAATCTGTATCGGCGCAGCCTAACTGGTTGATGGAGCTGGAAGTATAAGCAAATTTTCTTCATTGTCTTAGATTTCTTTGATTGGTATGGTTGCCTTCGGGGGAATGGCTGCGCTTAGCGAACCACCGAGTCGTAAACTTTTTTGATTTGTCTTGCGGAGTTCTCCCATTTGAGGGAGTCGACCTCTTCTTTGCCGTATTTGGCGAACATCTTGCCGAGCGAGGGGTAGTTGAGGACGCCGTAGATGGCATCGGCCATGGCGTCGACATCCCAGAAATCGGTCTTGATGGCGTAAGTCAGGATCTCAGCTACACCGCTTTGGTACGAGATGAGGACAGGGACATTGCTCTGCATAGCTTCGAGAGGGGAGATGCCGAATGGTTCGGATACGGAGGGCATGACATAGAGGTCGCTCATGCGGAGCATGGAGTAGACGTCTTGTCCGCGGAGGAAGCCGGTGAAGCTGAACTTGTCCATGATTTTGAGGCTTGCGGCCCGTCGGACCATCTTCTCCATCATGTCGCCGTTTCCTGCCATGACGAAACGGACATTGTTCATCTTTTGCAGAACCTTGTTTGCGGCCTCGATGAAGAACTCGGGGCCTTTTTGCATCGTGATACGTCCGAGGAAAGTGACGATCTTCTCGTCGAGGCCCTTGTTGACGAAGTTGTTGTAGTCGCTTCGGATTGGGTCGACGGCGTTGTAGACCGTGATGACTTTCTCGGCGGGGATACCGTACTTTTCGATAACGGTATTGCGGGTGAGGTTGGAGACGGTGATAATCTTATCGGCGGCCTCCATGCCTCGTTTCTCGATGTCGAAGACAACGGGGTTGACGCGTCCGCCCGAGCGGTCGAAGTCTGTGGCGTGGACGTGGATAACGAGAGGTTTGCCTGTGGCCTCCTTAGCGGCGATGCCGGCGGGGTAGGTGAGCCAGTCGTGGGCGTGGATGACGTCGAAAGAGTTCTCTTGAGCGATAACGTTACCGATGATGGCGTAGTTACGGATCTCCTGCATCAGTTGGTTGCCGTATCCGCCGGAGAAGTGGAACTTACCTTCGTCGTCGGTTTGGAAATATTTGAAGCCGTCACCGACGTTGAGTGTTTGAAGCTTGTAGTATTCGTCGGGGTCGGTATAGGGGACGAGTTTTGACTCAACCTCGATGTAGTCGAGCTGTTTGGACTGGTGTGCGTAGCGTATTTTTTTGTTGCAGATAGATACGTTGTTGGCTCCGATGATGTCCTCAACCTTGCTTTTGTCTTCGTCGCCGAAAGCTTTAGGGACGACGAAGAGGACCTTGAGGTCTGGGATGGTAGCGAGTCCTCGGGTAATGCCGTAGCAAGCCGTACCGAGGCCACCGCTGATGTGGGGTGGAAACTCCCATCCGAACATTAGTACTTTCATGAGTGTGTTTATTTTGGTTCAACGAGTTTTATAAGTTTTAGTACTGCTGCTACGCTGGTTGCCATGGATATGCATCCATTGCTTCTGTATGGAGGATTTCCGTTGTAGTTCTCGCTGATGGAGCCGATGCCGTGCTCTTTGATGACCTCTTCGAAGCCTTCGGTGATGCGTCGGAGCTGTGCGATGCAAGAGTTCTTGTGGACTGCGAGGAGCGCGTCGGCGTAGAAGGAGAGGAGCCAGGGGTAGGCTGTGCCTTGGTGAGCGCAGATGGCTCTTTCGTCCTCATTGCCAGTTACTGCGCCGTGGTACTCTTCGCTTTCTGGGGAGAGGGTTCGGAGACCGTAGGGGGTGAGGAGTTTGGACGTTGCCTGATCTACAATATTCTTCTTTTGCTCGCGAGAGAGCGGGGAGTGCTTGAGTCCGGCGGCGATGATTTGGTTGGCTCTGAGTTTGGGCGACTTGTAGACACCATCGGTGCGGTCGTAGAGCGTTCCGTCGGGTTTGAGGAAATTGGCGAGGAAAGAGGCGCCGACTTGTTCGAGTCTGGGCTTCCAGGTGTTGATGAAATCGGAATCCTTCTTAGCCTCGGCTACTTCGAGAGTTGTGGCTATGGCGTTGTACCAGAGGGCGTTGACCTCGACAGTGCAACCGTAGCGGGGCGTCACCATGTGGCCATAGCTTGTTTGAGCATTCATCCACTGCTGCGGGTGGCCCTCGTTGCGGGCGTAGATGAGGCCGTCGTCTTGGCGGTGCATCTTGCCTGGGACACCTGTCCAGTAGTGCTCGAGGAGCTGCTTCATGGTGTCGTAGTACTCCGCCTTGTCGAACTTATCGTCGCGGAAACGCTCCATCTCGTTGAGGCAGCGGAAGAACCAGAGGGGGATGTCGATTGAGGTGTTGTTGGTGGAGGCCTGCTCGATGTAGAGCCTGCGGAGGTTGGGGAGGCTGGTGCGGAGAATCTCGTCGAAGGGCTTCAGGTCCTTTTGGAAGAGCGAGAGGCCGGGGAGGGCGAGGAACGTATCGCGGAGCTGTGGCTTCTTCCAGTGGAAGCCGGCCTTAAGCATGAGCTGGCCGTCGACCTCCTTCTCTGTGAACTGCTGCGCGGCATTGACGAGGACGCTCTTGAGAGAATCCTTTGCCGTGCGCTTCTTCTCCTCGCGGGTGAACTTGGCTTTGAGGACCTTGGTATTGGTGGGTTCGAGCGAAGCGGAGATTACGACAGACTCGCCCTCTTCGAGTTGGAGCTCAAAGAAGCCTGGGACGTAGATGTCCTCAGTATCGTCATAGCCACGGAATTTCTCGCGGAGATATTCGACGCCTCGGTACCAATCGGGCATGGCGACGAACTCCATGGGCTTGCTTGCTTGAATATAGAGGCTTGGGAAGCCCTTGTAGAGGCAGAAGGAAGCGCCTCCGTCGACAATATTATAGTGGGTGTCGACACCCATATTCTCGTGCGTAAGCTGATGGACGCTGCGGAAGGGGAGGAAGGGGCGGAGCTTCATCGTGAACTTCTCCGGGGACTCGACCACCGTATAGCGGATTAGCGTTTGATTCTCATTCTCGGAGAGGATGAACTGCTTACGGAGGACGGTGGAGCCGACCCTGTATGTCATAGTGGTGGAAGGGGAGGTCTCGAAGCCCGTGAGGTACTTATGGCCTTTGGGCTCGAAGAAATCGCCTTTATATTCTTGGACACCGAGATTGTAGGGCTTATCGCCCGTGGAGATGCTGCATTGCAGCGAGGACAGCATGACATAGCTTTCGCCACCGAACTCGTTAAGAGGGCATACGAGCAGGCCGTGGTACTTCCTTGTGTTGCAACCGATAATTGTGGTGCTGAGGTAGGCGCCAGCCCTGTTGGTCTGCAGGATTTCTTTGAAAAGCGAGTACTCCAGGTTAGGGAGTAGTTTGCTGTCGAATTGAATGTACTTCATATTCTGAGTTGTTCTTTTCAATAAGTTGGGTTAACTGCTGGAGAAGCGCGAACCGTGGTGAGCCATTGTGGCGGACTGCGCTTTTGGAGAGGGGGAGGGTCGATACGTACGATGGTGGGCGTTAGACCCTGAAAATGCGCGCAGTGAGCGAGTGAACTCAGTTGTGTGTCGTCTTCGTGGCAGAAATTTGGCGCTGTTGTCTGTTGTCTATGATTTTTCCACCCTTGACGCAAACATAGTTTTTTTTTACGAGAAAAACGTTTGTTTTGGGGACTTTCGGCTGTTGCGTTAAGATGATTTTGGAAAGAGGTTTAAATTAACAACAGGGTATTGGTGAAAAGCCGAAATTTTTAACGCCGGAGGATAAACGCTGAACGGGGGCGCCACGTCGGAAAGAGTGGCGTCCCCCGTTCGGTGCGGAGTTGACATATCATTGTCGACTTTTTATTTGGCGAGTTGGTTTGCAACGATGTGTTTTTGCCACTCGCCGTCTTCCTCCCAAGTGTAGCTGACGGTTTGGCTAATCTTGTTGTCGGAGTATTGGTACTCCTCCTTTTGAAGGCCCTTACGGTTGCCGTTGTCGTAGATGTAGGTGGCGTTCATGACGAGCTTGCCGTTGGCGTCGAAGACGATGTCGTTGAGGAGGCCATTGTCCTCGCTAAGGTCGTCGGTGTTGAGCTCGGCCTGCGTTGCCCACTTGCCGTTGGGAGCGGCGTACTCGATGCGTGCGAGGATGAGAGTGCCTTCGACATTGGTGTAGGTGCTCATTGTCGTAGCGACCCATTGACCGTCTTGCTTGCTGAACGTGGCGGTCTTGACGCTGTCGCCCTCGTAGGTTGTTTGCTTCATCATGGTCTCCTCCCACTGCTTGCCGTTGGTGGTGAGGGTGATTTGGTTGACTGGTCGGCCGGCGGCATCGTGCGTGACGATGGTCTTGCCGATCATTATGTCGTTGTTGAGCGAGTTCGTGTTTGTTGCTTTGTCGTAAGCCAGAGCCGCGATTACGATTGCAGCGGCTGTGAGAAATGTTACTGCCAAAGTTTTCATTGAAGTATGATTTTTTGTGCTGGTTAGAGCGTTGGGGGTTTTCGATTCAAAGTTACCGTGTTTTGTCACATTGTTACGGAGACGAGCCGTGAAGGTTCAGAACGGCTAAGAGGAGATGTTAAATGGAAGGGTCTCCGACGGGTGACGAAAGGTCATTTTTCGGTGACGAAATGACTTCAAAACGGTTTTGGTGGTGACGAAACCCCCGTTTGGTTTGACGAATGGCAGTTATCTTAAAAAAAACTAAATCGGCATCTGGGCGTGTTTTTTAGGGGTGGAAAGGGGCTTAGAGAACGGTAATTGTGCGTGAACCGTCGTCGTTGACCGAGATTCGGAGCGTAGAGGAGTTCTCGGGGAGAATGCTTTCGGCGATGGCGGGCCACTCTACGAAGCAGTAATTGCCCGAATAGAAATACTCGTCGAAGCCCATATTGAAAGCCTCGTTGACATCCTTGAGGCGGTAGAGGTCGAAATGGTAGAGGGCCTTGCCTTCGGGCAAGTCGTAGTCGTTGATGATGGCGAAAGTGGGGCTATTGACCACACTCGTAGAGCCGAGGAAACGGCAGATGGCCTTGACGAGCGTCGTCTTGCCGGCACCCATGGGCGCATCCATGGCGACGACCCTATTGGGGCCAATGGCATCGAGAATTGCGGGAGCCAAGCTATCGAGCTCCTCGGCGGATTTTGCGATGAAAGTCTGCATATTGGTCTTTATTCTGTTGACGTGGTATAAAGTTACGAAATAAGGGCAGGAAGCGTCACGACCTTTTTTTTTGACGCATCCCGCCCTTTGGAAAATACCGTAAGGTTTGTAGGGGCTTAGTCCTTGATGGTAAGCTCGTTGATGAGGTTTTGCGCACCTCCGATCTTATCGATGACGAAAAGAACGTAGCGGACATCGACACAGATGGTCCTCTGGACGGAAGGCTCGAAAATGATGTCGCCGCTCATGGCCTCCCAGTTGCCGTCGAAAGCGAGGCCTATAAGCTCGCCATCGCCGTTGATGACTGGGCTGCCTGAATTGCCGCCCGTGATGTCGTTGTTCGTGAGGAAGCAGACGTGCATCTTGCCATCCTTGTCGGCATATCGGCCGTAGTCCTTATTATTGTAGAGCTCCTTGAGCTTGGGGTCGACGATGAACTCCCAGTTATTGGGATCCTCCTTAGCCATTACGCCATCGAGGTCGGTGAAGAAGGTGTAAGTGGTGTCGGGCGTGGAATATCCGCCTACCTGGCCGTAGCTGAGGCGCATTGTGAAATTGGCATCGGAATAGAAATCGCGGTCGGGACTCATCTGCATACGAGCGGCGAGATAGATGCGCTGGGCATCGCTGATCCGATCGAGGGTTTTATTTCCATTATTCACAATCTCGTTGCGCATGACATCGATAATCTCGTTGGCGCAGAGGGTGGCCTTATCTTGCTTTATGGCGTTCAAATCGTTGTTTGCGATGGCCTTGAACAGCTTAGCGGAATCGGCGAAAATGCTATTGTCGAAAAGGTCGTCGGCGAAGCGTTGGAACGCCGCCTCGTTGGGAATATCCTTGAAGAAAGCGGGATGGAACTGCTTATCGATGTGCGAAGCGTAGTAGGCGAGGAGCGCGGCCGTGGTCTTGCGGTCGGTGCTTGGGCTGTAGTCCTTATAGAAAGCGCGGGCCTCCTCGTAAAGCTCTTTCTCTGGGGAACGCGAGATGTTGCGAGCGAAGCGGAAAATCTCGGGACCGCCAAAGAGGCACTCGTAGATATAGTAATTGGCCTTGAAGAAAGGCGTGGCATCGTCAACAGCCTTGCTAAGGTTCTTTAGGACGGCCTTTTGCTCCTCGGTGCCATTTTTCTTGACCCAAGTCTTGAAAGCCTTCTCCTCGTCCTTCTTGCGCCCGATGACATTCAGTTTTTTGATGCCACGGTTCATGCCGATGCTATTCTTATAGTAATTGGTGGAGCGGGAGTATTTTGAGGCGTACTTAATGTAGATGGACTGATCGGCGAGCATATCGTCAAGCCAAATCTTCTGCTTAATGTCCCTCGGCTCGATGCGGCTGGCATTCTCGACATCGCGGGTAAGCTTCACCTCCCAAGAAGAGGCGTAGCGTTTGGTTGAGCCTGGGAAACCGATGGTCATTGCGAAATCGGTGGGCTTCATGCCCTTGAGGCTTACGGGGAGGTGGTAAGCTGGGTGGAAAGGCTTATTGTTTGGGGAGTATTCGGCAGGCTCGTTGTCGGGGCCTGCGTAGACGCGGAAAATGGAGAAATCGCCCGTATGGCGCGGCCATTGCCAGTTGTCCGTGTCGTGGCCGAACTTGCCGATGCTCTCGGGAGGCGTGCCGACGAGGCGGACATCGGTGTAGACCTTGTAGCGGATGAGGAAAAACTGGTTGTCATCGAAGAACGACTTGACGACGGACTCATACCTCTCGTCCGCTTGCGCCTCGTTCTGGATTTCTTTGCAGTGACTTTCGATGAGATTGACCCTTGCGGCGGGAGTCATGCCCTCCTTGACACCGTCGAGGACGCGGCTTGTGACATCCTCCATGGAATGGAGAAAGCGGACCTCAAGGCCATCGACGGGGAGATCCTCCTCGAAAGACTTAGCCCAGAAGCCGTCGCGGAGGTAATTGTGCTCGACGGACGAGAGTTGCTGGATTGAGCTGTATCCGCAGTGGTGGTTGGTGAAGATGAGACCATTGTCGGACACAATCTCGCCCGTGCATCCGCCTCCGAAGATGATGATGGCGTCCTTGATGGAGCTGTTGTTGACGCTGTATATTTGCTCGGGCGTGAGGCGGCAGCCTTCTTGCTTCATGACATCGATGTTGTGGCGGCTCAGGAGGCTGAGAATCCACATACCCTCGTCGGCAAGTGCGCCTGTGGCTGCGCAGAGTAGCGCAGCGATGGTAAGAAGAGGTTTTTTCATTAGAGGAAAAATGTTGATAGGTGGGTAGCGATATTGCTTGGGGCAAAATTAGTAAAATTGCCTTGTCGTGGAGAAGTAGTATATTTGGCTTCATAGGTACCTTGAATTTTTAGCGGGTTAGGCAATTGTGACAATAGGCATCATAATATCGGCGTATAACAACCCGGCGTGGTTGAACAAGGCGCTGTATGGGTATACGCGGCAGAGCGTCATGGCCGACGAGGTGATTGTGGCCGATGACGGCTCGACAATTGAGACACGTGAAATTGTGGACTTGTATAGGGACCGGTTGCCGATTAGGCACGTATGGCAAGAGGACAAAGGATTTCGGAAAGCGACCATACTTAATAAGGCTGTGAAGGAATCGACGGCCGACTACTTGATATTTACGGACCAGGACTGCGTACCGCGCGGGGACTTCGTGGCGACGCACAGGGCATTGGCCGAAGAGGGGCGATACTTGTCGGGAGGGTGCTTCAAGCTCAGCCGGCGAGTCAGCGGCTTATTGACAGAAGAAGACATTGCGAGTGGGCGGGCATTTGGGGCGGAATGGCTTAGACGGCAGGGTCAGCCGTGGACATATAAAATGATGAAACTGGTGAGGAACGCGCTTTTTGCGAGGGTCATGAACGTTGTGACCCCACGTGCGCCGACATTTAATGGGTGCAATTCATCGTGTTGGAGAAAGGACGCCATAGCCGTGAACGGGTATGACGAGAGGATGCGCTATGGCGGTCAGGACCGAGAATTTGGCTTGCGATTGCAGAACAATGGCATCAGGCCGAGGCAGATAGCCTATTCGGCCATTGTTCTCCATTTGGATCACGACAGACCGTATAAGAACGAGGAGACGATTCGCAAGAACAGGGTGATAATAGGGGAGACGGAAGCCACGAAGCGGGTGTGGGCGCAGTTGGGAATTGAGAAGGAATCGTCGTTTTAACTTTCGTTGACCTTGGGCGGGCGATAATGCAATAAAACTAAAAATCAGGAAACGGTTTTGTGGATTCGAGTTTTCGGTATATCTTAGCGACTGTAAAAGAGAAAGATGGAACTTGCTCAGAAGATAAAGGCTGCGGCCGCCCAGTTGTTCTTCAAACGAGGGATAAAAGCCGTATCGATGGACGACGTGTCGAAAGCAGTCGGGATAAGCAAGCGCACACTGTATGAGGCTTTCCCAAGTAAAGACGCACTGTTGATGGCGTGTGTAGAAGACATGCTGAATGTTCACGTCCAGAAGATGGAGGACAGAATAGCAGTCTCGGAGACCTTCATAGACTTGATGTTAGGTGCGGTAAACGACGCCATGATGTTCATGGAGACCATAAATCCTGCATTTTTTGAAGATATCGAGCGATTGAACTACGTGAGCGTAGACGACTCTGTCCGTTCGCGACTTGACGGGATACGCTCGAAAATGGCATCCCTCATAGAGGAGGGAAAGGAGCGTGGCTACTTGTCGCAAGACGTTGACTCGCAGCTTGTCGCGGCGGTACTCCTTGGCGAGCCCAACAAAGGCTTGATGCGCCGGATAGCGGCAGCGCGAGGGTGCGACGTTTTTTATGTGGTAAAGAGTTTATGCGTGATATTTCTCCGAGGCATGGCCACGGTCAAGGGGGCTCGTCTCATTGACGAGAGAGTTGCCCTATTCAACAAGACAACACAAACACAAAGATAGATTCCTGATGAAACTAATTCCAGCTCTCATGGCTTTGGCGCTCATTGCTTCGGCACCTGCCATGGCGCAAGACGAGGGTGCGATGAGTGTTGACCTGCAAACAGCGATCAGCAACGCCCTCCAGCACAACAAGCAGCTTCAAGCCAGCACAATCGACAAAGAAATTTACTATCAGAAAGTGCGTGAGGCCCGTTCTAAAGGTCTGCCCCAGGTGGACGCCAAGTTTACGGCTAACACCTATTTTAATAAGTCGCTCGACTTTGGCGGAATGGCCATGAAGATGCCGAACTCCCTCACCTTCACCGCCACCGCAAGCTGGACATTCGCAATGCAGCAGATTGCGTCGGTCAAAGTAGCAAAGATTGCCCAAAGGCTCACGGACGTGACAGTGGACCAGACGGAGCTCGACATAAAGGCAAACGTGGCCGACACGTATTACGCAATTCTTGTCTACGAGCGTAACTTGGTCATTCTCAATGACAACCTCAAAGACATGCAGGGCATTGCCAACCACACGGCCCGGTGCTATGAGGTGGGAACAGTTGAGCAGACGGACGTTGACCAGATTACCATCAACGTCACGACCCTTCAGAACGCTATCCTCTCCCTTCAGCGCAGTCTTGAGACGACAAAGAAACTCCTTGTCCTCCAGATGGGCATAGACATCAACACCAAAATCACCCCGGCTGAGACACTCAGCCAAGTTTTGGAAGCAAACGCTGGCGTAGACACAGCAAAGCTCGACATTGCCAACAACGTCCAGTACAAGCAACTCCTCATCAGCAAAGAGGTTGGCGAGCAGACCGTTAAGCTCCGCAAGTTTGCGTACATCCCCACACTTACCGCAGCGTACCAGTTCTCGAAGCCCGTCTCGGGCACGGCCTTCATGAACTTTGACCATGTGGGCAGCCTCACGCTGAGCATCCCCATCTTCTCGGGCTTCTACCGCCACTCGTTGGTAAAGCAGGCGCAATTTGACCTCCAAAAGACCGAGACGAACATCGCCCTTGTTGAGGACAACCTTACTCAAAACGCTGAGCAATACGCATTTAACCTTCAGACGGCGATTGACGCCTACGAGCTTCAGAAGAAGAACTTGGACGTGGCCCGTCGTGTGTTGGAAAACTACAAGAACAAGTATAACCAAGGCGCCCTTTCGAGCCTTGACCTCACCCAGGCCAACACCAATTATCTTCAAGCCGAGACGAGCTTCGCATCGGCGAGCCTTGACCTCCTGATGGCTCAGAACCAGCTGCTTAAGCTCTACAACCTGCTCTAAGGCAGACAGTTAAAAACGAAAAAAACAAAAACAAGATAGTTCAGATGAAAAAGATTTTCATGCTCACGTCGCTCTCCGTAGTGGCAGCGCAGGTTATGACATCGTGCGGCGAGAAAACGACCACGGAAGTCGTCGACGAAAGCGTCCTCGTAAGAGTTGACACGCTGCGCGTACAAGACGTTGAGCGCTCAATTGAGTACACCGCAAACCTTGAGGCCAATGAGCAGGTCTATTACGCTCCGAGCCTCACTGGCACACGAATCAAAAAAATCTACGTTGAGGTAGGCGACCGTATCCACAAGGGTCAGCTCCTCGTCGAGATGGATGCCAACACGCTGACTCAGCAAGAGTTGCAGCTCAAGAATATTGAGACCGAGTACAACCGCGCCGTCAAGCTCATGGAGACGGGTTCCATCTCCCAACAGAACTACGACCAAGTTGTGACCCAATACGAAGTTGCCAAGACGGCAATTGCCAACCTGAAGGAGAACACCCGCCTCGTTGCTCCCTTCAACGGTGTCGTAACGGGCAAATACATGGAAGAGGGCGAGCTCTACATGGGCGGCGCATTGGGCGGCGCAGCAAAGCCTTCTATCATCTCCATAGAGGAGACCAACCCCATCAAGGCAATTGTCAACATCTCCGAGCAGTATTACCTTGAGGTCAAGAAGGGCATGAGCGTATCGCTCAAGACCGACGTCTATGGCGACGGCCGCTCTTTCCCTGGCCGTGTTAACATTGTCTACCCCAGCATCGACGCCAAGACCCGCACATTCTCCGTCGAGCTTGTTTTTGAGAACTCCAAGGACGAGCTGAAGCCGGGTATGTATGGCACCGTCTCCTTCGCCACTGGCAAGTCGAGGTCAATTCTCGTCCAGTCCATCGCAGTCCTTAAAGTACAGGGCTCCAACGACCGTTACGTCTTCCTTGCAAAAGACGGCGTGGCAAAGCGTGTCAGCGTCAAGATTGTCAACCGATATGACGATAAGGTTGAGATTCAGCCCCTTGACGGCACCATTGAGGAGGGCGACCTTATCGTTACGACAGGTCAGGCCAAGCTCGTTGACGGACGCAAGCTCAACATAAAGGAGTAGTCACCAACCAAAGGTTAACAACTTAATTCAAGATGAGCATATTCACAACCGCCGTAGAAAAGCCGATATCGACTTTGATGGTATTCGTGGCCATCATCGTTGTCGGTGTCTACAGCTATATTACGCTCCCCATTGACCAGTATCCGAAGATGGACCCTCCGTACATCACGGTCATGGCCACATACCCAGGAGCGAACGCCACGGATATTGAGCAGAACGTCACCAAGCAGTTAGAGGACCAGCTCAACTCGGTAGACGACCTCAAAGAACTCTCCTCAATATCGTATGACAACCTCTCTGTCGTAACCCTCGAGTTCGAGTGGGGCATTGACCTTGACAACGCATCGAACGACGTGCGCGACGCTGTCGATAAGGCAATGAACAACTTGCCCGACGACATGGACCGCCCGACAATCATGAGAATCTCAACCTCCATGATGCCGACCCTCGTCTACGCCGTCACGGCAAAGGAGTCATACTCAGGCCTCTACAAGATTCTTGACGACAAAGTCATCATGAACCTCAACCGCGTCGACGGTGTCGCCTCGGCCTACTCCTCTGGTCTTGCCGAGCGCGTCGTCTACGTTGACCTTGACCCCAATAAGCTCGACGCTTACAACCTCACCCTCAGCCAGATTGGCAACGCCATCCTCGCTGAGAACAAAGACGTATCGTCTGGTAACGTCAAGGTGGGCATCGAAGACTACTCACTCCGCGTGGAGGGCGAGTTTGAGGAGAGCGACGATATTAAGAACATCTCGCTCTCTCTCGGCAACGACAAGACCGTCAAGCTCTCCGACATTGCCACTGTCCGCGACACACTCAAAGACATAACCCTCGAGACGCAGGTGAACCGCAAGGACGGATGTATCCTGCTCGTAACGAAACAGTCTGACGCCAACGCTGTGGCCGTTGCCGCCGAAGCTCGCGCCGAGATTGAGAAAGCGCAAAAGACCCTCCCGACGGACATCAAATTCGAGATGATTTCCGACAACTCGGACTTCATCGTCAAGGCCATCAACAACCTTAAGGAGACCCTCTTCTACGCCCTGCTCTTCGTCGTCATCGTCGTCTTCTTCTTCCTTGGCCGATGGCGTTCGACGTTCGTTATTGCTCTGACAATCCCTATCTCTCTTATTGTCGCATTCATCTACTTGGCTGTGAGCGACGGCTCGCTCAACACCATCACTCTCATGTCGCTCTCTATCGCCATCGGTATGGTCGTCGACGACGCCATCGTCGTCTTGGAGAACGTCACGAAGCACGTAGACCGCGGCTCGCGTCCTAAGGAGGCTGCTAAGTACGGAACTAACGAGGTCTGGACCTCCGTCATCGTCACGACCCTCGTCACCATTGCCGTCTTCTTCCCCCTTACCATGATCCCTGGCATCATGGGCATCTTCTTCAAGCCTCTCGGTTGGATTATCTGCATCTGCGTCACTACATCCACCCTCACGGCTATCTCCCTTACGCCTATGCTCTGCTCCAAGTTCTTGAAACTCCGCGACAAGGAGGAGGATGCTAACTATAAGAAGTTCAGCTTCTACAACTGGAGCCAGAAGTGGCTGGTTAAGCTCGACGCCTTCTATGAGAAGGTCATCCGTTGGGTGCTCTTCCACAAGACGATTACCGTCGTCTCCATGGTTGCGCTCTTCGTCGGCTCAATATTCCTCATCCGATTCCTCCACACTGAGTTCTTCCCTCAGAATGACCAGAGCTCCTTGAGCATCTACGCAAAAATGCAGCAGGGACAACGTGTAGAGGTTACGAAAGAAGTGACCATGCGTGTTGACTCGGTACTCCGCGCGCGCATTCCTGAGGTCAGGATTCTTACCGCGTCCTACGGTTCTGAGGAAGAGGCATCCTTCGCCTCCATGATGAACAACACGGGTAACAACATTTTCAACATGAGAATGCGTACCGTCGACCTCAAAGATCGCACACGTTCTGTCTTCGTCATTGGTGACGATGTCCGCGAGATTCTCAATGAGTTCCCCGAGATTCTCGACTACGAGGTCTCCTTCGGCAATAGCGGCACCACGGGCAACACTGTCGACATTGAGGTCTTCGGTCACGACTTCGACGGTACGGGCCGCCTTGCCCAAGAGCTCAAGTCCAGGTTCAAGGCCGTTCCGGGTGCGGAGGACGTGCTCATCTCCCGTGGTGACGACAAGACGGAGCTTCAGCTCCACCTCGACCGCGAGAAACTCGCTCGCCATGGTCTGACAACATCGGGCGTCGGCGCACTGCTCCGCTATTACGTCTACGGCTTCCGCCAGTCGAAGTATAAGGATGCGGGCGAAGAGTACGACATCATTGTCCGCCTTGAAGAGAAGTATCGCTCCAAGATTGCCGATGTCGAGAATATGCTCATCACCGATGCCTATGGACAGAAGGTGCGCCTCAAAGAGCTCGGCACGATTGTAGAGGGCTACAACCCGCCATCCATCGAGCGTAAGAGCAAACAGCGTATGCTTAAGGTCAGCATCACTCCTGCCTCGGGCTACGCCATGGGCGACATTGCCAATGCGGCTCAGGCTGTCATCAACAGCATGGAGATTCCGTCAGAATATACGCTCTACATTGGCGGTTCTTACGAGGACCAGCAGGAGTCGTTCGGCGCTCTCGGAATGCTTGTCGTCCTCTCCCTCTTGCTTGTCTACCTCGTCATGGCAGCTGAGTTCGAGAGCTTCATCGAGCCTGGCATCATCATGCTCGCCATTCCGTTCGCGTTCACTGGTGTAGTCCTTGCGCTCCTCATCTGCAACGTCAACCTCTCTGTTGTCGCGGCTCTCGGCGCAATGATGCTCATCGGTATCGTAACCAAGAACGGCATCGTGCTCATCGACTACATCAACCTTATGCGTGAGCGTGGCATCGAGCTCTACGAGGCCGTGGCTCTCAGCTGCCGTAGCCGTCTGCGCCCTGTCCTCATGACCTCCTTCACGACAATGCTCGGTATGCTCCCTATGGCCCTCTCCACGAGCGAAGGCTCTGAGACGTGGCAGCCCATGGGCGTCTCCGTCATCGGTGGCATGGTCTTCTCGACCATCATCACCATGCTCATTGTCCCTGCCGTCTATGCGGCAGTCAACAAGAGCGGCAACCGCAACAAGACGGCCGCCGAGCGCAAGCAATATAAGTTCATGAGCGATTTCGACCCCGAGCGTGACCTCCCAGCAAGCACCCGCGCCCGCCTCGAAAAGAAGGACTAACACCTTAATACACACAAGGATATGAAGTCAGTATTCATCATATACAACCAGGCTCTGACCGAGCGTCTCGCCTACGTCTTCGACCAGCTCAAGATTACGGGCTACACAAAGTTCCCCCTCGTCTACGGACGAGGCACCAACGGCGGCGAGCCTCGCATGGCAAGCCACGCATGGCCAGAGATGAACAGCTCGGTCATCACGGTGGTCGAGGACGACGTGGTCCCCGTACTCCTCAAATATGTCGAGAAACTCGACAATGTCAACAAAGCGAACGGAATCAGGGCTTTCGTCTGGAATATTGAACAACAATATTAAGACCTCCATCAATACCCTGCACCAATTTGAAATTTGACCTTTTCACGAGACAATCACAATAGTCAACATTAGCGATAGTTTGGTTTTTGATTAGTGAGTGGTACAACCTCGCCTCCCGACCTGTGACAGGATAGGAAGGCGGGTTGTACTTTTTTTATGGGGAAACGGATTCAGAGTGGGGTGGTGTGTTCTGTTCCTTGTTGGTTGATTTGTGTTGGCGGGATGCCAAAACTGCCCATAAAAGGCCATCACATTAAAGCCGCAACCCGGTTTCCCCTTTCCTCCAGAGGTTAATCCGCAGACCTGATATAGGAACCCTAACGTTTCGCTTGCGGAGATAATCAAGGCCAATAGGCAAGCGAAGCCTCGCTAAAAAGAAAGAATGCAGATAAAAATGGTTGACTACCGTTTTTATCTGCTTCTTTTTTGTACAATTGAAGTACTAACTGCTGTTATCTCGTCGCCCAAAGTTCAAGTTTTCTTAATAAACGTCTGATTATTAAGTGATTGCAAAATCTGAGTTTTTTCATGATTTCTGTTTACCTCAGCCCCCTCAATGGTATTTAGCAATAGAAGGCAGGAGTGAGCCACTCTCGGGCTTCGCCTGTTTACTCCATCAGTATCAACCTACTAAAAACTCAAACTATTATGCGTAAGACGGTAAGACTAATCGTTGCGATGCTCCTATGCTCAGCAAACGCATTTGCGCAATTCGAGCAATTCAAGACCGACGCGTATTGCGTAAATAAGGCGATAGACGCCATGGCCGCCCAAGACTTCCATGAGGCGGAAAAGTGCCTCTATGACGAGCTTGCCGAAAACCCCGATAATGGGATAGCATACTTTTGGCTCGCCCACTTGAAGTTGCGAATTAAGGAATACGGCCGGGCGTTATCCTTAGTGAACAAGTCGCTCAAGCTTCTCCCCAAAAAAGAGAAAAGGTATATTGCGTTCGGATATGATATGAGTGGGGATGTTTACCTCAACCTCAACGATACGGCTCGCGCCGTAGAGTTTTTCACAAAATCCATCGACCTCTTGCCCAGTGTCTCGAGGCGGGACGCATGGGTGTCGCGCTGGAAACGTGCGAAAGCATATTCCGGACTTGGTCAATACGAGTTGTCGGACCTCGACTACAAGGTGTTGATTGAGCAGGAATCTGAAGAAAGCAAAATGTGGGGCTATCTGGGTTTAGGGGAGAACGCCCTCGCCCAGAGGCGATGGGAAGACGCCGTAAATCATTTTGACAAGATTGTCGAGAACGAGCAGGTAGGCTGGATGGCATACCATAGCCGCGCCCAATGCTATTATGAGATGAAGCAGTATGGCAAAGCACTTGACGATGCCATTAAAGCTATGCCATGGAACCGGACCATGGACCTGATTGGTCTGATTTCTGACCGCGCTTTTGATTTGACTATCAGTAAGTTGAAAGAGCAGAGTGGAGGTGTGTGGGATGTCCTTATTGCCAGTTTGTATAGGCGTGCGTATAGACATGCTGAATCCATCACATATTTGAAGAAACATATTGCTCAATATGGCGAGGATAGTAATACCCTCCTCAACATGGTCAATAGCTACTTAGGTCTCGGAGCGAACGAGAAGGCTCTCGTCTATTGTGACAAAGTGTTAGCCCTCGAGTCTCTTAATGCAAGTGCATTAATCTACAAGGCTATAAGTCTTTGCAGACTTGGGAAAGTAAACGAAGCCATTGCCCTCGCGGACCGGTATATAAATCTCACGGCGGATAATGCGGGTTTTTGGTGGCGAGGTTACTTTAGGTACACCATTCGTGATATCGATGGGGCAATTGAAGATTTCACGACAGGATTAGCCGTAAACCCCGATGACGTGATTCTGAACCTATGGCGCGCGCACATGCACACACTCAAAGGTGAAAAAGCCCTGGAACAGGCTGACTACAAACGTGTTTTAGAATTGTCGAAACGTGAAGAGGGATCCAGTGCCTCATTTGCCTATTTGGCACTGGGACAAAAGAGAGAGGCCATTGAGAACATGGACAAAGTCTTGAGCGAAAAACCGCACGAGGCCAAGAACTATTATGCGGCTGCGTGTCTATATTCGCGGATGGGCAATTATAAATGGGCTTTAAACTATCTTCAAATGGCGTTTGAAAAGGGGTATAGAGTCTTTTTTCGAATCGATAATGACGACGACATGGACGCGCTCAGAGACTCTCCGCAGTTCAAAGAGATGGTCTTGAAATACAAAGAGATGGCCCGTCACGAGATCGAAGAGTTGGATGCCGTCGACAAGGTTGACTGAGAGGAATGCCATGGTGACAGAGCTTCCCGCAATCCAAATGAGTAGAACTTTTGAAAATTCCTGTTTACCTCGGCTCCCTCAATGGTATTTAGCAATAGAAGGCAGGAGTGAGCCCCACAGGCGCCGCCTTCTGAAGCCAGCAATGTTAACCTACTAATAACGAATCAACCATGCGTTTGAGAGTAATTATTTGCTTCGTGTTTATATGCACGACAACGTCCTGGGCGCAAGAGAAGGCCTTACCGTCTGACGATAATAACATCGTCAGAGCCGTCGATGCCTTGAACAACGGTGACGGTCGTGTCGCCTTCAGCTACATCAGTAAGGCGCTCAAAGAAAACCCCGAGAATGGCAGGGCTTTCTATTGGCTCGCCTATTTGGATTTGTGGTCTAATAATCAGAGTGGCGCATTGACAAACGTAAACAAGTCGCTGAAGTATCTCTCTTCAAAAGAGAAGGAGTATAAATCATTTGCATACGAGTTACGCTCCCAAATCTATCTTGCCCTTGAAGATACTGTCCGCGCCCTGAGGGATTTGGACAAAGCCATCGACATCAAGCCAAGTGCGCAAGCATACAGAGAGCGAGCTAATGTTTATTCGTGTCAGCTCAAATATGACCTGTCGTATGCTGATTATTGCAAGGTTGTTGAACTCGACAAGAATGACATTTTAGGATACAGTGGCATGGGAGTAACCGCCTATGGTCTAAAACGGTATGATGAAGCAATTAAGCACATTAATCGTGTAATTGATTTGGATCCGGATATGCATATTAATTACGTTTTCCGTGCATCTGCTTATTGCGGGCAAAAACAGTACGACAAAGCGCTCGACGACCTCACTCGGAACTTACCTTTCGGTGATGCTTTTGGTATTTCGGAGAACATGTTCATGAGCATTTCTGATTCGGCTTTTGTGCTGACTGTAGACAAGCTGAAAGACACGGCGGAAAAAGAGGGTGGAACATGGTGGTATTTCCTTGCCAAGGTGTATTCCAAGGCTAAGAAATACACCGATGCCGTTACTGCTTATTTGAAGCTCTTTTCCGTATATCCCGACAACCCAGTCTGTTGCTACTACATTGCCCAATGTTACATGGATATAAGTAACCACGAAAAGGCTCTCTCCTATTTCGACAAAGCCCTATCCATGGATTCTACCTATTATGACTGCTTGCGGCTCAAGGCCGATGTCCTTTATGGACAAGGAAAAACTAAAGAAGCCATTGACATGAAGGGGCAATACATCGATAGGACAGCAGATCCATACGGGTTCTACCGTCGCGGCTTCTATAAGGACAACATCCGCGATGTCGACGGGGCAATAGAAGATTATTCACTTGCTATAGCCATACTCCCTGAATTAGTGTATTCTTACCTTGGCCGTGCCGATATGTATAAACTCAAAGGGGACCTGGCAGCTGCGGAGGCCGACTACAAACAAGTCATTCAACTTGACAAAGTGTCTAATAGTTCTCCGTGCGCCCACTTTGCCTATCTCGCCCTTGGGCAGAAAGATAAAGCCATTGAGTATATGGACAAAGTCTTAGCTCTGAGGCCCGAAGAGGCTGGAAACTATTATGATGCTGCGTGTATTTACAGCCGGATGGGCGAGACGGAGAAGTCTTTGGACTTCTTGCAAACAGCGTTTGAGAAAGGATATCGAAAATTTGCGCATATCGAGAATGACGACGACATGGACGCAATCCGAGATACGCCCCGTTTCAAAGAGATGATTCAGAAATACAAAGAGATACTCTGTCAGGAAGTCGAAAAGTCCAATTCTGTCTCCGAGACAGACTAAGCACATAACAAATAGATTCTCTCACACCTAAAAACTTAAGATCATGCGTACAATAATCATAACCCTGATGCTTCTCTGCTCAACAGCCCTTTGGGCGCAAAAGTCAGAGATGACCTACAACATAAGCCGAGCCATCGAGGCTATCCAAAACAATGACTACGACCAAGGAGAAAAATTCGCCCGGAAAGAACTCGACGAAAATCCTGAAAACGGATATGCGCTATACTGGCTCGCAGTTGCTTTAAATAACAAAATGGAGTACGGACAGGCCCTCTCCAACGTCAGCAAAGCTCTGAAGAGATTACCCTCGAAAGAGAAGAGCTACACAGCCTGCGCGTATGCCACGCGTGCCGAAATCTATTGCGCTCTCAAAGACACCGCTCGCGGCATGGCCGACTATGCCAAAGCCATCAAGATGACACCTGAAGACGCAAGACTATACGATGGGAGGGCCGAAAAGTACTACAATCAAGGGAAATACGACTTGGCGGACGCTGACTACAAAAAGATGATTGAGATTGATGAGGGCAACGTGACGGGATACATGGGCATGGGCCGCAACGCCAAAGCTCAGAAACGATGGGACGACGCCATCAAGATTTTTGACTTTGTCACCAAGTTGGCTCCGAGGTTCTCCTATGCCTACTCTTTCCGTGCCGAAAGCTATATCGGCAAGAAGAACTACAGTAAGGCAATTGACGATGTCATAACGGCTGTCTCGCTCGGGGACAATCAAGTGCCTGTCCAAGAACTGGCAGATTCAGCCCTCACCTTGACCGTCGTCAAGCTCAAGGCTCAAAAAAACAAAGAACCCAACAACATAATTTGGACTTATCTAATTGGGGATGTCTATCAAAGAGCTGAGAAATACGCCGAGGCCATACCTTTCTACAAAGAGTGCCTTGCTAAAGAGAGAAACGCAATCTGCGCCAAATACGTGGCTCTGTGCTATAATCAGTTAGGCGACAACGAGAAGGCTCTGCTCTATTGCGACCAAGCTATTGAACTCGACTCGACATATTATGACGCATTGACAACCAAGGCCGCAATACTGTACGATTTGGGAGAGACAAATGCGTCCATAGCCATAATGGACAAATTCATAAGTCATAATACCTCATATTATTGGGCATATCGCGTGCGCGGTTGGTATAAGAGCCTCGCAAACAACGTCGACGGGGCAATTGAAGATTTCTCAACGGCCATATCCTTGAACTCCGAAGATGCGGGTTGTTATCTCCGCAGAGCCTGTATGTATGATCGCAAGGGTGACAGGGCGGCCGCCGAGTCCGACTACAAGAAGGTCATAGAGTTGGATCCCGAACCATCAGTGGGTTCCGGCACTCATTACGCCTATCGTGCGTTAGGGCAGGAGGAGAAAGCCATCGAGTTCATGGATAAGGTCATCGCCCTCGACCCGGACAGGGCTGGCACGTACTACGATGCCGCTTGCCTCTACTCCCTCATGGGTAAGCAGGATAAGGCGTTAGACTTCCTCGAGACGTCGTTGGAAAAAGGCTATTGCGAGTTCGCGCACATCGGCAACGATTCCGACATGGCTCCCATCCGCGACACCCCCCGATTCAAGGAGCTGATTCAGAAATACAAAGCGATTCACCAACAGAAGATTACGGACGACGACGACAAGTCAGTCGCCTACGACGAGGTGACAGAAGAGGTGTCTTTCACCAAGGACGGCACAATGTGCAAGGTTAAGTGCTCCATCAACGGCCTCCCGCTCCACTTCATCTTCGACACTGGCGCCTCTGTTGTCAGCATCTCTTCCGTCGAAGCCAGTTTCATGTTCAAGAACGACTATCTCTCCAAGTCCGACATCGTCGGGACGGGGCAATTCATCAACGCCAATGGCGAGATCTCCGAGGGTGCGATAATCAATCTTCGCGAGGTTAAGTTCGGAGAGTGTGTCCTCGAGAACGTCAAGGCGTCTGTTGTCCGCAATCAGTCCGCCCCGCTCCTTCTTGGCCAAAGCGTCCTCAGCAAGCTCGGCAAGATTCAGATAGACAACGAGAAAAACATCCTGAGCATCACCTATAAGAAGGCGAAGGAGTAATGGTTCCCGTCCTGTAAAGCCTAAGAGACGTCATAGCCCCGTCTCCCGTCATTAAGGACGATGGGAGGCGGGGATTTTTTCTTGAAAAAAGTCGTTTACCTTGTGCCACGTAGTGGTATTAGCTATTGTAGGCCAGATGCTACACATGGCTTCCGCCTACGCAAACTAAAAATTGTTTAACCCACAGCAAAAAACATCTCAATCATGCGAACAACATTCATTCTGTGCCTTGCGCTATTGCTCTCGGTCGTTACCAGGGCGCAAGAAGTAAGCTACAATTTCGCCAGAGGCTCAGAGGCTTATGACGAGGGCAACATCGACGAGGCACTTTACTACTTGAACAAGGAGATTGAAGAAAACCCCGCCAACGGCGATGCGCACTATGTCATTGCCATGTGTCTAATACGTAACGATAATGCCAAGGCTCTTACTTCCGTAAACAAGGCGATCAAATTGTTGACGTCCGACGAAGATCTTGCTATGGCATATACTCTCCGTGGTGATATCTACATGTTTGAACTGCATGAATTAGAACGCGCAATTGACGATTTTACTAAGGCAATTGCCTTCGGTTCCGGTCTCAATGAGGAATTTTTACACCGCGGCTTTGCTTATTTATGTATAGGGCAGTTCGACTTGGCGGTCAAAGACTTGCAACAATCAATAAAGCTTGACCCGGACAACCATGATGCTCATTATTTTTTGGCGGAGGCCTTTTCCAAGCAAGAACGATGGGCGGAGGCGATTGAGCAGTGCGACAACTCCATCAAGCTCAACTCCCAAGTCCACCAACCATATATCACTCGTGCCAAGGCTCATATCGCCCTTAAAGACTACGACAAAGCGATTGACGATGTCATTTCGTCTTTGGTAAAGAGAAAAACAAATGAGGCTATGGACTTGATTCGCGGTCCATTGGCAAAGAACGCCTATGCGCAGACTGAGGCCAAGCTGAAGGCGTATGTTGAACAAGACAATAGTGACTTCCCCCGTTTCTTGATAGCCCTTTTTTACCATGATAACAATAAATATGAAACTGCAATCTCTTATGCCAAGGATTGCGTCATTGATGCCGATGGGGGAATCGCTTTGTTGCTTAGTTATTGTTATAAATCGTTGGGTGACTATGACAACGCTTTGTATTATTGCAATCGAGCCATTGACATAGACCCGACAAATTATACATTTCTGTTCCAAAAGGCTGAACTCTTTAATGCGCAAGGAAAGTATCAAGATGCAATTGCGACGTATGACGCTTGCGTCAGCCACGATCCTGTTAATGGTGAAGCCTATTATTTGCGCGGCATTGTTAAGATGACCTGTGGCGACCTCGACGGGGCTGTTGAAGATTTTACAATGGCAATCACTCTAAACCCTGACGAAGCGCGGTTCTACCTTCGCCGGGGGCAAGCAAACGCCAAGAAGGGTAATTCCCAATCGGCCGAGGCTGACTACAAAAAGGCCATTGAGATGGACGCAACTACCCAAAATACATGGGTTTCTTGTATAGCCTTCCTGAGCTTGGGACAAAAAGAAAAGGCCATGGAGCTTGTGGATGCAATATATGCTGAAGACCCCGGTAGCTCCAACGGTTATTTCTTAATGTCAAGATTCTACGCGCAGGCTGGTGAGTATGATAAGTCCTTGGAATTCATGGATAAGTGTTTGGCAAAAGGATACGACGTCTCCGCATATTCCGTTTTTTTTGATTTCAATCCGATGAGGGAGAACCCTCAATTCAAGGGGTTAATCAAAAAGTACACGAAGAAATACCCAGTGGGGAAACTTGACTAAACGTGTTATGTGTCCAGATTCTCGCAAAGCTCTACTTTCATCATAGCGACATATCCTGATCCCTAAGTTTACCGCCAGGTGATCTCCGATGTCGAGGGTTGTCCAGTGCCAGAGGCAATTAAGGACGGCCCTCGGCTTTTGCGCATCCCCCGCTCCTCCCTCATGTCTATTCCCGAAAAATGAAATCAGCCGTGCTTTTTCCCCACTTTTCAACGCCCGCCCGTTTCGTTCTTTCCCCCTTAAGATGTAATTTTGACGTATGAATGCCTATTTCATATCTTGGGACCCTGACGCTCAGCCAGAAAACCTCAAGTCCTTCGCAAGCGCTATGAAAGGTATCTTGCGAAAACAGCAGGACGACGTGAGTCTCAATCTCTGGGACCTCCCACCGTCTTGCGATGCCTCACAGGGCGACATCCTCTTCGTCGTGCGGACCGATGCCAATTGCCTTGCGCAAGGTGTCGCCATGGTCGCCCTCCTCTTCGAACCCGGCGAGGTCGACGGTGTCAAACAGCTCCCCCGTTCTTGCATTCAACCCATCTACACTTTCGACACCGACCGCTACGATGTCCTGAAACCCGCCGCATGGGCCCACATTCTCCCCGATGTCGATTGGCAGCATTTCAACGGCTTTTACAAAGTCCCCGAGGAAGCCTTCGAGAAGGTCATAAACCTATGGATGGACTACATCCTCGCCCACTACGACACCATGTCCCACCGTGGAGGCACCATCCCACGCAAACCCAAGGCCTCCACGTTCTTCGACAACCCCTCCATCATAGCTTTCGCACCAGGCATATACCCCTACGTCTACAAGCGTTTCCAACACAAGTGCGACATCTGCGGGATTGACTTCGACTATGTCTACGGGAGGCTCGATAACGTCCCGACGGCCCATTTTGTCGCCACCGTCCGCAAGAGCTTCTCCAAAGGGGTGCCCGACTACCGCTCAGTCTCATGTATATGCGGCAACTGCTGGCCGCTCATCGTCAACGGCTCCACCATCGACGAGCTGCGCTCTAAGGTCAGGGCGGTCACGTGCGACCCCTCGACCACAATAGCCATGCAAGTGCGGCTCACTCCAGGGCGCATCCTAAGCTGAACCCACAGCCTCACTCCATTCCCCCAAATGACCAACGCACAACTCTCAACGAAACTTTTCCACGCCGTCGTCCTGTCTGTGGCCGCGCTGTCGCTCCTCGTGCCGACGGCTTGCCACTATTCGTCCGACGCCACAGCCACAGCCTCCGACACCATCGTGCCGCCCGAGCCCGAGATGCTCTACGGATTGCCCGTCGACTCCTTTTTCGTCGAGAAGACCACCGTCCGCCAGGGGCAGATGATTTCCCAAATCCTCACCGGTGCCGGGCTCCCCTATGCCACGGCCATCGAGGCGTACGACAAGGCGGCGCCGCTCTTCGACTTCCGCCACATGAAGGCCGGACAGACGTGCTGTTTCTTCCATTCCACCGACACAACAGCGCAAACGCAGCTCCTCCATTTTGTCTACGAGATTTCGCCTACAAGTTATGTCCGCTGCTCTTTTGCCGACAGCGTCACTGTCTCGCTTCAGCAGATAAGCGTCACCACCCGCCGTCGCGCCGTGGCGGCCTCCATCTCCTCAAACCTATGGAACGCCCTCTCGGAGCAACACATTGACCCGCAAGTGGCTCTCGACCTCTCCGATGTCTTCGCCTGGACAGTCGATTTCTTCGGCCTCGACAAGGGCGACCGCTTCGGCATAATCTATGACGAGAGGGTGGCGTCCGACCGTGTCGTAGGCTCAGGACCCATCACGGCGGCTGTCTATGTCTCCGCCTCGGGCAAGAAGAGCTATGCCTTCCGCCACGTTGGCGACAGCATTGCGGGGTATTATGACCTCAAGGGCAACAGCCTCCGCCGCGCTTTCCTCAAGGCGCCCCTCCATTTCAGCCGCATTTCGAGCCGTTTCAGCAATTCGCGCCTCCATCCCGTCCTTAAGATTCGCCGTCCGCACCACGGCGTCGACTACGCCGCGCCAAAGGGTACGCCCGTCGTGGCTCTCGGCGACGGCAAGGTTGTAGCCAAAGGCTACGACTCCAAAGGCGGGGGCAACTACGTCAAGATTAAGCACAACAGCGTCTACACCACCGTCTATATGCACCTCAACGGCTTCGCCAAAGGCCTCTCCGTAGGCCAGTCGGTCAGGCAGGGCGACGTCATCGGCGCAGTAGGTGCCACGGGGCTCGCCACAGGCCCGCACCTCGATTTCCGAATGTTGCGCGACGGTCGCCCCATCGACCCCCTCACTGTCGAGATGCCCCCAGCCGAGCCAATCGACAACGACGCCATAATCGACTTCATGGACATGAGCGATAGGCTCAAAGACAGTCTCGACTCCCTCTTTAACAATTAACACCCTTCGACCTCCCAAACCATGGCAGAAAGCATTGAGACGCTTGGCGAGTTCGGCCTGATTGACCGCATCGCCAAACAGACAACAACACAGCAGCCTACAACCCTCAAAGGCATTGGCGACGATTGCGCCGTCCTCAGCCAGTCGGAGGGCATGGTGAAGGTCGTGACGACGGACCTCCTCCTCGAAGGCATACACTTCGACCTGACATATTGCCCCCTCAAACACCTGGGCTACAAGGCCGTGGCGGTCAATCTGTCCGATGTCTGCGCCATGAATGCCTACCCCCGTCAGATAACGGTCTCCATCGGCGTGAGCGGCAAGTTCACCCTCAAAGCCATCGACGACCTCTACGACGGCATCCGTCTCGCCTGCCAACGCTATGGCGTAGACCTGGTGGGCGGCGACACCACCTCCAGCCTCACGGGCCTCACCATCTCCATCACGGCCATAGGCGAGCAGAAGCCCTCACGCCTCGCCTATCGCAATGGGGCCAGACCCAACGACATCTTGTGTGTCAGTGGCGACCTCGGCGCAGCCTACGCCGGCCTCCAACTCCTCGAACGAGAAAAACGCGTCCTCAAAGGCAATAATTCCGCTTCTCCTGCGTTAGACGGATATAAGTACATCCTCGAGCGTCAGCTCAAACCAGAGCCGCGCCCCGATATTGTCGATTTCCTTGAAAAGATTGACGTTGTCCCCACGTCCATGATGGACGTGAGCGACGGGCTCTCCAGCGAGCTGATTCACATCTGCTCGCAGTCGGAGGTCGGATGCCGTCTCTACGAGGACCGAGTCCCCCTCCACGCCGAGACCAAAGCCCTTTGCGCCGAGCTGAATATCAACCCCATCGTGGCGGCCCTCAATGGCGGCGAGGACTACGAGCTTCTTTTCTCAATCCGGCAAGAGGATTACCCGAAGTTCCAAAGCCAGCCAGGCCCCGAAATCTACGCCATTGGCTACGTTTGCGAGAAGGAGAAAGGCCGCCGAATGATTACCACAGGCGGAGACGAGGCCGACCTCCAGGCGCAAGGCTGGCGTTTCTTCACAAACTAAGACCGTAAGGCAAAAAAACACATATCACTAATTCACATTGATTGAGTTCCTCAACGGCAATATCGCCGAACTGACGCCAACATACGCCGTCATCGACTGCTCGGGCGTCGGCTACATAGCCAGCATCTCCCTCAACACCTTCTCCGCCATTCAAGGGCGGCAGAAGGCTCTCTTGTTCATTCACGAAGCCATCCGCGAAGACGCTTATCAACTCTACGGCTTCGCCACGTCCGACGAGAGGGAGGTCTTCCGCCTCCTGACGTCCGTAAGCGGCGTGGGTGCCGCCTCGGCGCGCATTATTGTCTCCGCCATGTCGCCAGCCGAGCTTCAAAACGCCATCATGGGGGGCGATGTCAAGTCGCTCAAAGGTATTAAGGGCATTGGCCAGAAGACGGCCGAGAGAATCATTGTCGAGCTGAAGGAGAAGATGGCTAAGCTCGGCGTACAGCCCGACGGCCCGACGCCCGTAACGCTGCGCTCTGCTGCGTCCGAGGTCGCCGAGGAGGCCCTCCAAGCCCTCCTGACGCTTGGCTACAACAAGGCTCAGGCGGCCAAGGTGGTCGACAAGATTTTGGCAGACAACCCTGACCTTAAAGTCGAGGGTGTGGTCAAGGCTGCTTTCCGAATGTTATGATAAGAAGCCTGCGACGAGATGATTAAGAAGCTCAGACGGTTGCCCGTAGTCCTGACCGGCCTCATAGCCCTGGCCGGCGTGTCCGCTCCGCTCATCCGCCCCGCCATCAACCGTGCTGTGCTCGAAGCAGCGCTTGCTCCTTCATCTGACGCGCCGCAGGCTCAGGCCGATACCCTCCAACTGCCTTACCCCATGAGCGACGAGGGCGATGTCCCCGCCGTAAGCGGACAGTCGCCCGCGCAAGGCTCTTCGTCGCCCATCGACCTCAAAGACCCCGACAACGCCGAATACTCCGCCGTCTACGACCCCGCCTCAGGCTCGGTCACAATCTATCGCAAGATTGGCGGAATGGACGTAAGGCTCCCATACTCAATGAGCTACGAGGACTATCAGAACGATGCCGTCCGCCGCTCAATGATGAATTACTGGCTCTCCAAACAACGCCAGGCGGGAAATGCCGACCGCGGCGCGTCGGCCAAGAATCCCGAGCAACGTAAGAACTCCCTGCTCAACAGCAAGTGGGAGATTGACAACGACGCTTTCGCCTCCATCTTCGGAAGCAACAACATCACCATGCGCCTCCAGGGGCAAGCCATGGTCAGCATCGGTGTCCAATACAATAAAATCGACAACCCGACCCTCCAAGAGCGCATGAGGGCCACTACGAGTTTCGATTTCAACCAAAGCGTACAGGTCAACCTCAATTCCCAAATCGGCGAGAAGCTCAAGCTCGGCATCAACTACAATACGCAGGCCACTTTCGCCTTCGAGAACGAGGTGAAGCTGGAGTATAACGGCGACGAGGACGACATTATCCAGGACATCGAGGCGGGAAACATCAACTGGAGCCTCCCAGGAACGCTTATCCAAGGCAGCCAAAGCCTCTTCGGGTTCAAGATGGACATGAAGTTCGGTAAGCTCTCCGTCTCAACAGTTTTCAGCCAAAAGAAGGGCGAGAGCAACAGCATAACCGTCCAAAATGGCGCGACGGCGCAGGAGTTTGAAATCGACGTGACGGACTACGAGAAGAATAAGCACTTCTTCCTCAGCCAACGTTTCAAGGATATGTACGACCAGGCGTTACGTCGCCTCCCGACGGTCAATTCGGGCATCTCAATCAGCAAGATCGAGGTTTGGGTCACCAACAAGACGGGTAATTACACCGACGCCCGCAATGTCGTGGCCTTTGCCGACCTCGGCGAGACCGATTCCGACATCCAAAATCCAGCTATATGGGCCGGTGCGCCCGCCATGCCTGCCAACGATGCCAATAATCTCTACGCCTCAATGACAGGCCCTTACGCCAGCGCAAGAGACCCCAACAGCACGACAAACGTGGTGTCCTCCATCAGCGGCATGAAGACAGGGCGCGACTACGAGAAGATTGAGAATGCCCGTATGCTCTCCTCTTCAGAGTATACGCTCAATGAGCATCTCGGCTACATCTCGCTCAATTCCCCTCTCAACAATAATGAGGTTCTCGCCGTGGCTTACCAATACACCTACCGCGGCCAGACCTACACCGTCGGTGAGCTCTCGTCCAGTGGCGTCGCCGCCCCCAATTGCCTCTACCTCAAGATGCTTAAGGGCACCACTTTCACGCCCCAATACAAGGTGTGGGACCTCATGATGAAGAACATCTATGCCCTGGGCGGCTATGAGATTGAGTCCGACGGCTTTGAGCTTGAGGTTGTCTATCTCAACGACTCGACAAGCAACTACATCAACTATTTCAACGAGGGCAAGAAGCCCATCAATGGCGGTCAAAACGGGCAGACCTATCTCCAAATCCTCAATCTCGACAGACTTAATTCGTACAATGAGGTCGGCTCCGATGGCAAGTACGATTTCGTCTCCGGCATCACGGTCAATTCCCAACGAGGCCTCATCATCTTCCCCGAGCGCGAGCCTTTCGGCGACTATCTTGCCGAGAAGCTGAAGAGTGAGCCGCAATTGGCGGAGAAGTACGCCTTCCGTGCGCTCTACGATAGTACTCAAGTCTTTGCAAAACAGCAGACTAAGAAGAATAAGTTCAAGATTAAGGGTCAGTTCAAGAGCCAAAACTCAAGCGACATCTCCCTCAACGCCTACAACGTGGCGCAAGGGTCGGTGGTCGTGACGGCCGGAGGCCAGGTGCTCGTCGAGAATGTGGACTATACAGTCGACTACTCCCTCGGCCGTGTGCGAATCCTCAATCAAGGCATTCTCAATTCCGGAACGGCAATCAATATCTCATACGAGAACGAGGCCGCCATCTCCACTCAGACGCAGACGCTCGTCGGTACGCACCTCAATTACGAGGTGAATGAGGATTTCAATATCGGCGGCACCTTCATCCACATGAAGGAGAGGCCTCTCACGAACAAGGTGGCCTATGGCGACGAGAGTGTCTCCAACACCATGCTCGGCCTCAATGTCAGCTATCGCCATAAACTCCCATTCCTCACCGAGGCTCTCGATGCCCTGCCGCTCGTAAGCACCAAGGCCGAGAGTTCCATCGACTTCGAGGGCGAGATTGCGAAACTCATCGCGGGCCACTCCTCTTCCATCAGTGCCGCCTATATTGACGATTTCGAAGGCTCGTCGGTCAAGTACGACATCAAGGCATGGAGCGGATGGCGTCTCGCAAGCCGCCCTGCCGGCTCGGGGGCGTTATCGCCCGACCAGACTGCCGTAAATGACCTCAGCGCCGGTTTCGACCGCGCCCGTCTCGCCTGGTATTCCATCGACCCCCTCTTCCTCCGAAATATGACGACAACGCCGCGCCATATCCGCAATGACCTCGACCAGCAAAGCAACCACTACGTCCGCGAGGTCTACGAGGATGAGCTTTACCCCAATAGGGAGGCCGCATACGGCGAGAGTACCAACATCTCGATGCTCAACTTGGCCTATTACCCCAACGAGAGAGGCCCCTACAACTTCACGACCGACCTCGACCACGACGGCCACCTCTCCAATCCCGCCGCCAAGTGGGCTGGCATCCAGAGGAAGCTCGAAACGACAGATTTCGAGAACGCCAACATCGAGTACATCGAGTTTTGGATGATGGACCCCTTCATCTATGACCAACGTCCCGAGCGTGGCGGCGAACTCATTTTCAACCTCGGCTCCATCTCCGAAGACGTTCTGCCCGATTCCCGCAAGTCGTTTGAGCACGGTCTCCCCGTGCCAGGCGAGGATTTTGTGGTCGATAGCACCACGTGGGCCTACGTTCCTCGCACCAATAGCCTCGTCAAGGGCTTCAATACCGATGCGGCTTCAATGCGGGCGCAAGACGTGGGCCTTAACGGCATGAGTTCCGAGCGCGAACGCTATTTCTACAATAAGCCCGAGTATCCATACATCGACATGATTCGCCAGATGTATGCCAACGGAAATCTCTCCCAAGAGGCCTACGAGGAGATTATTGCCGACCCCGCCGCCGACGATTTCCACTATTACCGCGGCTCGGACTATGACCAGGCGCAGGTCTCAATTCTCGACCGTTACAAGAAGTTCAATAACCCCGAGGGCAACTCTTGCCCCACGGAATATTCCCCCGAGTCCTACTCCACGGCCGCCTACAATCAGCCTGACAATGAGGACCTTAACGACGACTACACCCTCAACGAGAATGAGAGTTACTATCAGTACCGCGTCTCGCTGAGGCCCGACAGCATGGTCGTTGGCCATAACTACATTGCCGACCAAATGGAGACGACAACAAAGCTCCGCAACGGTAAGACTGAGACCATCAAGTGGTACCAGTTCAAGATTCCTGTCTCGCAGCCCGAGCGCGTCGTCGGCGACTTGAGCGACATGACGTCCATGCAGTTCATCCGCCTCTTCATGACGGGCTTTGAGGATACGTGCATCGTCCGTCTCGCGACGCTCGAACTCGTCAAGGGCGAGTGGCGCAAGTACACCGAGAGCCTCGTAGACGATGGTGGCCACGAGTCCGCCGCAACGACGTTCTCGTCGTCAACGGTCAACATCGAGGAGAACGACCGCCGAAGCCCCGTCAGCTACGTCCTCCCCCCAGGCGTCGACCGCGTTGTCGACCCGTCCAATCCCCAGCTCCGACAGCTCAATGAGCAGGCCTATTCCCTCAAGGTCACCGACCTCGCCAATGGCGACGCTCGTGCCGTCTACAAGAAGCTCAGCATGGATTTCCGCAATTACCGCCGCCTGAAAATGTATATCCACGCGGAGGCCATGGACGGCTATCCGCTGGAAGACAACCAGATGAGCGCATTCGTCCGAATAGGCTCCGACTACGAGGATAATTATTACGAGTACGAGATTCCGCTCAAACTGACGCCCCACGGCTCATACACCAGCAACAGCGAGTCCGACCGCTACGCCGTATGGCCTGTTGAGAATGAGCTCGACATCCCCATCTCAGTCCTGACCGAGTGCAAGCTCCAGCGCAACGAGGCGCGGCGCGATGCCAATTCGGGCGTCTCGCTCCAAACCGTCTACACAATGGCGGACCCCGACAATAACAACAACCGCATCCGTATCAAGGGTAATCCCTCTACGGGAAATGTCGTTGTCATGATGATTGGTGTCCGTGCCCACGGTGCGGGTACCAAGTCCGCCGAGGTGTGGTTCAACGAGCTGAGGCTCACCGACTTCGACGAGCGTGGCGGATGGGCTGCACGTGGTCGTGCCACGCTGCGTCTTGCCGACCTCGGTTCGGTGCAGGCATCGGGTCAGTACTCCAGTGTCGGCTTCGGAAGCATCGACCAGAGTGTTCTCGAACGTAGCCTGAGCGAGAATAAGCAGTTCGATGTCTCGGCAAATCTTGAGGTGGGCAAGCTCTTCGGGCCTAATTGTCGCCTCAGTCTCCCCGTCTTTGCGGGTTATAGCCGTTCAACGTCCACCCCGCAATACTCGCCTTTCGATTCCGATGTCCTCATGTCCACCGTCCTCGCGCAGGCCAAGTCTAAGCACGAGGAGGACAGCATAAAAGAGGTGTCGCAGACAACGGAGACAATCAAGAGCCTCAATTTCACTAATGTCCGCGTCAAGCCAGCCAAGGGCAAGAAGGTGACAATTGTCTCCCCTTCAAATCTCTCCGCGTCATACCGAATCAGTACGACAAAAAAGACTGACCCCGAGACGGAATACGACCTCACGAGGCAGACGGGTGGCTCAATTGCCTACGACTATGCGGCAGGCGCAAAGACCGTCCAGCCGCTCAAGAAGTCCAGCCTGGACAGCAAGTATTTCGGCATTATTAAGGACGTCACGTTCTACACGGCGCCCTCGCAACTTGGCTATCGTTGGGAGTTCGACCGCAATTATCAAGAGGTTCAGAAGCGCAACATCACAAATCCCGATTACAAGATTCCCGTCAGCGTGACAAAGGAGTTCTTCTGGAACAGGTATTTCGACTTCCGATACAACATCACCCGAAACGTCAAGTTCGGTTTCAATGCCGTGGTCAATGCCCGCATCGATGAACCCGACGGCCCTGTCAATAAGGATCGTTACCCCGACGAGTACAAGCATTGGCGCGACTCCGTTTGGAGCAATATCCGCAAGTTCGGCAAGGTGCATACCTATCAGCATAACGTCGACCTCAGCTGGACGGTGCCTATCAATAAGTTGCCATACCTCAACTTCCTTACCGCCAACGCCTCATATAAGGGCATCTACAATTGGCAACGCGGAAGCGAGACGGCCGACTACTATTGGGGCAACACCATCTCCAACAAGAACACCGAGCAGGCCAATGTCATGGCCAATTTCGCAACCATCTACGGCAAGAGCAAACGCCTTAAGGAGATTTACGACCATTACAACCTCTCCAACAGCACCCGCCAACAGCGTCAGTCGCAGGCCAATAAGACAAAGACTTTCAACAAGAACAACATCAAGATGGTTGTCGGCCAACCCATCCCCATAACCCACAACCTCAAGACGACGGATGTCTCCGCCCGTGCCTTCGACAATCGTGGTCACGCCATCAAGGGAACACTCCAAGTCCAAGACGCCAATACCGCCATCTTCACGCCAACCATGGCCAGCAACAACGCCCGCATCGTCATCTCGGGCGTAATGAGCGACGAGGACCAGCCACGCCGAAATGTCCTCAGCGACGTTGCACTCCAGGTGGTCACGGCAATTAAGAACGTCAGCGTCTCCTACTCCGAGAACAACGGTACCATCATGCCCGGCTATGCCATGGGCAGCCACTTCCTCGGCTCCGACGAGCATCTCGCCGCGCCTGGCTTCAAGTTCATCACGGGTATCCAAGAGCGAGGCTTCGCACTCCGTGCCGTCAACAACGGATGGACAACAACCGACTCCACGTTCAACGAGCCTTACGAGATGACGCACTCCCAAAACCTCCAGGTCCGCACGTCCATTGAGCTATTCCGCGCCCTCAAAGTCGAGCTGACAGCCACGCACAGCAAGAGCCGCGACATGAGCGAGTACTACCTCTTCTCGGCAGGTTCGTTCGAAGGGGTCTTCAACACCATCGAGAGCGGAAGCGCGACGATTACCATCAACGCCATCAAGACCGCTTTCGACCGCCCCGAGAAGAAGGGCAACCTCAACTACGATGTCTTCGACGACTTCCTCCAGATGAGAAGCCGCATCTCCGAGAGGCTCTATGAGAGCCGTGTCGCTGCCGGTGCGGCAACAACGGCAACCGACGGCGACCGCTCCGATGGCGGCAAGGACGGCTACGGCCTGAAGTCCCAAGAGGTGCTCATCCCGGCCTTCGTCGCTGCCTACACGGGCAAAGGGTCGGGCAGCGTCTTCACCGAGCTGATTCCCAAAATCTCCGCCATGAGGCCCAACTGGCGCGTCACCTTTAGCGGTCTCAACAACATCAAGGCCCTCAAGGACGTTGTCCGAAACATCGAGCTGAACCACTCCTACACGTCCAAATACACCGTTGGCCAATACACCACAAACCTCGATTGGCTGCGCTCCGACGACGGTTTCAACTATGTCCGCGACATGGACGACAGCTACGTGCCGCAATACGACGCGTCGTCGGTGTCCATATCCGAGCAGTTCGCGCCATTCATCGGCATCTCGGCCACCTTCGTCAACAACATGACGGCCTCGTTCGCCAACAACAAGAGCCGCAGCATTACCCTCTCCATCTCCAACAGCCAAATTACCGAGACATACAGCAACGATTGGTCGCTCAACCTCGGCTACCGCTTTGACAACCTCAAGCTCTTCGCCGGCAAACACGCCAAGGACGGTTTCAACAACACCCTCAACCTCACCTTCGGCCTCTCAATGCGTGACCAGTTCACCATCCTCCGCCGTATCGACGAGCTGACGTCCGAACTCGCCAACGGCACCAAGACGACCCAGGTCAAGTTCGCCGCCGACTACGCCATGACGTCGAAGTTCAACCTCCAGTTCTACTACGACCAAAGCCTCGCAACTCCCTACATCTCCAGCTCCTACCCAACCAACAACATCAACGTAGGTTTCAGCTTCCTCTTCCAACTTACCGAGTAACCCCCAAGCTAGCAGACACACACAACAAAAAAGCCGCCCCAACATACCGAGCGTATGTTGGGGCGGCTTAATATAAACTCTCAACTCTCTATTTCAGCCTGTCCAAAGCCCTTATCACCTGCTCGGCAATGGCTCGCTGACCTCTCTTTGTCGGGTGGCCGCATTGCTTCTCCACGTCGTAGAGGTTGACGTAGGGGACGTCATAATGGTCGGCAATCGCCATGCATGACTCCGTAATCTCGCTGCGCAATTCGCTGTTGATTATCACAACTATTTTCGCCTCGGGTTGAGCCTCTTTAAGGCGTTTCAGCAGCAGTGCCATGGCGGGGCGGAACGTATAGAGGCTGTCGGCTGCGAATGTCTCGTAGTCGTACGTTCCGACCGATACTCCTGCCCAGCTGTCGTTCGTCGCGCCAAATACCAATACGTAGTCCGACTTTGGCAGATTGCTTTGGCGCGTAATGAAAGAGCGGTCCGTATAGTCCGCCCCCTCATATCCGCGGTTGCTTATCGTGGAGCCGGAGAACGAGTTGTTTTTCAGCAGATTCATCTTGAGGCTGTCCGCCACAATCTTCCACCATATCTGGTCCACCGCCTCCACGTCCGTGCATTTGTGTTCCAATTCATGGGGTGTGTACCATACGTAGTTCGTGTCGGGCGATACGGCCCCGATAAACGTTGAGTACGAGTCGCCAAGCACGGTGAATGTCTTGGCCGCGAATGGGTTCTCGCCCTCCGGGGCGCAATTGGTGTCGGGCGCGGCGTCATTGCACGAGGCAATGAGGGCTGTGGCCGCAAGGGCGACGCAAAGGCCGCATAGTGGTCTTTTCTTCATACGTTATTTTGTGAGATTCATTGTCATACGCTCTGTATCTTGCGGACAATCTCGTCCATGTTCGCAATTTCGCCCCAAATCATGAGGTTCATCTTCAGATTCCCTACGTCGCCGCGCCCGTCATTCCACGGCTGCTCATACTCGCGGGTCAAGAGGCGGAAGCCGTTATGCTCATAGAACGCAATCCGTCTGCGAGCCTCGTCGCTCTCGGGCGGCTCTACTTCAAGGATTATCGGGTCGCCCTGTCCTTTCAAGATTCTGAGGACGTCGGTCGCTATCCCATGTGCGCGTTGCGAAGGCGTTATTGCAATGTGTTCAATGTATCGCACTCCGTCAAAATGCCATGTGTTGGCCAGTCCGCACAGGTGTCCGTCGTGGATTATGGCGTGGGGGTGGAAGTGTGGTTCTGTGTTTGTAAGGCGGCGTTGCTCGTCCTCGGGCCGACGCTCATTGACAGGAAATGTGTTGACTATGAGGCGCTCAAGGTCAAGGTATAGGGCGTCGTCGGTCGACATTATCCTTTCTAACCGGGTCTTCACTTTCTTTCGAGTGAGAAAATTTTTTACCCAAATATAAGGCTTCACTTCGACTCAATACTCCCTTTGCGGCAAAATATGCCTGTTTTTCTCGCCTTTTCCATACTTGTCCACCTCGTAAACACTTTTTTACCCTTTGTCGCCAAATTGTTACAGTACGTTTGCATGGTGCTAATTTCACTAAAAAACGTTATCGCAAGCATGGACAAACTCACTCTTTTTTCTCTCTCTGCGCTCTTGACTGTCGCGCCTCTTGGGGCTGCGTCGGCTCAGGAGATGACGGCGTCCGACGTTCAGGATGCCTACGCAGCCGCTTTCTCCAATGCTGTGCCTACGCGTGTCTCCGTCCACGACCCCAGTGTCGTCATTGGCTACGAGGACTCCGAAGGCAAAGTGTTCCCCACGGCAGCCTCCGACCGTAAGAAGGTCTATTGTATCTTCGGCTCGCACATGGCATGGGCAAAGAGCTACAACCTCGTCGATTGGCAGACCTTCACCAACAACATTAACACCAACTATGAGACAATTTTCGCCACCGATGCCGAGTGGTCTAAGCTCGGGTCGTCAGGCTACTCCGTCAGCGGAAACCTATGGGCGCCCGATGTCATCTGGAACGAGAGCCTCGGCAAGTGGTGTATGTACATGAGTGTCAATGGCGATTATTTCTATTCCTCCATTGTCCTCCTCACGGCCGAGAGCCTCACGGGCGACTGGACGCGCGTCGGTACTGTCGTCTACTCCATGGGAACGAGCAACACCAACATCGCGAAAACCGACATCTGGGACATTCTCGACAAAGACACAGACACCCACGATCGTTACCTATGGTGTCGCAACAGCACTAAGAACCGCACCTACGGCACCAACGCCATCGACCCTTGCGTCTTCTACGATGTGGACGGAAATCTGTGGATGACCTACGGCTCTTGGTTCGGCGGTCTCTACCTCCTCCGTCTTGACAACAATACGGGACTCCGCGATAAAAAGTATACCTACACCACGGAGTATGAGGAGGCCGACCCTACCAAGCCATGGAATAGCAAGAACATCAACTGGGCAACGAGCGACGCTTATCAGGGCATCAAGATTGCCGGTGGTAATCACTGCTCCGGCGAGGCTTCTTACATTGAGTATCACGACGGGAGGTATTGGCTCTTCGTCACATACGGCGAATTGACAGCCGCTGGCGGATACAACATGAGGGTCTTCTCTTCCGAGTCCGTCACAGGCCCGTACACCGACATCTCGGGCGACGATGCCCGCTATTCCCTCACGGGCGTGAACGGTAGCAAGAACGCGGGCCAGATAAACCGTAGTGTCGGCACCCGCCTCATGAGCTACTACAAGTGGGCGCACATGTCCACCGGCTTCTGCGCCCAAGGCCACAACAGTGCCGTAACCGATGACGACGACCGTATGTTCCTCGTCTACCACACCCGTTTCAACGATGGCACAGAGGGACACCAAGTGCGCGTACACGAGCTTTTCACCACGCACGAAGGGCAAATCACCTGCGCCCCATTTGAATATCGCGGCGAGGAGCCGACCACAGTGGCCGTCGATGCCGACGACATCGTAGGCTCCTACGGCATAATCCGCCACGGCAACGGAACCGACTACGAAAACCTCGTCTGCGCACAAGAGGAGGAGCTGACGCTCAACGCCGACGGCTCTGTCTCAGGCGCATACTCTGGCACATGGACGGCAAGCACGTCCGAGCCGAAGATTACCATCGCCATCAAGGTGGGCTCTACCACCGAGACGTACGAGGGGCGACTGCTCTATCAGTACATCGAGGAGACGAACGTCAAGACGCTCTGCTTCACTGCGGTAGACAATGCCGACAAGAGCCTTTGGGGCTATCGTAAGGCCGCCTCTGGCCAGACTTTTGCCGACGACGTAACAATAGCTCTCGCAAGCAAGAACCTCACCATCCCCTCGCTCGCCATTGCGGGTCAACAGTTCGACCTCCCCGCAACGCTAAACGGCACGTCCGTCTCCTACAAGTCTGACAATCAGTCCCTCCTGACCGACGATGGGCAAGTGCCGTCGTCTGTTTCCGATGGTTCGGTCAATCTTTCGGCAACTTTCTCTTGCGGCTCTAAGTCCTACACCGTAGTCTACCCCGTTAAGGTCTTCTCCTCCATCGATAAGGTTCTCCCGCTCAATCCCGATGCCATCCTCGCCCACTATAAGGACGGTTCCGACTTCGCTTCGCACCCCAAGGTCCTCATATCCGAGGAGACGGGCCTCTCGCTCAGCTTCATTGTCAATGGCGTTGCCTCCGACTGGGATGTCATAGCCAGCTCGTCCGACGACGTATACCGCCTCCTGCTCGCCGTCCTCCATAGCGGCGGCACCGACTACTACGAGCACATCGCCAAGCCGTCCGCCGCCGCCCAAGAGGCCATGGCGGCCGAGGGGAAAGCCGCTTGGCAACTCTTCCTCGACGGCACATACTACGTCACCGTCAGCTACAACCCCGACGGCTCCATTGACTACTACCGCGACGGCAAGCTCATGCTCACCTTCGACGACACCCTCACTCCCGGCTTCGTCCAAGACGGCACGACGGCCAAGAAGCCTTCCGACATCGTCAAGGAGGTGATCGCCTACTACAACGACAACAAGTTGTCTTTCCACAAGAGCGTGTCCGACGTCATTGTCGGCTATTCGCCCGACTACGAGCCAGCCGCCCTCGTCGAGACGCTCCCTCTCCCCGATGGCAATGTCCTTCAGTCGCTCTTGTCCGATGTCTCCTACGCCGCCAAGCCCGTGGCTTCGGGCATTACCGAGACAACGGGTCTCTCGTTCAGCTTCCTCGTCAGTGGAGTTACGAGCGATTGGGACGTAATAGCCCAGTCCGCCGATGGCAAGTCTAAGCTCCACCTCGCCGTTGTTGATTATGATGGCGCATCGTTCTACGAGCATAACTCCGTCGTCTCCGACGCTGCGCAAGCCGCCGGTGTCTATCCTTACCAGCTCTTCCTCGACGGTACATACTACGCCACCGTCAGCTACAATCCCAACGGGACCGTCACCTTCTATCGCGACGGCGTTCTCATGCTGACTTTCACCAACGACACCTATTGCAACGGCACCTCCCACACCATGTCTGAGGTTGTCAGTGCCATGATTTCCGCCTACAATGCGGGCGCTCTCTCCTTCACCCGCTCCGTCACGAGCCTCGTGGTCGGCTACTCCATGGAATACACCCCCTCCACGAGCGCCCTCCGCGAGAATAGCCAAGCTGACGTGACCATCCGCGCCGAAGGCTCTTCCATCGTCATCGAGTCCGCCGAACCCGTCACTGTCGATGTGTTCGACGTGGCAGGCCGCAAGACGTTCTCGGGCAAAGCCAACCGCATCGATGGCCTCGCCCCCGGTCTCTACGTAGTCCGCACCGCCGGTGTCTCACGACTCGTAGCCGTCAAGTAAGCATTCGCTAATCAAAAAACACTTTTCCCAAGCGCATGGGCGTCGGCTCTCTTTGCCAATGCCCATGCGTTTTTTTTTTTTGTGTGTTATCTGCGTGAATAGCGGATTACAGGGTCAGAGGGACTTCAGGAATCCCTCATAATGCAGTTGCAATAAGTCTCGGTCCGGTGAGAATTTCTCCGGCAGGCGTATCGTCTGCCCGTTTATTGATTGGACGTAGGTGCGGAACGTTTCGTCGGCAATCTCTTCCAACAGCTTTTCCGATACTTCTATTGCGTAATCGGGGGTCACTGTTATCAGGTGTCCGTCGTATGCTCTGTGAAAAAAGGGATTGAGGCACAGCCCGTTTTGAGGATTTGTCCTGTTCTTTACGTCGTCTTTCCAGCTCGAGATGTGGCAAGCCTCTACGAGTTGCGGAATTCTCACCCCCGATATGCAGCAGGTGCTGTCGTATGACGATAAGACGGCGTTGCGGAAGAAAGATTGATTTACACGTTGCCTCATCATCGCGACCCTCTCTTTCCCCTCGGGTAAGCCCGATGTGTCGATGTCTGTCGAGTCCTCCACCGTTGTGTGGGCGTATTTGGCAATAAGGCACTCGCTTTCGTAGGCGAATTTCTCTGGGTTGGCGTAGAATTCTTCCCATACCTCCCCCTCAATCTTTGAGCCGTGAGACAGGCCCGTAACGCCCCTGTTCTTTAGTTTCGGGTCCCAACGGCCAATATTGCCAATCTTCATGTTGAGGGCGCTGGGGCTTCTGCCTATTATTTCGGCGTATCTGATAATCAGGGGGTGATTCTTGTTGCTCTCTTTAAACGCTATTTTGCAGTACGCGTTAAAGGCAATTATCGTCTCTTCACGCGTCCAATTGCTATTCTTCACCATTCTCTTCCTATCATATTTTTTCAAGCCGCTTTCCGCTCGCCCCAAAAATACGCTTTTCTCGCGCCTCGCGCCTACATATTCCACGCAAAAAGAGCTATATTCACACTCGATAAAAAAGATTACGAGAGACAATGGCAAGAAGAAAGCAATCTGAGGAGCAGCACTTCGAAAACCTGAGGCAAAGAATCATCAAGTTCTTCCAGGAGGCCGGAAGTGACGCCTTCAACTATAAACAAGTGACCGAAGGCATCGGTCGCAAGAGCAAGAAAGACCGCGAGGAGGTCCAAGACCAGCTTTACGTCCTGACCCAGATGGGGCAACTCAACGAGGTCGCCATGGGCCGTTTCGCCCTCCCCCTCTCAAGCCGCGGTGGACGCGTCGTCGTCGGCACTGTCGACATGACTTCCAGCGGCGCAGCCTATATCGTGCCCGACGACCGCGACGCCGAACCCGACGACATCTTTGTCGACAAGAAACGTACCAACACAGCCATGCAGGGAGACCGTGTCGAGGTGGCCATTCTCCGCCACAACCACGGCCATAAGCCCGACGGCGAGATTATCAACATCCTCCAGCGCAAGAGGGAGACGTTTGTCGGCATTGTCGACGTGACGTCCAACGCCGCTTTCCTCGTTTGCAACCCCAAACAGACGGGTGGTCACGACATCTATATCCCCCTCTCTGCCCTCAATGGCGCGCAGAAAGGCCAAAAGGCCATCGCCAAGGTGACCCGCTGGCCCGAGAATGGCAAGAACCCCGAGGGCGAGATTGTCACCGTCCTCGGCAACATGGGCGACAACCAGACCGAGATGCACGCCATTCTCGCCGAGTACGGTCTCCCATACTCCTACCCCTCGGAGGTGGCCTCCGAAGCCGATGCCATTGAGCCGGGCATCACGCCCGCCGAGGTGGCCAAGCGTATCGATATGCGTGGCGTCACGACTTTCACCATCGACCCCGCCGATGCCAAGGACTTCGACGATGCCCTCTCTCTCCGTAAGCTCGATAATGGCAATTGGGAGGTCGGCATCCACATTGCCGATGTCACGCACTATGTCACCCCCGGGACAATCATCGACCAGGAGGGCTACGACCGCGCCACGTCGGTCTACCTCGTGGATCGTGTCGTGCCTATGCTCCCCGAGCGTCTCTCAAACTTCCTCTGCTCGCTCCGTCCCGATGAGGAGAAGCTCACGTTCTCCGTCATTGCCGAGCTTAACGACGATGCCGAGGTTGTCGGTACCAAGATCTCAAAGACAGTCATCAAGAGCAACCGCCGTTTCACCTACGAGGAGGCGCAGGCCATAATTGAGGGCGGCGAGGGCGACTATAAGGAGGAGGTCCTCAAACTCAATGAGTTGGCGCAAAAGATGCGAGCCCGCCGTTTTGAGCATGGCTCGGTCAAGTTCGAGCGTGTAGAGCCCCGTTTCACGATTGATGAGAACGGCCGCCCACTCAGCGTCTATTTCAAGGAGGCCAAGGAGAGCAATATGCTCGTCGAGGAGTTCATGCTTCTCGCCAATAGGCGTGTGGCTGAGTTCGTCGGAAAGAACGAGGTCGGCGCAGCGGGTGGCAAACGTTCGCCCAAGACTTTCGTCTATCGTGTCCACGACCAGCCGTCCGAAGAGCGTTACGCCAAGTTTGCCACCTTCATCCGCCGCTTCGGCTATGAGGCCACCCCCAAGAAGGGTGAGTCTATCAGCAACGCCGTAAACCGCGTTCTCGGCGAGGTCAAGGGAAAGGGTGAGCAGGAGCTTGTTGAGGTTCTCGCACTCCGCACTATGGCCAAGGCCGCATACACCACCAACAATATCGGCCACTACGGCCTCGCCTTCGAGTACTATACCCACTTCACAAGCCCCATCCGACGCTATCCCGACATGATGGTCCACCGCCTCCTCTTCAGCTACATGAACGGGGGCAATAGCGCCAATGCCGATGCCTACGAGGACAAGTGCAAGCACTGCTCCGAGCGCGAGGTGCTTGCCGCCGAGGCTGAGCGCGATTCCATCAAGTACAAGCAGTGCGAGTTCCTCCTCGAACGCCTTGGCGAGGAGTTCGACGCCCACATCTCGGGTGTCACCGAGTGGGGCCTCTATGCCGAGATTAACGAGAATATGTGCGAAGGCATGGTCTCAGTCCGCGACATGGACGACGATATGTACACCTTCGACGAGGAGAGCTACAGCCTCGTGGGCAAGAACACGGGCAAGCGTTACCGCCTCGGCGACCAAATCCGGGTACGTATTGCCAACGCCAATCTGGAGAAGAAGCAAATAGACATGGCCATTGCCGGCTCGCCTCTTACGAGCATCGAGATTCAAAACCAGAAGGTCCTCGCCGCCGGCGGCAATCTCCTCAAGATTCAGCAGCAAGCCGCCCTCAGCCACGCCGATGCCGCGCCCAAGAAGGCGGCCTCTATTGGCGGACGTGGAGGGAAGAGCGGTCATGGGCGCGGTCGTCGAGATAGTGGTGGAATCCCGCCCAAGAGTGTCCTCGACCGCCGCAAGGCCAAGGGGCGCGACGGCTCAAAGAAAAAAGGCGGCCGTAAGAAGAAATAGTTTCCGCTGTTTTAACGCCTTTCAAACGCCCTTCAAACACCGTTTGAACGCCACTAAAAACATCAAGCCCTCGGGAAAGTCAGACCTTCCCGAGGGCTTTTTCAGTCGCTGCGCCAAATTTCTGCGACTATCTTCAGAGTTTTAGAGTGGATATTCGTTGAAAGCGTAGAGGACCGTGGAGAGGTAACGCTCGCCAGTGTCGGGCAACAAGACTACGATGTTCTTGCCCTTGTTCTCGGGGCGCAATGCGAGTTGGGTTGCGGCAAATGCGGCTGCGCCGGCGGAGATGCCTACCAGCAGACCCTCTTTCTTAGACAGCTCACGGCTCGTGCGGATGGCGTCGTCGTTCTCTACGGTCACGATTTCGTCTACAATCTCGCGGTCGAAGGTCTTAGGCACGAAGCCTGCGCCAATGCCCTGAATCTTGTGAGGGCCGCTCTTGCCGCCAGAGAGTACGGGCGACGATGCCGGCTCTACGGCTACGACCTTGATGTTGGGGTTGTGGGCTTTGAGGCCGCGACCAACGCCACTCACCGTGCCGCCAGTGCCTACGCCGGCCACGAAGATGTCCACCTTGCCTTCCGTGTCGCGCCAAATCTCTTCCGACGTCGTCTTGATGTGTGCCGCTGGGTTGGCGGGGTTCTCAAACTGCTGGGGGATGAATGAGCCGGGGTTCTCGTCGCGGATCTTCTCTGCGGCGGCAATTGCGCCCTTCATGCCCTCTGCGCCTGGGGTGAGCACAAGCTCCGCGCCAAGTGCCTTCAGCAGGTTACGACGCTCAACGCTCATGGTCTCCGGCATCGTCAAGATGAGCTTATAGCCCTTCACGGCCGACACGAATGCCAAGCCCACGCCCGTGTTGCCCGATGTAGGCTCCACGATCAGGGCTCCTGGCTTAAGGAGGCCCTTTGCCTCGGCGTCCTCAATCATTGCGAAGGCAATGCGGTCCTTGACGCTGCCGAGGGGGTTGAAGTATTCGAGTTTGGCTATCACGTTCGCTGCGACACCTTTGCTCTTGCCGTAGCTGTTGAGTTGGAGGAGGGGGGTGTTACCGATAAGGTCGGTCAGCTTTTGCGCAATCTTTGTCATGGTATCTGTGTTTTTTTACTTGTTCTTGTTTCCGGTGAGGTTCTCTTCCCTCATCTTGTTGTTGCAAATATATCGGTCTCTTGCTTTCTGTCCTAATATTTGCCGTTGCTTTGGGTTATTATTCCATTTCTAAAATTCTCACAGAATATTTCTACTGTTTCATACCCTCGAAACTGCGCTTTGTAGAATGTTCAATCAGTCCGCGTTGCCCTCTGTCGGGGCGCATTCTTGCCTCATGCCCCAATCTCTATCACTCTTGCTTTGCGGGCGTCAATCTTTATACGCGTCACTCTGCGATACTTTTTGCCCGTCAGTATGTCAACGCCCGAGAGCGTCTCGCCCGTCAGCTCCGCAAATTTCTCAATGTTCAGCGTCACGTTCTTTTGGCTCATGTTGAGTATGGTCATAATGGTCTCGCCGTCCGCAATGCGGAAGTAGACGTATACGTTGTCGGTCGGCAAGAAGTGGATCAGCCGCCCGTGCGCAATTGCTTTGCTCTTTTTGCGCAGCTCCGCCAGTTTGCCCATTAGGCGGAATGTCTCCCTGCGTTCCGCGTCACGCCCTTTCAGCTGCGTGTCGTCGTTCGATGTCGCCACTCCAAACCAATCCTCTTTGTCCGTCGCCCATCCTCCTGGGAAGTCGCGGCGTATCTCGGCGTGTCCGCGGTCCGAGTCTCCGTCCATCAGCACTTCCGTGCCGTAGAGTATCTGCGGTATTCCGCGTGTCGTCATCAGGAACGTCAGAGCCAGGTGCAGTGCGCCAATGTCGCCGCCAAGGCGTGTCAAGAGCCGCCCTGTGTCATGATTGTCGCCAAATATCATCAGCGCGTTGGGGTCGGCGTAAGCCCTGTCGTTGGCAATTACGTCGTAGAGCCGCAAAGCCCCAGCCCCATAACTGAATCCCTCGGTGAAGGCGCGGCACATGGCCTCCTGAAGCGGAAAGTCCATCAGCAAGGGGACATCCCCTTGCCATGCGGCGGTAAGTGTCGTGCTGCCCACCCACGTCTCGCCCACAATCCCGAGGTCGGGATATTCGCGCAGCAGGCGTTTCACCCACCATCGCGTCCCTTCCGCGTCGGCGTAGGGGAACGTGTCGACGCGTATGCCCGCAAGGCTTGCCGTCTCAACCCACCATATCGCCGCTTCGGCCATGTATGTCCGGACGAGAGGGTCCGCCATATTGAGGTCCGCCATGCTCACGTCAAACCAACCCTCTACTGTCCTTCGGCGGTCATATTCCGAGGCGTGGATGTCCACAGCCACGCCGGGGCGGTAGTTGGTCGGCTCGGGCTTCCAGTCCCAGCTGTTGAACCACAGCGAACTCGGGGCGTCGGTAAGCCACGTGTGGCGCGTGCCGCAGTGGTTTACCACGATGTCCATGATGAGCTTTATTCCCCATTGCGCCAGGCTGGCACTGAGCATCTTATAGTCCGCCAACGTCCCGAGGCGCGGGTCAATGGCGTAATAGTCTGTCGTGGCGTAGCCGTGATAGCTCTGCTCGTCTTGGTCAGAGGTGAAGACGGGCGTAAGCCACAGGACCGTGGCTCCCATCTTATGGAGATAGTCGGCGTGAGCCGCCGTGCCGCGCAGGTTGCCGCCATGCCGCCCGTAAGGTTTCCGGCGGTCAATCTTTTCACGCGTCGTCACAGCCGGGGGCGTTGTGTCCGCATGGGCAAAGCGGTCGGCCATGGCCAGGTATATGGTGTCATGCCCAGAGAGTCCGCGAGGCACGACGGCAGGCCGCCGTCTCATAAGCTCGTATGGGTGACTTGCCACGGCGTTCCCGCCTCGCGTCAGGACGATGTCAAAAAAAACAGGCTCCGCCTCAGGCCCAATGGCAATGTCTACAAAGAGGTAGTTTGCGCTGTCCGTGGTGTGGCTTCCTACGATGTTCACGCCTTTGGCCTTAATCTGCGGGCGTGTCAGTCCGGCGTTGTGTCCGTGGATGGTCAGCGTCACGACGGGCTCCGCCATGCCGACCCACCAGTTGAGCGGCTCGACGCTTTTAATCTGTACGGTGTCGTCATCGTTGGCCTTGATGACTACGGGACGGGGATATTCTGGCTTTTTTCTCACGGTGGCTGCGTCTTAAGTTGTGGGGATTGTGTGGGGGCTGAGTCAGAGGATGCGGACGGTCATCTTCACGTCCTTCAGGGGGCGGGAGTTCGCGTCCACTTTCATGTTGTTTATCTTGACGAGAACGTCAAGCCCCTCCGTAATCTCGCCAAAAACCGTGTATTCATTGTCAAGCTGAGGGGCGCCGCCTATGGTGGTGTAGTCTGCGCGCTGCTCGTCGGTAATCTTCTTGTATTTCGATACTCGGTATTCCATCTCTATCTGGTCGCGAATCTCGCGCATCCTGGCCTTATATGCCTTAGGGTCAGTCTCTTTCAGGGCTTCCAGCTCGGCTTTGTAGGGCGTGTAGTACTGCTTTTTCAGCGCGTTGCGGATGGGGATGTTTATGCTCTGCTCATATTTGGTCAGGAACTCGTCGGTATATACGCGCCCGCGGACAATGTAGAATTGCGACACGTCCGATGTCTTGAACACGTTGACTTTGTCGGGCTGACGCGGGGCGCACAATGCGCCATACTTGTGGTAACACTTGGGCGTAAATTCCGAATCGATATTCACGGCCTCGTCGCCATAGCCAATGTGCTGACCCGGGCGGGCGTTGCGGCTGTCCGACGAGCCGCCCTGAATCACGAAGTCTTTCACGACGCGGTAGAAGAGCGTCCCGTCAAAGTGTTTCTCTTTGACCAACTTGACAAAGGCGTCCCTGTGTCCGGGGGTGTCGTCATAGAGGAATCCGCGCATCGTGCCCATGTTCGTCACAATCTCAAAACGAACCGTCTGAGCCGCGCTCTCCCAGTTTATGCTTGCCAACAGGGTAATGGCTATGGCAATGCATATCTTTCTGATTCCCATGGCTTTACTCCTTAATTTCGCGGATTACCATCCATGTGTCGCGCCCAGGGCGCATCCGTGGCGGAATCACGGCAAGCGAGGCAATGGAGTCTATTATGTCGAGGCCCTCATACACTTCGCCAAAGACGGTGTACTCCATGTCAAGATGCGGCACTCCGCCAAACTCGCGATATACGGACTTCACGTCCTCGGGAATTGTCATCATTAGGCCGCGCTCATGCCCCAGCTCTTCCACTTTCTCAACAATTCGGAATTGCATTTCGCTCAGAGCATCGGCGTCGCCCTTGTCTTGAAGCATTTGGAGCGAGTCGGTGTAAAACTTCATGATCTCCTTATATATCTGCGAGCGAACTTTGTTGTTGTGGATTGTCTCATATTCGCCCAGCTCATGCTCTCTCTGCAATCGACCTTGTACAATGTAGAACTGGCTTCCGCTGCTCTTGCGCTCGGGGTTGACGCTGTCCGGCTCGCGGGCTGCGGCCAGTGCGCCGCGCTTGTGGAAGTGGGCGGGATATACAATTTCGGCGGGGATGTCGGGGCCAATGCTGTTGTTGCCTATCTCCGTGTCCCTGTTGGCGTGGCGCGAGACGGGGTCGCCACCCTGAATCATGAAGCTGCGTATCACGCGGTGGAACAGTAGGGAGTCATATTCCCCGGCGCGCACGAGTTTCATGAAGTTGTCGCGGTGCAGTGGCGTGTCGTCATACAGGCGGGCCTTCATTGAGCCGAATGGGGTCACTATCTCCACCTTATAGTTTTTCACGTCTTCGCCGCCGCTACATCCTGCGACGGTGAGGGCTGTGCCAATGGCTGCGGCAATGGCCGTCAGCAGTCTCTTTTTCATAAGCCTATGTGTTTGGATGCTAATTGTTTAACACTTTAAATTGTTTCTGGGTCCCGTCTTCCAGGAGTACGCGGACAATGTACAGTCCCGATGGCATTCCGCACATCCCGACCGCCACCTCCGTGCGCCCCTCGGCCTCCATGTTCCATACGTTTTGCCCCTTGAGGTCGTATACGGCCACGAGCCGCATGGCTGCCCCGTAGAGAGTCGCCTCTCCGTCCGCCATTCGGATTTTTAGCCGATGGTTGCTTATTTGGGTGAGGGCGGTGTCGGCGTTGCCTGTGAATATGGTGTTCAGGGCGATGCATTCGCCTTCAATGGTGGTTTTGCTCCCGTTCTCCGACACTATCGCGTAGTCGCCGCTGGCTTTGGCTGTGAGGAGGCTTATCTCGTCGCTGCTCCCGAAGTTGGCTGTCGTGATGTGGACGTAAATCTTGTCCCCGCTCTTGACTGTCACTGGTGATGGCAGGGCCACCACTACGCTGCCCGACGACATCAGGAGCTTCAGGCGCACCGATGCCCATTGGGTCGGCGTGTCCGTTTGGCTTGTCGTTACGCCAATTTTTACGGTCGAATTGTTCGACAATGTGTTTGCGCTTGCGGCGTTGATGCCTATGGTCCAATAGGTTCGTGTGGCGGGCGATGTTATGGGCTGGATGAAGCCTGTTGTGCCGTCGGTCGTGACCTCATACTCTGAGAAAATGCCGTCGGCAGGGGCGAAGTTGGCGTCCGTGCCAATCTCATACCCGTTTTGCTCGTAGTTCAATCCGTTGAGCGATTGGGGGTTAAGTCCCAATGGGTCGAGCACCTCGCCGAGGGTTTTATATCCGTGCGACTTTGCGTTCCAAGCCTTGTACATCATCCAGTAGTAGTCATACTTCGGCGTTTTGCAGGTGGCTCTGCCGCCCGTCAGTCCGCCCAAGATGAGGTTGTCGCTCGTCACGAGTGCGCTGCCTGACGAGCCGCCCTCCGTTGTCCCCGTCTCCCAAAGGTCAACGAGCCAGTGCGAGGCGGCTGTCATTTTCTCTCCAAGGGCGTTTGTCGCTAAGGAGTACGACGCGAGGCCCGCTGCGCCAAGTGTTGTAGATACCTTCTTGACGTCGCCAATCGGGTGGTGTACGCACGTCAGCATTTCGTCAGGGCTTACCGTCGAGGCGCGGCTCCAGCCCATCCAGTACGGCGCGGAGTTCATTGACGGCGACTGCGAGAGTTTCAAGACAGCCATGTCAACCCCGACGTCGAAGGCCTCAATTGTCGCGCCGCTTATGGTCTCCGTGCCGTTGTTGTATATGGAGAATCCGTTTTCGCAAACAGGTTCCTCAAAATTGAAGAGGGCTTCGCAACTCACCAGCGTAGTGTCGTCCACAACGTGTGCGGAGGTCAAGACGAGCGGCGAACGGTCCTCAGCCGTGTTGTTAACAAGGGTCCCCGTTCCAAGCAGTGCGCCGTTCAAGATTAGGCGGCATACGCTTCGGATGTGTTCTTTGCTCGCAGGGCCGCACATGGCGGGAATCTCGCATTCGTCCGACGCTCCATATACGCCAACCGCTTTGTTGCTGCCCCGTGTCTCGGTTTGACCTATTGGGCGAAAACCGCAGTTGGCGGCTGTGATGCGGAAAGAGGGTAGGGGAGACGCCGGCCCTACGTATCGGATTACGATGGCGGACGAGAATATGGTTGGTGTGATGGCCTCACTTGCCCCGTCGGACATCCATACTGTTTTGGTGTCCGTCCCGAGGGTGTCGCATACTGTGATTTCGCCGCCCGAGGGGATGCTTATGTCGCTCAGACATAGGCTCATGCTGTATGCCGATGGGCTGACGAACATCTCGCACCATGTGGCTGTGCCGTCCGTCAAGACGGTCATGTCGTCGGCTTCGAAACCGCCCTCGGCGGGTGTCCGCGTGGCAAAGAGCGCGGCAGATTGTTTCGTTGTGAGGGAGGGGTGTTCTGGAGATGGGAGGACAACCCTATGCATGGCGATGCTGTTTTCGGCTACGGTCTGAGCCTCAGCAACCTCGGCAAAAATGCTAATAAGCGAGGCGATGCTTAACCCGATTAGGGGGGGTATTCTAAGTTTGTCCATACAAAAACCTAAAATAGTGAAAATATCGCCAAGTTGCCCATGCAAAACTTTTTAATGCCTCTCGCGCCTCACCAGCCCCGCTAAATTATAAATTTGTATCTCCGATGGCATTAACACTATAACAGCATGATTAAGAACAAGAGCCTTGTCTCCATCAACGACTTTAGCAAAGATGAAATGCTGCGGATTTTGGACCTCGCCGCCGATTTTGAGGCCAACCCTAACCAACCCATCCTGACCGGGAAAATCATAGCAAGTCTTTTTTTTGAGCCCTCGACTCGCACGAGGCTCAGCTTCGAGACGGCCATGAACAGGTTGGGAGCCAGGGTCATAGGCTTCTCTGATGTCAACGCCACGTCCACCACAAAAGGCGAGACTCTCAAGGACACCATCAAAATGGTCAGCAACTACGCCGACCTGATTGTCATGCGCCACCCCTTGGAGGGCGCTGCCCGCTACGCTTCCGAGCAGAGTTCGGTCCCCATCGTCAATGCGGGCGACGGTGCCAATCAGCATCCCTCGCAGACGCTCCTGGATATGTATTCCATCCGCAAGACGCAGGGGACGCTCCAAGACCTCAAAATAGCCATGGTGGGCGACCTCAAGTACGGCCGCACCGTCCACTCGCTCATTATGGCTATGAGCTATTTCAACCCCACTTTCTATTTCGTCGCCCCCGACGAGCTCCGTATGCCGCAGGAGTACAAGGATTTCCTCGACGAGAAGGGCATCTGCTACGAGGAGCATAGCGATATGGCCCATGTCCTCCCCATTGCCGACATTCTATACATGACGCGTGTCCAAAAGGAGAGGTTCTCCGATTTGCTCGAATACGAGAGGGTCAAGAACACCTACGTCCTCCACAACGATATGCTCGCCGTGAGCAAGGACAATATGCGAATCCTCCACCCCCTCCCTCGCGTAGGGGAGATTTCAACCGACGTGGATCAGAACCCCAAGGCCTATTTCTTCGACCAGGCTCGCAACGGTATGTTTACCCGAATGGCCATCATCTCCGCAATTTTGGGCGCAAAGGAGTAATTTCTCATCTTGATTCATCATGGAAAACAACAATAAAGAGCTGAAAGTGAGTGCCATAAAGGAAGGCACCGTCATTGACCATATCCCAGCAAAAAACCTTTTTAAGGTAATCTCCATCCTCGGTCTCGAAAAGATTCCTAACGCCATAACGTTCGGAACAAACCTCGAAAGCAAGAAGCTCGGACGCAAGAGCATCATCAAGGTGGCAGACCGTTTCTTTGAAGATGACGAGATCAACAAGATTGCGCTCGTCGCTCCAGAGGCAAAGCTCAACATAATAAAAGACTACAAAGTCGTCGAGAAAAGGGTCGTCTCGCTGCCCGACGAGATTGCGGGTTACGTCCGCTGCTTCAATCCCAAGTGCATAACGAACCACGAGGACGTCTTGACCCGTTTCACGGTCGTAAGCAGGTCGCCGCTTGAACTCAAATGCCACTATTGCGAGAAGGTGACAACCGAAGACCACATGGAAATCAAGTAATCAGAAGTAACGGAAATCAACATGGCCAATCTCTCTTGGAAACCGGGCAATATGCTCTATCCGCTACCCGTAGTAATGGTGAGCTGCGGCGACGCTCCCGAGAATTATAACATCATAACCGTCGCATGGGCTGGCACTATATGCTCCACCCCGCCCATGGTCAGCATCTCCGTTCGCAAGGAGAGGCATTCTCATGCCATAATAAGCCGCACCCGTGAGTTCGTCATCAACCTCACAACCGAAGAACTCGCCCGCGCCACAGACTGGTGCGGTGTCAAGAGCGGACGCGACGTCAATAAGTGGGAGGCCATGAGCCTCACGCCAACAAAGTCATACACCGTAGCCGCCCCAGGAATCGCGCAAAGCCCCGTGTCAATTGAGTGCAAGGTGACGCAGGTCATCGAGCTCGGCACTCACGATATGTTCATTGCCGAAGTGACGGGTGTAAGGGTAGACGACAAATACGTCGACCCGTCCACGGGTGCCTTCGAGCTTGAGAAAGCCAAACCCATCTGCTACAGCCACGGCAAGTATTATTCCGTCGGCCAGATGCTTGGAAAATTCGGCTACTCAGTCCAAAAGAAGAAATAGCAAGGGCAACTTTGCATCTCACCCCCAAACCCCGCAAGACCTCGTCTGTTGCGGGGTTTACCGTCTTCTTTAGCGGCTAATCTCCCGCAATCTCCCCAACCTCCTCCACAGTCACCCCGTGGTCTTTGCCACATCCTCTGCCGACATCACGGAGCGCAGCAGGTTTTGGACAGTCATGGGCAGCCCGTACCTTGCGGCGTGCTCCTCCACCCTCTCGTCCTCCATGAGGAACTTGAAGACGGCGTCATATATCGGGTTGGCTATGGAGACTTTCATGGGGGTAGGGGAGCAAAAAATGTGAGTATTTACGGATAGGAAGAAATGGTTCTATCGTCCGCCCGTCATTATGCAGAACAGCTTATTAGCGTAACGGCGGAGAAGAATCCCAATTATGATAGCCACCGTAGCGAAGATAAATGGTGACAGAAGGTAAGACGTGAGGTATCCAAATGAAGTTTTGCCCAAAATTGCTACAATGATTTTGCGTGGGACGTTTAATGTCGGCACATGGAAGAGATAAATAAAAAATGAGTAGTTGCAGGCTGTAGACAGGATATGATTGTTGCTGAGCTTGAAGTCTATTCCTGCAAAGACATCGTATAATAGCCAAATAGATACGATTCCTAAGAATATGCGCAACATTCTAAAAGAATGGGACAGCCATTGAATCTCAACATCTTTCACCAAGAGTGGCATGATGACGAATGTTAAGCATGATGTTATTAAAATGTTGCGACGATTTAATAGATTTCGAGATTTCGAGATTTCGAGATTTCGAGATTTCGAGATTTCGAGATTTCGAGATTTCGAGATTTCGAGATTT